>NZ_JBLNKW010000010.1:0-199239 GCF_048158645.1 Flavobacterium cryoconiti | reverse complement strand
GAGTAGTTAAGCCCGCCTGCGCAGATGGTACTGCAGTTATGTGGGAGAGTATGTCGTCGCCTTTCTTTGAAAAGCCTATCTGAAAAGATAGGCTTTTTTGTTTTACAGCAGTACGACATGTTCGACTTTCAGCCTCGGTTCGTCGCCTTTCTTTAATCTGGACTCGTTTCAGATTCTATTAAATCCTATTCATTATTTGAATAGGATTTTTTTGCCTTATAGTCTCGTTGATTTAAAGAAAAGTATTTTACTGGATATGCAAATAAAAATGGATATCAAGTTAAGCTAGATTTTTGTAATTAAATTCGTCAATAGTTGCATAATACAAAGCTGAATGCCTTCTTTTTTGTTGTACCAAATTCCGATGTATTCAAAGATTTCTAGTTTCATTTGTTTTTTAGAAATGAATTTGTTATCGTAAATTAATTCGGTTTTAATGATTTAAAGAAACTTTCTACTACTGCATTATCAACAATTGCGTTTTCTGCTTGAGCCAAATTTTTCATAATCTTTGTGCCATTTTTATAGCATTGAAACGCGTATATCGAGTTCCCTGGATAGCTCAGTGATTTTTGATCATTACTCAATTCGACTGTTTTTATCTTAACTCTGCCCTCATGCTAAATTAGTATATCCATAAAATTTAAGCCCAACAGTTTGAAAATGTATCTTAGGGGCTGTACTAGTTGAGATGTAGCATTATTTACAGTTTTTATTGGGCAATAACGATATAATATTAAATTTATGAATTTTTTTATGTGGCAGTAATCTAAAACAGTGCTGATTTATACTGCCAGACAATCGTAAGAAACAATCCTAAATACATCACGCAAACCACAAATTTCATAAAACTGGAAGCCAGTAAGCCAATAAATGATCCTGTGGCTGCTTTCAAAGCTCGTTTATGGTCTTTAGAATCGAAAATAAGTTCTCCAATTAAAGCGCCAACAAAAGGTCCTAAAAGAAAACCAAAAGGAATAGGAGCAATAATTCCGATAATCAAACCAATATTTGTTCCCCAAATACCATAGGAACTACCACCGAATTTTTTGGTTCCTCTGGAAGGAATTACATAATCCAAAACAGAAATAACGACAGTAATCAATAAGGCAATTCCAAGAATCCAATAATTAGCCGGAACTGCATTCGTGAAATAAAGCAACAGTAAACCAACCCAGCTGATACTTGGTCCAGGTAAAACAGGTAAAATACTCCCGAAAATGCCTGTAATCATACAAGAAAAACCAAGAATTAAAAGTACTATATCCATAGAATTATTTTAGTAATTTTGAAAAATAAAGAAGTAATGTCTATTTCTGAACGATATGAGAAAAATAATTTTAGTATTTTACATTGGGCTATTTTCCATGGTTTCTCAGGAGTCTTTACAAGCTCAAGAGAAAAAGGTGAATACTGCTGATGCCCTTTTGAAAGAAACGTTATACAATGCCAATAAAGTAAAAGTATTAAATTTTTCTTTGAAACAGTTTGACGCACTTTTTTTCGAATTTTTCGATAAAAAAACCAATCCCAATTTAGTATTAACAAAAGAAGAATTCTATAAATACACCATTCAGATTGCAATTTTTTCAGATCGATTGGCGGCATTATATCCAGACCAAAAAGAAATTGCTTCCGAAAACAAAAAGAAATGGTTTGCTGAAACCTACGAAGATTATTTGCTTTCTAAAGCAACTCAAAAAAAATAATTGTATTTTTATAAAATATTAGTTCAATTGAAAAACAAAACCTTGAAGCACTATTACCTTTTTTTAGTAATTATACTTTTTAATTCCTGTCAGTATTTCGAAAAGCAAGTGCCTTCGGAAAAGGAATTGTTGCAAAAGGAACTGAAATCCATCAACTGGAAAGAAGTCGATGAATACCCGTCGGTTGTAGATTGTGAAAAAATTGAGAATAAAACGGAACGCCAGCAATGTTTTTTTGAAGTTCTGACACAGTTGATTCAGGAAAAACTGAGCGTTGATACCCTTTCGGTTCTTTATCCGGAATTGGACACGATTGAAGTAAAAGTCACTATTTTTCCTAACGCCACAATGCAATTCGAACCACAATTTCCAAAAGATTCGGTGGCTTACGACAGAATCAAAATTGACAGCATCCTAAAAGTGCGTTTGGTTGATTTTCCAAAAGTGAATCCAGCCATCAAACGCGGAATTCCTGTAAAAACACAATTTATTCTTCCTGTTATTCTTAAAGTAGAGTAGTTTTCTAGGAGCTATTTCCAGCTATTCGTTGCAATCTTAATGTTTTTAAAGAAAAAACATTAAGGATTTTCACTTCTATCTGGGCTAGGGCTTTAGTGTAAAACAAGAAGTATCGTTTCAGAAATCAAAAATCTGCAATCTAAAATTTTCTCCCCTTCCATTCATATTTGCCAAACAACGAATACAAAGCCACACTCGTGCTAAAAAATGGATACAACAAACTGCTTAAAACCAAATAGCGTATTTTGCTTTTATTCAAAAAATGATTGGCCTTGTAAATCAAAACTGCATCAACTGAAAATTTCAATACGAATAACAAAAAGATATTTGGAAACGAAACTAAACCTAATATCCAAAAGCTAAGGCCAAATACCAAACACAAATTCCCCCCGAAAACTAACATTCCCAATCCTTTTCCGAAAGTACTTTGATACGAACTTGTTTTCGAAGCCCAACGTACTCTTTGATAGAAAAGCGATTTCCAATCATTCAATGGTTTTGTAATGACAATGTTGTTTTTAGATTTCAAATAGTGGACTTTTTCAGTCCCGAAGTTTCGGGAGAGCATTGCTTTTTGCAACAGGAAAACATCGTCGCCACTTGCAATCCCATCATTTCCATTAAAGGCATTTAGTTCCTGAAAGAGTGATTTCGTGTAGGTAAAATTAGCGCCATTACACATAAATCCTTTTTTAATTCCAAAACTTCCTATTGTGGCTCCTTGTAAACTGGCAAAATCCAATTGTTGGAAATGATGCAGAAATGAATCATCACAATCATACGTAACAGCCCCGGCAATCATCACAACATCATGTAGCTGAATGTAATTATCCAATGTCAATAACCAGTTTTTATTGACTGTGCAATCGGCATCAGTGGTAATAATCCAATCCGTATTTACGATTTGCATTGCGGTTACAATCGCATCTTTCTTGGGTGAATTCGAAACCCGGATATTCTTTATAATGGAGACCTGAAACCTGAAATTTGAAATTTGAAATCTTTCCTCGGATTCGTCATCGACCAAAATTACTTCAAACAATTCCATCGGATAATTCAACTTGGATAAACTGTCTAATAAAATAGGTAGATTCTCCGCTTCATTTCGAAAAGGAACGATAATTGAGAATTTAGTTTTTGGCGTTAAGCCTATGTAATCGATAGTATTTACTTTGGTGAAACCGTAAATTAGGAAGACAATCGCTAAGCAATAGAGGATTATAATGAAGTATAACACAAAAATCATATTGGATTTTTAGTTTTAAAACTCAATACATAATAACTGCCAATAACTACCGGTAAAACTACATTCAGAAACCACATGAGCGTGGTTACAAAAATTACTATCCATTCGTTTACGCCAAGAATTCCAAAGAAATAAACCGCTACACTTCCTTTTACAGCAAAATCTAAAAACTGGAAAGTGGGTAAGGAGGAAGCTAAAAAATAAACACTTGTGATTGTGGCAATGACTGTTAAATAAGGCAAATCAACATCAAAAGCCAGAAATAAAAAATAATATTGGTGTGAAAAAACCAAGAATCGACAAATCGCTAAAAAGATGTTTTTTTGATGAATGGGTTTTGGAATTTCGTTAATTTTTTGAATCAGTCTTTCGATGGAATAACCCTTGATTGTGAATTTTTTCAAGAGAAAAGAAACAAGAAATACCAGTATCAGCAATCCAAAAAGTAGCCCAACGGTTTTTGGGGTAATCACATTGTACTGTGCATTGAAATACAATAAACCGAAAATTCCAAAAATAACGGTCAAAATCATTTGGATTCCGTTGCAAATCAGGTTTAAAAAAAGGATTTTTTTAGTGTCTTTTTTATCGAAAAATAGTGCTTTTCCGGCATATTCGCCTACACCATTTGGAGTAAACAGCCCGGCAGTCAGTGCACCAAGAACTTGCTTGGTTGCTTCGCCTAAAGTTATTTTATTGATAAATCCGACCAAATTCTGCCATTTCAAAATTTCAAAAAACCGATTCAAAACACTCAGTAACAAAATAAAGGCAATTCCACTAATCGACTGATTTTTATGGAATAAAACGATGAATTTTTGCCAATCCAGTTTGTCGTTATTCGCCAATTGATTGTAAATAAAATAGAATGCGCCACCCACAATCAAAACTTTGATTATAAGAACGAGGAATTGCTTAGCTTTGTGAGGAATTGTAATCATTACTGCAAAATAACAAATTTAAATTGGCAAACGAGCGCATCATATTGGGAATCGACCCGGGGACAACGATTATGGGTTTTGGATTGATAAAAATTGTCAATAAAAAAATGGTGTTCTTGCAATTGAACGAACTGCAATTGTCCAAATATGACAATCATTACCAAAAACTGAAAATCATTTTCGAACGGACCATTGAGTTAATCGATACCCATAATCCAGATGAAATTGCGATTGAAGCACCTTTCTTTGGTAAAAACGTGCAATCAATGCTGAAGTTGGGACGCGCACAAGGAGTGGCCATGGCAGCAGGACTTTCGAGAGATATTCCCATTACCGAATATGAACCCAAGAAAATAAAAATGGCAATTACCGGTAACGGAAACGCCAGCAAAGAGCAAGTGGCCAAAATGCTCCAACAATTATTAGGTTTGAAAGAATTACCAAAAAACCTCGATAGCACCGATGGATTAGCAGCGGCGGTTTGTCATTTTTTCAATTCCGGAAAAGTGGTTGGGGAGAAAAGTTATACCGGTTGGGATGCATTTGTGAAACAAAACGAAGAACGAGTTAAAAAGTAGTGTTCAGTGTTCAGATTTTTATAATCAGTAGTTTTGATTAAATTAGAGTGATCAGTTTTTAAAATGTATATATGAGATTTCAAGATTTATTGGCCTATAAAAAATCATTTGCATTAGCAATGAAGATTTTTGAAATAACAAAATCATTTCCAAAGGAAGAAACCTATTCATTAACGGATCAAATTCGGCGTTCTTCAAGGAGTACTCCTGCAACTATTGCTGAAGCATATAGAAAAAGGATTTATCCAAAACATTTTTATAGTAAGTTGACTGATTCTGATGGGGAAAATTCAGAAACTCAAGTTTGGTTAGAGTTTGCGGTGTCTTGTAAATATATTTCTGAAGGTATTTATCAGGAATTTGTTTCTGAAAGTTTAGAAATTGGAAAACTTATTAATTATATGATATTGAATCCTGAGAAGTTTGGAGTGAAAAAGGAGTAATCAGTGTTCAGATTATTAATGTTCAGTAAATATTCGAGCAATTAAAAAAACTGATTTACTGACAAATTCCTTTTGACTGATCACTAAAAACCTGACCACTGACCACTTCCTTAAAACTGACCACTAAAAACTGAACACTGAACACTAATTTATGAGCGGAATCTACATCCATATCCCTTTTTGCAAGCAGGCGTGTCATTACTGCGATTTCCATTTTTCGACTTCGATGAAGAAGAAAGAAGAGATGGTTTTGGCTATTGCCAAGGAATTGCAAATGCGTAAAAGTGAGTTTGAAAACGATCCCGAATTCTCGGGAGTGGAAACCATTTATTTTGGTGGTGGAACGCCAAGTGTTTTAACATCCGAAGAAATTGAATTTTTAATCGCGGCAGTTTATAGCAATTATAAAGTTTCAGAAAATCCAGAAATCACGCTTGAAGCCAATCCTGATGATTTGTCAAGGGAACGAATAATCGAATTGTCTAAAAGCCCAATCAATCGTCTAAGCATAGGGATTCAGTCGTTTTTTGAAGAAGATTTACAACTGATGAATCGCGCTCATAATTCGGCGGAAGCCAAAAAATGTTTGGTAGAAGCTACCCAGTATTTTGATAACATTTCCCTCGATTTGATATATGGAATTCCGGGGATGAGCAACGAGAAATGGAAACAAAACATTGAAACAGCTTTGTCATTTGGGATTCCGCATATTTCGAGTTATGCCTTGACGGTGGAACCAAAAACGGCATTGTACAAATTGATTAAAACCGGAAAAATTGCTGCTCCTAAAGATGAAGTCGCCGAAGAGCATTTTGCTATTTTGGTTGAAACGCTCGAAGCCAATGATTTTATTCATTATGAATTATCGAATTTTGGAAAAGCCAATTACTTTTCCAAGAACAATTCGGCGTATTGGTTGGGAAAAAAATACATTGGAATTGGTCCTTCGGCACACAGTTATAATGGTGTTTCCCGAAGTTGGAATGTATCGAATAATTCGATTTATTTGAAATCCATTCAAGAAAATAAATTACCTAATGAAATAGAAATTCTTTCAGTTGCTGATCGTTATAACGAATATGTTATGACGGGTTTGCGAACGATTTGGGGCGTCTCGCTGCAGCGAGTCGAAACCGAATTTGGAAGTGAATATTTGGAGTATCTTAATAAACAGACTCAGAAATTCCTTGAGGATGATTTAGTTTTTATTGAAAACAACATTTTAAAACCTACCAAAAAAGGAAAGTTTTTGACAGATGGAATTGCAAGTGATTTGTTTTACTTAAATTTGAAATAACATACAACCACTAAGCACACAAAGATGGCGCAATGTCCACTATTCTTTGTGACCTTGGTGATAATCTTAGTGCCCTTTGTGGTTAAATTATTATGATTGCAACTATTGATAACTTCAAAGTAGATCTATCAAAACCCATTGATATTTCGATTCCGTTGACGAATACCGATGAAAATCCAATTGCTTGGTATATCGAGAAACCGGCCATTGAACCCGTCGTTTTTGGAGATTGGATTGGCAAAGTTTCGGAAGGAAAGTCATCTACCAATTTTAACAACATTTTCTTCAATCCACACGGGCATGGAACCCATACCGAATGTCTGGGGCATATTACACGAGAATTTTACAGCATCAATCAGTCGTTGAAACAGTTTTTCTTTTTGGCAGAATTGATTTCGGTTGTGCCAGAAAGACAAGGTGAAGATTTGGTGATTACTTTGGATAGCATCTCGACTGCGCTCGATCTGACATTGAAGTTAGGTATTCCAAGAGAAGCGATTATCATTCGAACAATTCCCAATTTAGAATCAAAAAAACAATTGAAATATTCAAATACGAATCCGCCTTATCTGGATGAAAATGCTGCGCGTTTCATTCGCGAAAGCGGGATTCAGCATTTACTTATTGATTTGCCAAGTGTCGACAAAGAGCATGATGAAGGTAAATTATTGGCACACAAAGCGTTTTGGAATGTGAAAGATGTCAATAACCTGAATGCAGATGCCCGATTGGATTGCACGATTACCGAGATGATTTTTGTCCCGAACGAAGTAAAAGATGGAAGTTATTTGTTGAATTTGCAAATTGCTTCTTTCGAAAATGATGCGAGTCCAAGTAAACCGATATTATATAAAATATGATATGCTCCGCCAGTTCGCCTTATGGGCTCGTGTCCGTTTCAACAGATAAAAATAAGTTAGATGTTCCGTTTATTCAACAGTTTCTGAAAGATATTTATTGGGCTGCAGGGAGAACAATGACCGAAGTTCAAATTACAATTGATAATTCATTTTGTTTTGGAATTTATTTAAATGACAAACAAATTGGTTTTGCACGAGTTATTACGGACTATGTCGTTTTTGCTTATTTAATGGATGTTTTTATTGCTGAAGAGCATCGAGGTAAAGGATATTCCTCTATTCTAATAAACAGTATGATGACGGAGCCTAAACTAAAAGAGGTTAAAATTTGGCGATTAGCTACATCAGATGCTCATTTTTTATATGAGAAATTTGGTTTTAAATTACTGGCCCATCCTGAAAAATTAATGGAGAAAATCATCAAATGAAAACAATTATTAAACTCGAAGAATTAGGATTATTTGTGCTTGGAATTTATTTTTTTAATCAATTGGATTACGCTTGGTGGTGGTTTTTGGGTTTAATTTTAGTTCCAGATTTGTCTATGATTGGATATGTTTTTGGAAATAATACAGGTGCTTTATGCTATAATTTGTTTCATCATAGAGGAATAGCGATTGCATTATATCTTGTTGGAATCTATTTTTCGAATTCACTGCTTCAACTTTCAGGAATAATGCTATTTACTCACTCTTCAATGGACCGAATGTTTGGTTATGGATTGAAATATGAAACGGGTTTTAAGTACACTCATTTGGGAGAAATAGGAAAAAAATAAAAGATGAATCTAGAAACGTATTACGAATACTGTCTTTCTAAAAAAGGAGTGACCGAACATTTCCCTTTTGATGAAGATACTTTAGTCTTTAAAGTAGGGGGTAAAATATTTGCTTTGTCGTCATTAAACCAATGGGAAAAAGGACAGCCAGCAGTGAATTTGAAATGTGATCCGGAGCGCGCTCAGGAATTGAGAGCTGAATATGATGCTATTCAACCGGGATTTCACATGAATAAAATGCATTGGAACACGATTGCAGTAAATAGAGATGTTCAAGATGCCCTTTTCAAAGAACTGATAGATCATTCCTACGAATTGGTTTTCAAAAGTTTAACAAAGAAAATGCAGAGCGAAATTCAAGAATTAGAAAATTAGGCATTACTTTTGCGAAGAAAATTAGAATAAAAATTATAAATACATACTGAATAAATTCAGCATATAATATGAAAGAACAATTTAAGAAGTTTTTAAACGAAGAACAAGATCCTAAAGCCATCGAAAAAATCGCTTCAAAATTGAGTGATTTATTGATGAAGAATGAAGAAATCGGATATATTGCTGTTCAAAAAAAACCAGCTATTACCGTTTTACCTGATAGTATTGTGATGACGAATAAAAGAATCATCATTTGTCAGCCAAAAAATCTGGGACTTTCCATGAATTTTATTGATTACACTTGGGACGAAATAGAAGGAACTTTTGTAAAAGAAAATATTCTGGGTTCAGAGTTTTCTTTTACGACGAGAACCAATATGGAGGTTTCGATTGATTATATTCCTAAAATTCAAGCTCGTAAAATATTTACTTACGCCAAAGAACAATTGGATATTTTGAAAGGTAGCACAGTTTCAAATGCAGCAATAATTGATGAAGTTTCCGTTGCGCCAATTGAAGAAGTGGAAATTATTGAAGAAATGGAAACGGAAGAAGTTACCAGTTTTGCCGAAATAATGCCAGTAACGCCACCAGTTTATACTATGGAAAACGAGCAGTTTAATACTCCGGCTGAAACTCCAAAGGAAAATGGACTAAGTGGATTGTCGCAGGATGAACTTTTTGAAAAACTGCAGAATTATAAAAAATTACTAGATAACGGATTGATTTTGCAAGGCGAATATGATGCTTTCAAAAAAGAAATTTTGAGTTATATGTAGTTTGGAAGTCAGAATTTAGAAGTTTAAAAAAAATAGAAAACCCGACCTGTTTAAAGCATGTCGGGTTTGTTTTTATTATAAAGTTCTTTTCTGTTTTTCTACAAAATTATGGGCTTGTAATTCCAGCAATTCGGTCGCTTTCTTGCGTTGCAAGTCGTATAGGTTTTTATCTTGAGCAATATCTTCATAGACTTTATCGTGCATAGAAGCACTGGTTTTTACCAGTAAACTTCGTTGGTATTTGTCTTGATCCAAAGTAGCTTTTAGAGCCGTTTCCAAATCTTCCAGTTTAAAATCATATTCTCCTTTTGGGGATAACAATTTAGCAATAATTGGGGACGTTTCGATTGCCAGAAATAACAGCATGATAAAAAAGGAAGGCAACCAAGGTAATTTATTCAACGCATTGATTCGTGCCATTAAACCGTCAAATCCATCAATTATGGGTTGGGTTTCGGTTACTTTTTTGTCTAAATCTGCTTGAAGTGTTTTGGATTTCAGCTCCATTTCAGCAATTTTGGCTAAGTTAGTTTTTTGTAAGGTATCCAGTTCTTTCTTAACCAAATCATGTTTGGCTATTTTTTCTTTAAAAACGGGGCCTTTGCCTAATTTTTTGGTTCCGGCAGTTCCTTCGGCCTCAGTAATATAGGTTTCGTAGAGCGTATTGACTTCTTTTTCCTTCTTGTTGATTTCTGATTTTAAACTCGCTATGTCAGCTTTATTTTTGTCTAAATCCGATTTGAAATAATTAGCCACTTCCTTTTTGTTATTCAAAGCCATGGCGTTTTTCTCTTTCAATAAAACGGTATTGATTTCTTTTTCGAAAATTTTAATTTCCAATGGTTTTGAAATTACTATGGCAATGATTACCGCCAAAATAATTCGGGGTGTTGCTTGTAGAAATTCACTTCCAAATTGGTCTCTTTTTCGAATGGTAGAAACAATAAAACGATCCAAATTGAAAATAAGTAAACTCCAAACTAATCCAAAGAGTAAAGCGGGATACACATTGTCGAAAACAGTAAAAAGTGCATACCCACTGGCAATAAAAGCCATGACGGCAGTAAAGAAAACGGTGGCGCCAATACCAACATATTTGGTTTGTTCGCCTTCG
Organism: Flavobacterium cryoconiti; assembly: GCF_048158645.1. Taxonomy (NCBI): domain Bacteria; kingdom Pseudomonadati; phylum Bacteroidota; class Flavobacteriia; order Flavobacteriales; family Flavobacteriaceae; genus Flavobacterium; species Flavobacterium cryoconiti. Next base: position 188,600 of record NZ_JBLNKW010000010.1, on the reverse strand, counting down.
GAACAGCCTTCAAGGAGATTTTTGTCGGCTCCGGAACAGAGGATGAAAAATTGTTTTAACATGATTGATTGAGTTTTGATTGATTGCTTTGCCAGTTCGCCTTTTAGGCTCGTGTGATGATAACAAATTTAACGCCAAATTTTAAATAATGGTATAAATACTTGGTTTGTTTTTGTTTAGCATTTTTTATGCATAAAAAAAGCTGTTCGTAATGAACAGCTTTTTGGTTTTTGAATTAATAATAATTTATGCTAAAGGAGCTCCTGCCATAATTTCGGCATTAGCAAATTCTTCAAATTTGGCGAAGTTAGCTTTGAATTTCTGAGCTAATTCAGCCGCTTTTTTATCGTATAGTTCCGGATCTTCCCAAGTATTTCTAGGATTCAATATTTCGCTGGGAACATTAGGACACGATTGTGGTGTTGCAATTCCGAATACTGTGTGATTTTCATACGTCACATCATCTAATTCTCCGTTTAATGCCGCAGTAATCATAGCACGAGTATATTTCAGTTTCATTCGGTTTCCTATTCCATAAGGTCCTCCTGTCCAGCCGGTATTGATCAACCAAACTTTTACATTGGCATCTTTCATTTTTTTGCTTAACATTTCGGCATATTTTGTTGGGTGTAACGGCATAAAAGGCGCACCAAAACAAGCAGAAAAATTAGGTTGAGGCTCCGTTACTCCAGCTTCGGTTCCGGCAACTTTTGCGGTATATCCAGAAATAAAGTGGTACGCGGCCTGACCTGGTGTTAGTTTAGAAATTGGAGGTAAAATTCCAAAAGAATCTGCAGTTAAGAAGAAGATGTTTTTTGGATTTTTCCCAATAGAACCGGGTTGAATGTTATCAATATGGTAAATAGGATAACTAACTCTTGTATTTGGTGTTATGAAAACATCTTGAAAATCAACTTCATTAGTCCCATCTTTGAAAATTACATTTTCTAAAATGGCTCCTTTTTTAATGGCTCTAAAAATATCTGGTTCATTTTCTTCAGAAAGGTTTACTACTTTGGCATAGCAGCCTCCTTCAAAATTGAAAACAGTGTTTTCATTCGTCCACCCATGTTCATCATCTCCAATAAGTTTTCTTTTTGGATCGGCTGATAAAGTTGTTTTACCAGTTCCTGATAAACCAAAGAAAATAGCGGTATCTCCTTCATCACCTACATTAGCGCTGCAATGCATTGGTAATGTATTTTTAAAAACAGGCAAGATAAAATTCAAAGCAGAGAAAATTCCTTTTTTCATTTCACCTGTATATCCTGTACCACCTATCAGAACTACTTTTCTTGTAAAGTCTAATATAGCAAAATTGCTTTGACGTGTACCGTCAATTGCTGGATCTGCAAGGAAACTTGGTACACAAAGTAAGGTCCATTCTGGAGAAAAGTGTGAAAGTTCTTCTGTTTCGGGTCTCAAAAACATATTGTAGCAAAATAAATTTGCCCAAGCCGTTTCAGTGACAACTCTCACATTTAATCTGTAATTAGGATCAGCACATACATACGAGTCTCTAACGAAAACTTCTTTATGGGATAAATAAGCAGTAACTTTTTTGTACAAAGCTTCAAAAGCATCTGATTCGAAAGGAATGTTTACTTTCCCCCACCAAACTTGGTCTTCAGTTATGCTGTCTTTTACAATAAAACGATCTAATGGCGACCGTCCGGTATATTCACCCGTATTAATTGCTAATGCTCCTGTAGAGCTCTCCACTCCTTGACCAGATTTTATTGTAATTTCATGTAATTCGTCTGGGGATAATTGGTAATTAACTTTTGCATTTTCAATTCCTAAGTCTTTTAACGAAATCGATTGCGAGAAAAGGATGTTATTGTCCATAAATTTGATGTTGTGTGTGTTTGTTTTATAGACTGCAAAAGTAGAAATTATATTTCAGATAGGATTTGATTATCTTGATTTTATGATTTTTTATTAATAATATTCATTAATAAAACTACCCAGGCCAGTATTAATAGGAGTCCGCCGATGGGTGTCACAAATCCGATGACCTTAAAATCAAAAGAAGTCAGATCATTTGTTGCCAATAAATAAATCGATCCTGAAAATAAAATTACTCCAAAAAGGACTAAAAAATAGATTGTTTTTTTTGCTTTTTGGGATAGTTCATTTGTCAGTCCAATAAATAATAAAAAGACGGCATGGTACATTTGATAGCGTACTCCTGTCTCAAAAGTGGAAAGTTGTTCCAGAGACAGTACTTTTTTTAGGGCATGTGCGCCAAATGCTCCTAAAATTATCGCTATCATCCCAAATATTGCTCCTGTTGAAATTATTTTCTTATCCATTTTTTTAATTTATTTGCCACACAAAAGTATCTCTTATCTACTCATTGTAAAAGAAATTATCAAGATTCTTTTTTAAGGCTTGATTTTTTATAAATGGGATGTTTTAGTGATTTTAGGGTGCTTTGTAAAAATATTTGAATGTTTTAGTAAAATACTATTTGTTATAAATACAACAATATTGTATATTTGTGTTATATTTATGTAATTATGAGAATAATTTTAATCATTGGAGCAGGAAGATCAGCATCGTCGTTGATACAATATCTTTTAAATAAATCAGAAAAGGAGAATCTCCATCTGATTATTGGAGATTTATCATTGGATTTGGCTGAAAAGAAAACCAATAATCACCCTAATGCAACGCCAATTGCCTTAGATATTTTTGATGAAAATCAAAGAAAACAAGCCATTCAAAAAGCCAGTATTGTTATCTCCATGTTGCCCGCGCATTTACATATTGAAGTAGCAAGAGATTGTGTTGTTTATAAAAAACACTTAGTTACGGCCTCTTATGTTAGTGATGCCATGCAAGAATTGGATGCTTTGGCAAAAGAAAATAACTTGATTTTCATGAATGAAATTGGTCTGGATCCGGGAATAGATCACATGAGCGCCATGAAAGTTATTGATGAAATTAAGGATAAAGGAGGTAAAATGCTTTTGTTTGAATCTTTCTGCGGTGGACTGGTAGCACCTGAGTCTGACAATAATCTTTGGAATTATAAATTTACTTGGGCACCGCGAAATGTGGTTTTGGCAGGGCAGGGCGGAGCAGCGAAGTTTATTCAGGAAGGGGCATATAAATACATTCCGTATTGTAATTTATTTCGCAGAACTGAATTTCTGGAAGTCGAAGATTACGGTCGATTTGAAGCCTATTCCAACAGAGATTCGCTGAAGTATCGTAGTGTTTATGGACTCGATGATGTTCTTACCTTATATAGAGGGACCATTCGAAAAGTAGGATTTTCCAAAGCATGGAATATGTTTGTGCAATTGGGAATGACGGATGACAGTTATATTATGGAAGATTCGGAAAACATGAGTTACCGAGAATTTGTGAATTCTTTTTTACCCTATCATCCAACGGATTCTGTAGAAATCAAAATGCGTTTGATTCTTAAAATCGACCAAGATGATATCATGTGGGACAAACTTTTGGAACTGGATTTGTTCAATCGCAATAAAAAAGTAGGTTTGAAAAAGGCTACTCCAGCACAAATTCTGGAAAAAATCCTAAGTGATAGCTGGACGCTTCAGCCTAAAGACAAAGATATGATTGTCATGTACCATAAATTTGGGTACGAGTTAAATGGTAAAAAAGAGCAAATAGATTCAAAAATGGTTTGTATTGGTGAAGACCAGACTTATACTGCTATGGCAAAAACCGTTGGTTTACCGGTTGCTATGGCCACATTATTGATATTGAATGGTAAAATTACGACTCCGGGTGTGCAACTTCCTATTCGTAAAGAAGTGTATTTACCTATTTTGAAAGAACTGGAAGAATATGGTGTTGTTTTCAAGGAACAAGCAATGCCTTACTTGGGTTATAACCCTGATAAAGATTTTAATTAGTAGTTTTTTAGATTTTTTAGTTTGATAAATCCGCAGTACTCGATAACCAAGAGAGTTGCGGATTTTTTTATATACATCACTCATCGAATATGTATTATTTGGGCGTGACCCTCCGTAAAAACTTCGGGTCGGGCTGTACGCTGCAATCTTTATGTTTTTAAAGAAAAAAACATAAAGGATTTTCGCTGCCATCCCTCACGCAAAGCATTCAATTGATTCGAAGTCGTTTTGGTTAATTGTAAGAAGATTTAATTATATTTGGAGATACATAAAACGAAACAAACCTTCGTCGCTCTATCCGTATTAGGGTGTATATAAGCAGGTTTTGTTTCTTAACTGAAAGCAGAAAGACGACCGTATAACATCAACTATAGTATATGAAGAAAGAATGGGTACCCATAATGATAAGAACTGGTAAGCTGAAAATGAAATTCATGGATTTACTGACCCATTATATGATTGTTATATTTTTGTTGATACCTTTTGTATTAAATATATACAGCTTTATTCAAAAACATATTCTTCATAATTACAATGGAGTAAGAAGTCCTGAAGAAATGTTTAAAGTTACTTTACCATTTGCAATAGTTGCGGGTGTATTTTATGTTATACAAAAAAATAGACTGAAATTGATAACAATAGAAACCGACCTATCAAAAGATAAAGTCGAAGAAATTATAGAGCAAATAGTAAAAGAATTAAAATGGTATCCAGAGATAATCAATAAAGAAATATTAATATTTAAAACTTATCCAAATTGGAACACAGGAAGTTGGGGCGAGCAAATTACAATTATATTTGACAATTCTAAAATATTAGTAAATAGTATTTGTGATCCTGAAAAAAAAGCGTCTATTGTTTCAATGGGTAGAAATAAAGAAAATATTAATACATTGATTGAGAAATTCAAAACTGCCAGCAGCTAACCCAACCGCGACCGCGCTAACGATTGTCTGTAAATATGAGCGATTGGGTATTATTTTTTAGAAAGAAGATTACTTTGCTTGGATTGTTATTGGTAAGCTGTATTTTACTCTAACTGGTTCTTTATTTTCTTTACCTGGAATCCATTTTGGACTTAACGACCAAAAAAAATCCGCTCATTTGAGAACGGATTTAATGAATTTTCTTTGTGGCAAAATGCTACTTGCTCAATTCCACAAAATATTTATAAAACAACGGAATAGTTTCAATTCCTTTCAAATAATTGAATATTCCAAAATGTTCGTTTGGAGAATGAATGGCATCGCTGTCCAGACCAAATCCCATTAGGATGGTTTTGCTTTTCAGTTCTTTCTCAAATAAGGCTACTATAGGAATACTTCCTCCGGAACGCACTGGAATTGCAGGAATTCCAAAAGTCTCGGTATATGCCATATTTGCGGCTTTATAGCCTATGCTGTCTATTGGTGTCACATACCCTTGTCCGCCATGATGTGGTTTTACTTTTACGGTAACGCCGGCTGGAGCAATGCTGATAAAATGTTTGGTGAACAGTTCGGTGATTTCTTCCCAATCTTGGTTAGGGACTAATCGCATCGAGATTTTGGCGAAAGCCTTACTCGCAATTACCGTTTTAGCTCCTTCACCAGTGTAACCTCCCCAGATTCCGTTAACGTCTAGTGTAGGGCGAATCGAATTTCTTTCATTGGTTACATATCCTTTTTCGCCATAAACATCATTTAAGTCGAGTGCTTTTTTATAATCGTCTAAATTGAAAGGCGCTTTGGCCATTTCGGCTCTTTCTTCAAGAGATAATTCCTGAACTTTATCATAAAAGCCCGGAATGGTAATGTGATTGTCATCATCATGCAGCGAAGCAATCATTTTTGCCAAAATGTTGATGGGATTGGCCACCGCACCACCATACAAGCCGGAATGCAAATCACGATTAGGCCCCGTAACTTCAACTTCTACATAACTTAATCCACGTAAGCCAGTCGTAATGGAAGGTTGTTGATTTGAAATCATTCCCGTATCAGAAATTAAAATCACATCGTTTTTTAGTTTTTCTTGATTGCGTTCCACAAACCAACTCAAGCTTTTGGAACCCACTTCTTCTTCGCCTTCAATCATGAATTTTACATTGCAAGGCAAAGTATTGGATTGAACCATGTATTCCAATGCTTTTACGTGCATGTACATTTGACCTTTATCATCACAAGATCCTCGGGCAAAAATGGCACCTTCAGGATGAATTTCGGTTTTTTTGATGACGGGTTCAAATGGGGGGGAGGTCCATAATTCCATTGGATCTGGTGGTTGTACATCATAATGGCCATAAACTAGAACTGTAGGAAGTGATTTATCAATAATTTTTTCACCGTAAACAATTGGGTAACCTGGTGTGTCGCAAATCTCAACAAAATCGCAGCCTGCTTTTTCTAAACTTACTTTTACGGCCTCAGCGGTGTCGATAACATCTTGAGAATAAGCAGTGTCGGCACTTACGGATGGGATTTTCAATAATTCAATTAATTCGTTTATGAAACGATCTTTGTGTTGTTGAACGTATGATTTTATATTTTCCATTATTGATTTTGTTTATATTTCAAAAGTACAAAAAAGAGTATGAATATTTTTTGTGAAATTTACTTTGAAAATTGGAAGTTATGTTTATCTTTGCACCCACAATTGCGCGGATATGGTGAAATTGGTAGACATGCCAGACTTAGGATCTGGTGCCGTAAGGCGTGTAGGTTCGAGTCCTATTATCCGCACTTAAAACCCTGACTATTATGTAGTTAGGGTTTTTTTATTTTTACTCTAGCCAGTATTTAGTCAGTAACTTTCAAAAGACTAAATGATTATTGTTTTTTTGGACTTCAGAAATCCAATGTTGTTCTCTTTTTTAAGACCTAATTTACTTGGGATGTAAATTTCATTCCGTTTACTTTTTTAACTTTGGTATAGTTTTCCGACTTCTACAACAAAAAAGGACTACAAAATTAACATTATTAAGAACCACTTCTAACAATTAACAAATGATACCAACAGAATTTAAAGTAACAAGAAGTATAAATGATAAATATAGTCGTAATATTTATGAAATGACCCAAGGCTGGGATTTTGATGATTACAGGTTTGGTGTTTATGAATTTGAAGACACAATTAATCCTGATACTGGAAATTCCTATGGTTATGATATAGTAACAAATTTTGAGAAGGAGTATGATAAAAACATAGAGGAGGGGAATTACTTTATTGGTTGTCCATTTAGTATATATAAATCAACATATTCTAAAAGATTAGAGAATTTTATTAATGATAATGTTAAAGACTTATACGATGAATCTCATTTTGTAAAAACGGAATTGAGGGATACTTTAGAATATAATGTTGATTCAATATTGGAAAGGGAAATCAGTGCACAGTTAAATAAGTCAATTTTCAGAAGAAAGGAGTTTCTGATTGATAAATTGGAATCATTAGGCTTTATTTTTAGAGTACTGAAAGATAAGTATGGAAAAATAATAAGTGTTTCTAAAAAAGGAACTAAAAAGGTGATTGAGCAAGAACCTGCTTTAGATTTAAGTGACACAAGTCTGGCTGAAAAAATCATTTATTTAAAGTTGTTAGGTGTATACGATTATTTAGTCTCCAAAGAACCGTTTAATATGTCTAAAAATGCTTTAGCAACTATAATTAGTGCATTAACGGGCGGGAAAGCCACCTCTGTACAATCAGCAATAAATCCAATTGACAATGATAGTGTTAGTCAGAAAAACAATCCATTAGAGAATGGTAAAAAGATTTTAGCAATCAAGTTGAAATTAGATGATTTAGGATTCAAATTATAAGATTCAACGTCATTCAATTTATTTAGGGAATCCCTAATTATTACCTAAAGTTCCTTGTACCCAGAATTTAATTTAAAACATTTTATTATGGGAACATTACAACTTATTGAGGTAACACCTCAACAGCTACAAGAAGAGATTCTAAAAGGAATTAAAACGTATTTAAAAGAGTTTGCGGGACTTTTTCAAGCAACCCCGAAAGAAGAGTACTTGACCAGAGAAGAGACGGCTAAACTCTTAAAAGTAGACCTCAGTACATTATGGCATTGGAATAAAAATGGGGTGCTGACTCCTTATGGTATTTCAAATAGGGTCTACTACAAAAGGTCAGACATCGATAAAGCAATGGTGAAACTTAATTAGTATAATTAGATGAAATCATTTGCAGTATTGACACCAGAGGGATTGGACATTGAAGGTTTAGTAAACGGCCATTCTCAAAATCTTGACCCAGACTATTTGAAATATTTAATCCATTTGGTATTAAGTAAGATAGCTTATGCTCATCAGGAAAAAGATTCTGACAAGCCAATCAACTTTTCAGCTGTTAAAAAAATTTATACGCCAATTCATTCAAAAAATCTACTTGTAGCACATACAAAACATAAAAAGCACATGGATTTCTTGAGGTCTGATATCCTCTGTGTTACAAGAAGAAAAAGCCAAACAATATTTGAAGAAAGTAAATTAAGTGTTTTGCATAGTAATCGGTATGTGGTAGGTGAAAAACCATTTAGTTATAAGTTGAATCCTGTTTTTCTAAAACAGCGTCTTAAGGTGGAATATATAACAAGCCCTAAACTTATAAAGAAAGTTAAAGATTCCGTAACAATTTTGCCCAGTGTAGTAAGAAACGGAAAATATAGATTTTTAGGTAAGTATTTTGATGAAGATAAGTTAAAAGTCAATTTTGATGAAGCAGTATGTTTTTGTGAAGAAAGATATACAGAGCATAAAGACTATGCTAAATATGTTAATGAGCTTAATCAATTGGTTGATTTAAAAAATGGTTGTTATAAGATTTATAATGTTCCTGAATCAGATGGGAGATTACATTCCAATATTACCAAATTGCCTAAGGTTTATAGACGGTTTTTAACTTACGATGGCAAAAGACTGGTTGAAGTGGATTTGAGCAGTTCTATTATCTATTTTATAGCTATCTTAATTAATAATCATATTAAAGTAGATAATATTAATATCAGTTTCCCTATTAAAAGTTACTATCTACTAATGTTTGCAAAAACTCTCGAAAGCCTTGATGTGATTGAGAAGCAGCTGTTAGAGGGGAAATGTGTGTCGGGTGAATTCTATGAATTGTTTATTAATGATTTTAAAAGTTGTTTTACATTTTGTAACTTAAAAAGAATGTATAAATCGGTTTCTAATGATGAATTTAATGGTTCGTATCAACAGATTCGTAAAATTGCTAAAAAATATTTGTTGGCGATGATTTTTGCAGATGTAAAAAGTTATAAAAAAGTTCAAGGTCTATTTCGAGCAAAATTTCCAAATCTATTAGATGTGTTGATTTTGTTTAAGAAAAAGTTTGGATACGAGTCGTTGTCTTATCTTTTGTTTCAGATGGAATCTTGTTTGATGTTGGATAAAGTGGCTAAAAAGTTTAATGCCAAATATTATCGAGTAGCTCCAATATTTAGTTTGCATGATTGTTTGATAACCACAGTAGATTACGAAAGTCAATTAGAATTAATCTTGAAAGGAGTTTTTAAGGAAGAGTTTGATGTTGCTCCAAGAGTTGGAACAGCTTACTGGTGATTGCTTAATAAAAAAAAACACTAAACTTTTTAAATAGAGTTTAGTGTTTTTTATACATGCTAATTTGTGCTCTTAAAAAATCTATTAGGCAGTTTTATTTAAGTAACTAAAACATTGAAACTTGTTTGAGCAACTTTTAAATAAAAAACAAATGTTATTTTGTTTTCACAAAATTAAACAACTCCTCGACACTTACATTTAGTGACTTTGCAATTTTTAACATTGTGGTAATTTTCATCTCTTGCTTTCCTTTAATGTATTTCCTTAGGTTTTCAACGTCCATATCAGCATCATGAGCCACCTCTCTAGTCTTTAAACCTTTCTCTTTAATTATCTCCTCAATACGTTTGCCTAAAAGTACAATTTCTGGGCTCATTTCTGATTTACGAATTCTTTTTTCCATACTTGGAAAAGTACTTTCGTCTGATTAAATAAATAGGATTGAATATGTCAGGTTGTATTCAACCGTTTTTATATATTTGTAAAAATTATATTATTTTGTGCATCAATGAGGGAAACCGTAAAATTAATCAAAACCCCATAATTACTTTTGAAATAGTTCTTTTAAAAAACATTACTTTTTATTCAAAAATGACTTTGAAACAGATATTTAAAACTTTATTAAAATGAAAATATTAAAAAAATTAGCCTTATGCTTAATCAGCATTGTAATCTTAACTGCTTGCTCAACCGATGAGAATATTAACGCAGAAACTGAATCTGCTGATTTGATTGGTTCTTGGAATGTTACATCAAGTAAATTAAATAGTAATACTGTGACTTCCTATAATAAAATTACATTTACCTCCAATAATAGAGCGACATTTCTCTATAAGGGGGCTGGAAATAATGGTCAAGATATTACGGATACATGTAGTTGGACTATAAAAGGTGATGTCCTAACAATTACTTGGGATTCAGCAGATGCAGGCTTGGAAGTTTATAAGCTCAATGTTATTGAATTTACAGCTACAAAGCTTAAATGGAGTACCGTGATTAGTGGAGAGGGAACTTTAATAGAGGAACTAGCCAAAACCTAAAGAAAGGTTATGAGAGTTGTTTTATATTTATCATTGAATGTGAAATTTTTACGATTTTAAGGTTGCTTTTGTTTTCATTTTAAAGATTTTAACATCATTACGAACTGCTAATTAGCAGTAGCAACTTGCTAAAACAAGTAAAGGTGCTAAGTCAATGAGCCTAAAACTAAGGAAAAATTATGTTTAAAATACCTCAATTTATTTCCAAATTCAAGACCGATTTAAAAACAAAAAAGGCTAAAAAAAATCTGTTTAAGATTTATTTGGACTTAGATTTCCAGTTTTATAGTGTCGATTTTGACGAACTCGAAGCAGTTAATTATGTACATGAAGAGAAAGAGTTATACGACCAAAGTATCTCAGGTATTACGACTTTTTTAAAGTTTCAAAAACCCAACGGAAAGGATTATGAATTTTACCCTGATATATTTTACTCGAAATTGAAGGCTAATCAAAAATATGCTGTTATCACCTATTCTTTTTCGGGAGCTTATTCTACAAGAGTAGTTGCTATAGTGCAAAACCTAAGACTCGGTAAAATAGAAATATTTAAATATACCAGAGAATAGCAATGGAAACAAAATCAATACAAACCTTTTCGGCAGTCATAACACTTGGATTACAAATAGGGTATAGCGAAGACTCTTACAGTAAAGAATATTTGATTAATGAGCTTCAAGAGTATCAAAAGCAAAGAATTGATGAATCAGGTGTTTATTTAAGTGCATCTGTCACCGAGTGCGATATTGTTTTAAGTGGTCAAAATGAAAAACATTTAAAATTAGAATTTATAAACTACCCCAAATTCCCTTTGGAAGTTGAGGTGTTTAAAAAAGAAATTATAAAATTAGGCTCTCATTTACTTCATAAAATGAAACAAAATAGAACAGTAATTGTATTTCCTGATGAAACAATTATGTTGGAAATTGATGAAGCAATTGACCCAAGAATTTAAAAAAAAGAATAAGAAAAGAAGATAGCAAAAGTACCGTGCTTTTCTTTTATATAAATTTAAACTCCACTTTTGGTATTGGGTGACATTATTAACTATGAATAAAATTATTACAACAATTCTAATGTTAGTTAGTGGTATGAGTATTGCTCAAACAACAATTTTGATGAATGAGGTAAACGGAGTTTATTACGTGCCTTGTGAGGTAAATGGTATAAAGATGAATTTTATTTTTGATACTGGAGCATCAAATGTATCAATATCAAAAACAGAGGCAGAGTTTTTAATTAAGCAAAAACTATTAACTAAAGAAGATTTTATTGGACGGGTTAATTATCGAATTGCAGACGGTTCTATAAAGGATGGTATAGAAGTTAGATTAAAAGAAATTAAGATAAAGGATTTAATTCTGAAAGATGTTACAGCTACTATTGTTTCTGAAAGTTCAGCACCTTTGCTTTTAGGTCAATCAGCACTTTCAAAATTAGGAAAGTTTGAAGTTGACAGAAATGTTTTAAAAATTTATCCGAATAATTCAAGAAACGACTTTGCATTTTTAGGTATAGACTTAACCAAAAGGGTTGAAGATTTTGGTTTAAGTGGAGTTAATTTAGACCAAGCAAAACCTTTATATCCTGCTCCATTTGAAATCTGTAAAATATCTAAGAATCATTTTTTGAAGGAAATTGATTTTGACAAGCAAAGAGTTGTATTTGATAAAAAGGGAAATATTGCAATGATAATGCTTCAAAAAGAACTATATGAGGGTACTTACGGGAATGAAATTAAAGCAAAGGAACTATTTGAAAAGATTAAAAACTTGATTTCAGATTTATATGGTAAAAATGATGAGGAAGATGAGGAAATGATTGGGTTTGCTAAGTGGTCTTCTGTTAAATATGAAATTGCAGTAAATCAAAAATCTGATAATACTTCAATAGAGTTAGTTTACGTCCCAAAAATTACACTTAATGACAATTCTATTAGTGTAAGTCGTGCTGACAAGCCAGTTGATGAAAAACTAAACACAGATGTAAAACTAGAAAAAATCGTGCAGAAAATGATTGATACTGGGGAGTCTGAGGATAAAATAGCAAAGATCATAAAGGGATTTGACCAATCAAGAGAAGAGTTTGCTAAAATATTAACTGGAACTCTAAATAATGAGAAGTATCAAATTGAATGTTTGACATACAAAGGATTATTAGTTGTGAAGATTAAAAAAAGGTTCTATGATGACAAGCCAGAAGATTATGTGTTAAGTCCTTTTATGCGAAATTTAGCTTATGATTTATTTTATGAGGCTAGAAAATATAAAGGCTTTACTGAAAAATTAAAAACATTGTTTGAAGGTGTAGTTTTTCAAAATGATTTTACTTTTAACGATGAAGTAAAATATGAAGTAAACTTAGGTATTACTTGTAATGATAATGAAGCTCTTCTTGAATCTATTAATAAGGAAGATTTTAAGAGTTTGCTCTTTACGGTCAAGGATTAAAAATATCAATAAAAAAAATGTAATTATTGCTTTTGGGAGTTATCGTTTTGAATAGTGAACCTGTTTCATGTTTTTTTGAAAAAATAGAGGCATGAAGGACTATGCACAAAGTAGGGGGTTGTTGTTCGAAAAGGAAAATAAGTTTTTAAAGAGGTATCCCCCTTGTCGAAAATGTTTTTTCTTAAAATCTTTTGAAATTTCTATTTTTTTCTTTCACTGGTTGGGGCAATTTGTACCCTGTGTCTGTGGTTTACTTCTGTATAGTAAAACATCTCTTTTAAGTTAGTTCAAATGGATTTTTATTGTGGAATCTCAATGCCTGTATGGGTTGTTGCCAGAATAACAAACTGTCACTTCTTTAAAAAGTAATAAGGTAAATTAAAATACTTTTTTTTACCATAATTGTCATTTATAAATAATCGAAATTTTTATAAACGTTTCTATTTCCATTTTAAATTTCGGCTTTTTTATAAACGTGTTCGAATTTTACCGTTTTTCTAACATAGATTAAAACCTATGTTAGTTTTTGTTGGTTTTTCTAACATTGGTCAATAGCTAATGTTAGTTTTTATTGGTTTCTCTAACATTGCTATTTGTTAAACAGTCAATTAAAGAATTGTTCATATAGTAATTACTGTTTTTTATTTTTACTTTTTCTAACAATCCAATTGATGCAATTTTATCTAAATAAATAGACGCTGTTTGTCTTGCAATACCTAATTCTTTTTCTAAAAATTCGATCTTGGTGTAAGGGTTTTTGAATAAAATATTCAAAAGGTCTTGACTATAAATTTTTGGTAATTCTAGTCTTAGTTTGTCTTTGTAATTCTGCATAAGAACATTGATGTTTGTGATTAAATCAATAGTTTGTATTGCTGTAATCTCAACACTTTTAAGAAAATATAAAATCAAATGTTCCCAGTCGCTTTTAGTTCTAACGTCTTGCAATACTTGATAGTATTCGGCTTTGTTTTGTGTAATGTAACGACTTAAATACAAAATCGGAATATCTAACAACCCTTGCAAAACCAAATAGAGAATGTTTATAATACGTCCAGTACGTCCGTTGCCATCATAAAATGGGTGTATGCTTTCAAATTGATAGTGAATAATTGCCATTTTTATAAGTGGGTCTAAATCTGAAAAATCATTGTCATTTATAAACTTTTCAAGGTTACTCATTAAGTCCAAAACTTCGGTTGCACTTTGTGGTGGAGTGTAAACGGTTTGACCTTGTGAGTTTACTAATTTAGTTCCTGCCTGTGTTCTAAATCCAGCATTGTTTTCTAATAATTCCTTTTGAATAGTTAGAATGTGTTTGTTTAATAAAAGTTGTTCTTTTCGGACAATTTCAAAGCCTAGCTTTAAACCCTGTGCGTAATTGAATACTTCCTTTGTTGCTGGGTTCGTGTGAATTAAGATGTTTTCTTTGTATAAATCATCGTGAGTAGTTACAATGTTTTCTATTTCGCTACTGTCTTTTGCTTCTTGTAAAGTCAAAGTGTTAATCAAAATGCTTTCGTTTGGGATTGTCTTTGATGTTCCTTTGAGTTCGGCTAAATAACGGTGTGACTGTGAAAGTTGTTTTAATATTGCTATTGTTTCAAGTCCTTGAGGTGGTGGTAATGGTGGTAATGTGAAGTTTTCGTTAGTCATTTGTACCGTTTTTTATAACTTTTAGTTGAGGTTGTTTGTTTTTATGTAAATCTTCATAGAAATGTCGGTACAAGTCGGCATTAGAATCCTTGTCCTCACGTTTGTTTATATAAGTTAAAAATAAACTTTCTTTTGAATGACCAGTAATAGTTATTAAAATAGCAGTTGGTATCTTTTTATAATAATTTGTTGCAAAAGAACGTCTAAAACAATGCGATGCCATTAAATCGTATTTGGGAAACATTCCAAGTTCTTTACGATTGGTTTTGGTGTTTAATTTTGTGCCTTTAACTAATGTATCAATTCCAGTCAACTTACAAACTATCTTTATAAAATTATTTAGTTTTTGGTGTTGTGTTTTTTTTGGAAAATGATTTTCTATAATATCTATAACGTGTGGTGCATTAATGCTTATGGTTATATTTTTGTTAGTCTTCTGTTGTATTAGGTCTAAGTAAATGCTTTTGCCTTTATTCCTAATATTTTTCTCTGTGATATTCAACAAATCTCCACCACGTTGTCCAATTTCGCAACCTATTAAAATCCAATTTCTAGCGTTGTTTAGTGTTTCGGGCGTTATGGAAATGTTTTTTGTAAGCTCTGGGTTTTCTTTTTTAAACTCTTTAAGTTTTTCCACATCTGTAAAATCAGCATTTTTTATTTGCTCCAATTCTTCAAAAGATAAAGTTTGTATGAAACGTTCGTTATCGCTTTCTCTAAAATGCTCGATGGTTTTTGAGTATGGCGTTACTGGGATTTC
The DNA here is from genome assembly GCF_048158645.1 of Flavobacterium cryoconiti. NCBI lineage: Bacteria > Pseudomonadati > Bacteroidota > Flavobacteriia > Flavobacteriales > Flavobacteriaceae > Flavobacterium > Flavobacterium cryoconiti. The sequence continues at coordinate 173,222 of NZ_JBLNKW010000010.1, read as the reverse complement.
ATTTTTATCTGCATCGATGCAAACAGTTTTCAAAATCTCTAATTGTTTACCTGAATAATTAGTAGAGTATTTTTTAGTATTAATGAGCCAGTTTGTGAACTTGTCAACAAATGGTTTTGTAATCTCTATAAACTGAATTTGTTTTTTGATTGTGGTTTGATATTCCGAAACAATGTTTTTGAATAAAGTATAGTTTTTTATTGTGCTTGCACTTAATCCAATTTTAAATCCACCGTTTGTTTTTACTTTGCGAGTGTTTGCATTATCGATAATGTGTTGAATGTGATTAATCAATAAACCAGTGTCGGTTTTTATGACTCTGCCAAAACAATCGTTTATTTGAGTTTCGAGCCAGTATGAATCAATTAAAGTTCCATTTGCTAAATCTTTGTTTAGTTGGTCAAAAATAAAAGTCTCTAATTTGTTGAGGTTTGTGTGAGTGTTTTTGTTTTCAGGATTGTTTTGTTTCGGGCGGTCGGTAGTTGTGCTCCAATCTTTAGGGTTTATTGTAAAACCTGTTTTTTTCTTAAGCGAGACAAATTGGCTTATTGAAACACGTATATAGATTTGTGCGTTTTCGGATTTACTCTGAAGTAAAAATTTAATTTTTGCCATGATTCGAATGTTTTGATATTCAAATCTAAGACAATAATTCGAAGAAAAAAAATTCTAGTCAGTATTTAGTCAGTAATTAGTCAGTCTTGTTCAATAACGTTCAATTTCATTCAATAAATAATTATTTGTGTTAAGTGCTATTATTGTTGAATTTGTTGGTATTTTTGTTCTTTTTTTAATGTTTTTAAGGGGAGTTGTAAATCAATGAATTGTACTAATAGGCGTGTAGGTTCGAGTCCTATTATCCGCACCAAAAAAGCTTCTCAATCGAGAAGCTTTTTTTATTTAAATGCAATAGTTATAAAAAATAAAATCCCATTTGGCCAAAAAGCTAATGGGATTTCTATTTTATTTAAAGTCGGTTTTTATCCGTGATATACTCGGGAAGCAATTATTTTATTTTCCTTTATGTCTAATACTTCTGCAACAAGCATATCTTCTTCTCCATTCACGGTTCTGACATATTCCATAAAAACACGGTCGCCGTTTGCGGTAAGTGATTTCACTTTATAGTTCAAACTTGGTAAACGCTCAAAAGCATCTTGCCACCATTCTCGTAACGCATCTTTACCCGTAACAAAACCATTAGTGTCAGGTTTGTATATTTTTAGTTTTGGACTAAAATGCACGGCATCTTCATCGTACAAAGACAATAGTTTTTCTAACTCTTTATTATTAAAAGTTTCAAACCATTTAAAAGCAATTGATTGTAGTTTTTCGGGTGTCATACTAATTTAGGATTGAATTTTTAATTAAAAAAATCCCATTTCGCTTTATGCGAAAGGGATTTCATTTTTATAATTTCAAAGAAATATTAAACGTTCTTCAAATTGATAATTTCTTGTTCAGTAAGCAATCTCCAGTTTCCTCTTGGCAAATTCTTTTTGGTTAAACCTGCAAAAGAAACTCTGTCAATACGCAATACATCATAGCTAAAGTGTTCAAAAATAGAACGAACCACTTTTACATTAGACGATCTTAATTGTAAACCAATTTCACTTTTTGCTTCACCATCAATATAGCTTACATCTTCCACAAAAACGCGGTGTCCATCAAGAGTTAACCCCTTGTTTATCTTTTCTAAATCTTCATATTTCAAGTTTTTGTCTAATGAAACTTGGTATATTTTAGATGATTTTTGGCTTGGTAAAGTAAACTTACGAATCATATCTGTATCGTTCGTAAACAATAATAATCCAGTCGTATTCTTATCCATTCTCCCAACAGCGCCAATTTTTGCTGTAGTAGAACCTTTTACCAGTTCCAATACATTACGATACTCCTGACCTTCGTCGATGGCAGTCGTAAAGTTTTTAGGCTTGTTCAGTAAGATGTACACTTTTTTCTCCGGTGTCAAAGTTGAACCGTCAAAATTCACAACATCTCCAGGCTTCACCATATATCCCATTTCGGTAACAGGAATCCCGTTTACTTTCACAGTCCCGGATTGAATATAAATATCCGCATCACGACGCGAGCACGCACCAGAATTAGCGATGTATTTATTCAAACGAATCTCGTCTTTTACTTTCGGTCTCTTTGGTGCTTGATTTGGTTTTTTCTCTACTTTATCAGTAGCGATATCGGCAACTTTAGTATTTACTTTAACTTTTTTCGGCCCTTGAGCGCGCTTCTGCATGGCAGGTTTTGGCTTATTCGAACTTGGTCGTGAGCTATTCGCTCTTGGACCACTTTTCTTATTATTGCCTTCCTTGTTATTCATAATATTCCAATAATTTGTGCAAAGATACTATTTATATAGTTGACAATCAATAAGAGCCAATTATAAAAACGCTAACTATCTAGTTAATAAGCTGATTAATATCTTTTAGGTAGTCTTTTTTGGAGCTATTTCCCGCTTTCCACTCTATCTTTTTCTTTTTAAAGAAAAAAGAAAAAGGATGCCGTTGTAATCGGGGCTAACCTAATGGAGAAATTTGGGAGCTTTTTTAGGAAATTGATTCCCTTTTTTATAATTCTCACGAAAGAGAAATCTAAATCATCATCAACAATCTTTTTCCGTGCCACAAAACGCTTGGATTGATAAGAACAATACAAAATACTCCAGCCACAATAAGGAATTTCAAGACATTGTGGAGTAACAAAAATTGTGATTTGGTGTTAGATTTCCACAAATAAAGCAAGAAAAAAATCAAGACAATAAGACAGGAATAAAAATAGATATCCATATACCCTACATCGTAAATTTCGATTAAAACATAAACGGGTAATACCGTCAGAATAGTTAAAATAGTAATCGTTTTTTTTGATGTTTCTTCACCATAAACTATCGGAATCGTTTTATAATCATTGGCTAAATCACCTTTTAGATTTTCTAAATCCTTAATCATTTCCCTAATAAGAAGTAATAGAAATAAAAAAGTGGCATGAGCAAAAATTACTGCAAATTGACTTTTGTAACTCTCAATTTCATAGAAAGGAATTTTAGTGTAAAAATACAATAATATCGCAAAAAAAGGTAAAACTGCCAGTAATGCAGCCATTAGGTTGCCAATAATTGGGTATTTTTTTATTTTATGAGAATAAAACCAAATCAGGAAAATATAAACCGAAAAGAATAAAAAAGCACGCCACGAAACAAACATCGTTATTAGGGCAACGATGAAATTTAGGCTGAAATAAACACTTAGTTTTGTTTTTTGACTTACCAGTCGGTCGAGCATCGATTTATTGGGGCGATTGATTAAATCTTTTTGGCTGTCGTAAAAATTATTGATTATATACCCGGAAGCAATGGTAAGCGAGGAAGCAAAGACAATTAAGAATAAAGGAAAATCAAGTATAATAGTCAAAGCTCTTATCTCAGGAGCGAGAATAAATATCGCCGAAAGGTATTGCGCCAAAATTATAATTGGAATGTTATACCCTCTAACCACAGAGAACAAACTTGCAATTTTCATTATAAGAAGCTTGTGCTGTCTGCTTAACATTTTTTATTAAAAGTTTTTATCAAGTTTTACAAGGTTGTAATTATAGTAAACTTGCTTATTTATTTTCAAATTTAGGATTTTGTTTTTAAAATCAACTTGATTTTTTCACAAAAAAATACACGAGAATTCTTCTAAGATGATATTACTGATAAATTTGCTGAATTAAGAGTATTTCTTAGCTGTAAATAGGCGAGAATTTTGATTTTATCGGATTCAAAATATTGATTAGGCTGTTTTTGAAGATGAGTCAGGATAAATCATTTCGCTAAATTCCTTAACGGGCAAAGGTTTGCTTAAAAGATGTTGTACATATTTATTGCTTTTTGCTCGTGTAATATCATTAGGGTCTAATGTAGATGAAAGCATGAAGATTTGAATTTCTTTTTTCAATTCTTCAGGTAGTATTTCATATTCCGAAAGGAACTCGAATCCATCCATTTCTGGCATTTTTATATCCAATAAAATAATTAGAGATTCTTCAGAATTCCTTTTATAATTGTTAAGCCATTCAATTCCTTGTTTGCCATTATTAGCAGTACATATTTCACTTATACCGAGTGTTTTTTTTAGTAATTGTTTGGTGATAATTTGATCAATTATATTGTCGTCAATTATCAAAATTTTATAATTAGGCTTCATATTCTTTCGGTATTGTTACTATAAATGTACTTCCAATATTCATTGCCGAATCGACTGTTATATATCCATTAAGATTTTCAACAGCTTCTTTTACCAAGTAAAGACCTAATCCAGAACCTTTATTGTTGTTATTAGTTACAAAAAACATTTCAAAAATTTTGAACTGATATTCGGTATTAATTCCGATGCCATTATCTTCAATTTCTATTTTGTAAAATTCTCCCATGGTATATGTTTTAATTGAAATATACCTTTTTTCTTTTTTTTCGTCAGAATACTTAATGGCATTTGACAATAAATTATTTAAAATAATTTTTAATCTCAAGCCATCACTATGCAATTCATCAACGGATAATTCTTTTTTGATGGCGATTCCATCCGTACCCTTAATATATTGATGTTGAGTAATGATCTCATCTATGATTTTATTTAAACTGACGGGACCAATGGCTACTTTTTTTCTTTTATTTCTAGAATAATCTATTATTTCTTTTATAAATTCATCTTGCTTATCAAGGCTTTCATGCATTAAGTCTAAATAATACCTAATTTGATCTAAATCATCCTCTAGTCTTACGATTTCTATTAATCCTTTTAGTGACAAGATAGGAGAGCGCAAATCATGTGAAGCGCTATACACAAATTTGTCAAGTTCGGTATTGGCGATGATTAAATTTTTATTTTTATCGTCTGTTTCATCTTTAGAGCGTCTTAGCCTGTTAATCATGACGGAGTAGTAAATACTTACGCTGCCTATGATCACCAAAGTAAAAAATATATTGGTTAAAAGAAGATAGGTTTTAATTAAACGTGTACCCTCACCAAGTGCATCAGAGAAATTACGTTCGTTTTTTGTTAATTTATCAGTAATGATATTGATCTGTTGGAAAATTTTTTGCTTGTTTTCTGGTTTTAAATTATTGGCACTTATTTTTTTGTGAGAGTCATTTCCAATTGATTCTAATTGAGCAATTAAATAATCGCCTTTTTGCCATTCATTAATCGCTTTTGCTAAAAAGGGAACGGAATGAAAATATCTAAATAACCAAATTATATCATCCAGATCTTTCTCATTATTTCTCCCAGCTCTAAATCCATTTTTGATGGTCTCAGTAGTGTCATCATTTGTCAAGCCGATTCGTGCAATTTTATCTCCTTTAGGAACACTTAATTCTTCATTGAATAATTTCCACTGAATTGGGTCTTTAGTAAAAAGATAGGTTATAAGGTGGCGGGTTGCATCTTTTTGTCCTTTAGAATAATGGGATTCTCCATTTACATACGCTCTGGATGCCGATAAAATTTTAATGGTTAGATAGTTGATGACTATCAACGAAGAACAAGACAAAATCACTATAATCAGAGGAATGAATATATTGCGAAGCTTAAAATTTCCAATAAATTTACTTTCAGACATATTATTCTTTTTGTAAATAGAAGTGCAAAAAAAATCAGATGTTTAAAGATAGGATGTTTTAATTGAAAATGTAGGAGTTTTTTTAATTTTATTTAATAATAAATTTTATTAAGAATGATATAAACCATTGCTTTTAAGTAGTTATCAAGAAAGTATAATTTCTATAAATTTTATTATTATCGAGATGATTTGAGAATATGTATTTGTACCAAAAAATAAATAATTGGGTATTGCATAACAAATCAAATTGCTTAGAAATGATAATTGTGGTGTAAGCTTCTAACAGAGAACAAACTAATAATTTTCATTATAAAAAGCTTGTGCAATTTGCTTAACTTATGAAAGTTAAGTTTAAGTATTGGAGTTTTTTAAAACTGATAAACGACTTCCAGTTTGTAATCTTTCAACGATATTTTGGCTTTCTCTAAATTTTCAGTAAAACCTAATATATAGCCACCACCGCCTGAACCGCATAATTTCAAGTAATAGTCATTGCTGTCAATTCCTTGTTGCCAGATTCCGTGAAATTGTTCTGGAATCATTGGTTTGAAGTTGTTCAAAACCACTTTTGATAATTTCTTAGTGTTCATGAACAATGATTTCATATCACCGCCAAGGAAATTTTCCACACAGGCATCCGTATGTTTTACAAATTGATTTTTCAACATGGTACGAAATCCTTTGTCTTTTAGGTTTTCCATGAAAATATTCACCATCGGAGCCGTTTCGCCTACAATTCCTGAATCTAACAAAAATACAGCACCTTTTCCATTTAAACTTTGTGTTGGAATTCCGGTAGCTTCAATGTTATCTTTAGAATTGATAAGAATTGGAATACTCAAATAACTGTTTAAAGGGTCTAAACCAGAACTTTTTCCGTGGAAAAAACTCTCCATTTGAGAAAATATATTTTTTAATTGCAATAATTTTTCACGAGTCAAATTCTCCAGGACCGTGATTTTATTTTGTGCGTATTTATCGTAAATAGCTGCTACAAGAGCCCCGCTACTTCCTACACCATAACCTTGTGGAATGCTGGAATCAAAATACATTCCAGTTTCAACATCATTTTTTAAAGTAGCTAAATCAAAAGTAACTAAGTTGGGTTGCTCGTTTTGTAACGTTTCCAAATAAGTAACAAAACGTCTCAAATTTCCATTTGATTTTATGGCTTCATCAGATGGATTCTCCTCTCTTTTAAGCGCACCATTATAAAAATTATAAGGAATTGACAATCCTTTTGAGTCACGAATAATTCCGTATTCTCCAAAGAGTAATATTTTTGAGTAAAATAAAGGTCCTTTCATATTAGATTGTAAATTAGCAATTTGGGGTTGATAATTAGGTGTTTTAGTAGGTAATTTTATAAATCGACTTTATCTCCGCGATTTGCTTCTTGTATTCCAAGATCAATTTCTTCTTGTTCTTCAGGAGATAATTCTTTCCAAATATCTTTTTTTTCTGATTTGAAAATGTTTTTTATAGCTTCGATTATGGCTTTGTCATTAGTTTCTAATAACAATTTAATCAATTCTAATTTCTCTGATTGAATGTCCATAATTTCATCGCTTTAAAAATTAAAGATAGGGAAAAAATAAACTAATTCAACAAAGCTCCATTTCCAATTTCGTCGCAAAGGTACTGACCATTTTGGCAATAGCCAACTAATTCGTCCTTAATAAATTGTAAAACGGTAACCGCTACATTTTCAGGATATAAAACGTGAACATTTGCTCCTGCATCCAGCGTGAAGCAAACCGGAATTTTGGTCTCGTTTCTAAATTTCCAAATCGCATTAATGATTTCCAACGTGTTTGGTTTCATCAATATAAAATAAGGCATCGAGGTCATCATCATGGCATGCAAAGTCAAAGCTTCACTTTCCACAATTTTGATGAATTCTTCCAGATTTCCGCTTTCAAAAATGGTAATTAATGTATCTAAATTTTCGTGCGCTTGTGCAAATCGCCTTTCGGCAAAAGGATGGTTGTGCATCAAATCGTGTCCAACAGTACTCGAAACTTGTTTTTCGCCTTTGTCAACTAACAAAATCGTATCTTGAAAATTCTTAAAATTAGCATGAATGGCATTTGGAAATTCAATGCCAAATAAATCAGAACTTCCTGAGATATTGGCATGATTTCCCCAAACCACTATACTTCCTTTTACACTTCTACAAGCGCTACCGGAACCTAAACGTGCTAATAAAGAAGCTTTTTGATAGAAATAGGCTGAAGTCATTTCAGGATTTAATGCTTTTTCTAAACTCATCAAGTTCATCGCCAATGCCGCCATTCCTGAAGCGGATGAAGCAATTCCCGAACTGTGCGGAAACGTATTCTCCGTATCGATTGTAAAATGGTAATCTTTCAAAAACGGTAAATAGATTTCAATTCGCTCCAAGAATTTTTGGATTTTTGGTTTGAAGTCTTCTTTTGGTTTTCCTTCAAAAAGTAAATCAAAGGAGAAGGTACCATCATTTTGTTTTTTGGCGAAAGCCAACTTGGTAATGGTTTTACAGTTATTCAATGTAAAACTAACGGATGGATTAGCAGGAATTTGATTGTCCTTTTTGCCCCAATATTTTACAAGGGCAATATTGCTGGGCGCGCTCCATTGGAAATTTCCCTTTTCAACGGAATGTGTATATTTTGATGGAATAAAATCGTTTGCTGAAATCATGAACTTAAAAATTTACGCAAAGATACTTTTTTTGGTTTATTTGTTAATTTGTTTATCTGGTTAATCGTTAGAAAGATTTAAGTAAATTTGACCGATAAAAATTTACCATAGAAGTTATATAAGTCCATTTAAGGGTTTTTGTTATTAAACTTATATTTTCTTTAGTCTCTTATATGGTTAAAAAAAATATCCTGTTTCAAAAATTTTTAAAAACATAAAAATGAATAAGATTACCCGAATATTAGCTATTGTTGTTACTTGTCTTGCGATTGGTTATTTCTCCGGAATGGTTACTCGTTCAGCAATTACAACATGGTATCCTACTCTAGTCAAACCAAGTTTTAATCCGCCCAACTGGGTTTTTGCACCGGTTTGGAGCATGTTGTATATTATGATGGGCGTTGCTGCAGGTTTAGTTTGGAACCGAATTGATTTTGAAAAAGAAGCGGTTAAAAAAGCCTTAATTTTCTTTACGATTCAATTAGCATTAAATGCTTTGTGGTCCTATTTATTCTTTGGATTACACAATCCAATGTTAGCAGGTTTAGAAATTATTATTTTGTGGCTGATGATTTATGAAACTTATATTCAGTTTGCTAAAATCAATAAAATTGCAGGTTATTTGTTCCTTCCGTATTTGGCTTGGGTAAGTTTTGCAGCTGTTTTAAATGGAAGTATTTGGTGGCTGAATAAATAGTCGACAGTTTTCAATCGCAGTAATCAGTTTATCTCTTGATGAGAAAACTAAATTATTTTTTTTAATCTTATAGCTTCTTAAATTCAATATTCTTGGCAGATAAAAAATCCATTATGCTGAGTACATTATGATGTTCTATTAGTAATTTTGATTTAGGATCTGCATCACAAAATTGAAGAAACAGGTCTATTTCATCTGGTTTTAATTTTAAGTTTTCAAGATAAAATTTCTTATCACAGCTGCTTTTTGCCAATGCTGTAAAATCAATTTCAGGAACAGTTTTTTTGATTTTTTCTTTTTCTTTTGCGAATAAGCCTATAATCATGCCGCCAATTCGCATTAAATCCATTCCGTTTTCAATGGTTCCATTGTTAATTCCAAGGATTTTTGGTTTACGTACTGCTTTTTCTAGAGCTAATTGATCTAGCTTTCCTTGTTCATACCCTTTATCTGTACTTAACTGAATTGAAGGCATTTTTGTAATTACGACTTCCTTTAACTCTTCGGGTTTAAGGGTTAATGAAATAATGAGATTTTTGTTGTTGATGGTTTTTTGATTCACCATAATTTTTTTGATATCATGGTTTTTTGAAACAAAAAAGAGTTCGTCTCCCGCTTTTACCAATATAGAAAATTCTCCCGATGCATTTGTAATGGTAGTTTTTTTAGAACTAAAATTAGCAACTTCGACTTTTCCGACAGGAAATTTTTCATACAAAACGGTACCGTTAATTAATTTTTCGGTTTGTGAAAAACTAGATTGAACTGCAAAAAATAGTAATGGAAGAGAAAGGTAGATTTTTGTCATTCGTAATATTTTGATTACAAACATATTCAAATCATTCTGTGAAAATGAAAACAGAATAATAAATTCATGTTAATCAAACACTAAAGTTCTCTTAATTAAAGTCTTGTGGTATAATAAGGTTAGGTTTAAATTACTTTGTAGAATGGGATAAAGTATTAATTGTTAACTGTTTTTAAAAAGGAACTTTGGTCTAAACGGCATTCGCCACAATGAATCCGCTCGTCCATGCATTTTGGAAATTGAATCCGCCTGTAATCGCATCAATATTCACAATTTCACCAGCAAAATAAAGGTTCTCATGAAGCTTGCTTTCCATAGTTTTGAAGTTGATTTCCTTTAAATCGACTCCGCCTGCAGTTACAAATTCTTCTTTAAAGGTGCTTTTTCCATTCACTTGAAAAGTACCATTCGTTAATTGATTCGCAAGATTTTGCAATTGAATTTTAGATAAATCAGCCCATTTAGTTTCTGATTCAATTCCGGAAGCGAGTACTAAACTTTCCCATAACCGATTGGTTAATTCGAATGGTGATTTTTTAGAAACCGATTTTTTGGCGTGTTCTTGTTTTAATTCTTTTAATTTTTTCTCTACATCTTCTTTGTCAGCATCATTCAGCCAATTCACGAAAATAGTGAACTGATAATTTTTGTCATGTAAGATTCGGGCACCCCAAGCTGATAATTTCAAAATTGCCGGACCGCTCATTCCCCAGTGGGTAATTAACAAAGGTCCAGTTGATATGAGTTTAGTGTCTTTTACTTTTACAGTTACTTGTGCTACAACTCCAGGTAATTCTTTTATTCTGGAATCTTTGATGTTGAAAGTGAATAGGGAAGGAACTGGGCTGACAACAGCATGTCCAAAACTCTGTAGCATTTCCCATACTTTAGGATTGCTGCCTGTGGCTAGAATTAGTTTTTCGGCAAGATAATTTTCACTTTGGGTTTCTATTTTCCATAAAGTGTCTTTTTTAAAAATGGATTGTACACTTTGTCCAGTAAGTACGGCTATTCCCAGTTTTTGTGTAGCTTTCAGGAAACAATCAATTATGGTTTGTGAGGAATTAGAAACTGGAAACATACGTCCATCAGGCTCAATTTTTAATTCTACACCATGTTTCTCAAACCATTCAATGGTATCACCAGAACAAAACTGATGAAAAGGACCTCGCAATTCTTTTTCGCCACGCGGATAGAACTTCACCAATTCATTTGGTTCAAAACAAGCGTGTGTCACGTTGCATCTTCCACCGCCGGAAATGCGTACTTTGTTTAGTACTTCTGTACCGCGTTCCAGAATGGCTACTTTTAACTTCGGATTTTTTTCTACAATATTGATTGCCGTAAAAAATCCTGCTGCGCCGCCGCCTACTATTATTATATCGAAATTTTGATTCATATTCTATTTGGGAAATCGGTAATAATTCCGTTTACGTTAAATGCTTTTATTTTTTGAATGTCCTCTATTTCATTTATGGTCCAAGGAAAAACCTGAAATCCTTTTTCCTGCATTTGCGCCGTATTTTCTTTTGTCAATAAGTGAAAATGCGGATGAATGGATTTTGCCTGAATGAATTTGGCGAAAGCCAAAGCCAAGTCTAAATTGGTTTCCGTTAAAACGCCAATGGGAATTTTATCATTTAAAAACGCGATTTGCTGCAAGGCATTCCAATCAAAACTCGAAACTAAGAAACGGTCGTATTTCCACTCTTTTTCAGCAACATACTTTTCTATAAGTGAAACCACTTTCTCTGCTGTATCGTAATTTTTTAGTTCAATATTGATAAAACAGCCTTGGTTTACCAAATCAAATACTTCTTTGAGCGTTGGGATTTGCTGCGCCAGTTCGGCTAAAAGCCCCGGGTCGTGCTTGTTATGAATTCGAAAAGTCTTCAATTCGCGCAAAGATAGTTTATTTACAAAACCTTTTCCATTAGTCGTTCTGTCAATTGTTTCATCATGGATCACCATTAATTCATCATCCGCACTAAGATGTACATCGAGTTCAATCCCATCTAGTTGCATGTCTAATGCTTTTTGGAAAGAAACTAATGTATTTTCCGGTTCATACCCTTTGACGCCTCGATGACCAATCTTTTTCATAGAATATTTTTTCAGTACAAAAAAAGAACAATTTTTTAAGTTAAAGCTTTAAAACGGTTGTTTTTTTATAAAAAAAGCAATTGTTTAATGAAAGAAAAATAGGATATTTACATAAAAAATTTAAAAATAATCTTTTTAAATTAACTTAAATAGAACCATTTATGAAAAATAGTATTTTATCAATTTTTTTTACAGGATTGTTTATAGGGACAAGTTTTGCACAGATACCAAAATTAGTTACCTCAGTTGAAGGAATTAAAGAATATAATTTGCCAAATGGGCTTCAAATTCTTTTGATTCCTGATGCCGCACAATCAAATTTAGTGGTGAATATTGTATATAATGTAGGTTCGAGACACGAAGGTTACGGTGAAACCGGAATGGCGCATTTACTGGAGCATATGTTGTTTAAACGGTCGTCAAAATTCAGTGAAATTAAAAAAGCGATTGCAGATAAAGGAGCAATAGCAAATGGGACTACGTGGTGTGATCGAACAAATTATTATGAAATTCTTCCTGCGACAGACGATAACTTAAATTGGGCTTTAGAAATGGAAGCGGATAGAATGGTAACATCTTCTATTTTACAATCGGATTTAGATACTGAGTTTTCGGTGGTTAGAAATGAATTTGAAATAGGAGAGAATTCTCCTTCCAGTGTTCTGGAAGAAAGGATTATTTCATCGGCTTTTTTATGGCATAATTATGGGAATTCGACGATAGGAAGCAAAGAAGATATCGAAAGAGTTAAGGCATCTTCTCTTAAAAATTTCTACAAAAAATATTATCAACCCAATAATGCGACACTAATTGTCGGAGGGAAATTTGATGAAAAGAAAACATTAGATTTGATTTCAAAATATTTTGCGATTATTCCAAAATCAAAACAAATTATTGAACCAACATATACTGTTGAACCAGCCCAAGATGGAGAGCGTTTTGTTGAGTTAAAAAGAAACGGTGACATTCAGTATGTAGCAATGGCGTATCATACGCCCAGTTTTTCGGACAAAGAATATGCGGCAAACAATGCTTTGATTTCAATTCTTTCAAACAATCCTTCGGGTGTTTTGTATAAAGCTTTGATCGAAACGAAACTTGCAACTAGTGTTTACGGTTATACCAGGACGTTAAGAGATCCCGGTTTTAGTTATTTTCAATGTGAAATCCCGAAAGATAAAGATCTAACAACGGCTCAAAGTGCTTTTCTTCAAACTATGAACGAGGTTCCAAAAATGATATTCACGGACGATGATTTAAAAAGAGCCAAAAATGAATTGTTGAAACAATTTGAAAACACTTACAATAAAACAATCAATTTGAGTATTGCATTGACAGAAAATATTGGTGCAGGAGATTGGCGTTTATTCTTTATTGATAGAGATAATGTTGAAAAATTGACACTTGCCGATATTCAAAATGTTGCCAAAAAATATTATTTACAAAGCAACCGAACTTGGGGAAGATTCCTGCCTGAAAATGATACAGAACGTGTAAAAGTAAGTGATACTCCAGATATTGCGGCCCTAACAAAGGGATATAAAGGGAAAGCTTTAGAGATGAATAAGGCTACTTTTGAAACCTCGGTCGCTAATATTTTGAAAACAACAGAAACAGGAAAATTAGTTTCAGGTGGAAAATACGCATTGCTTGAAAAACCTTCAAAAGGGAATAAAATTGAAGCTCGAATTATGCTTCGAATAGGAAATGAGAAAGCACTTGAAGGGAAAAGTCTAATAGCTGACTTAACTGCCAAAATGCTAAAATTAGGTACGAAGACAAGAAGTAAAAGTGATATTAATGACCAATTAGATCAATATAAAATTAATTTGAGTTTACAAGCAACTGTAGATAGAATGTATTTGAGAATGAGTACTGATAAAGAGAATTTAAATAAAGCTTTAATTCTTGTTGATGATATTTTAAGGAATCCATTATTTGATGCTTCTGAATTTGAAAAAATGAAATTAGAAACTAAAAGTGAATTGGAATCCTCCAAAAATGAACCACAATCACTAGCCAATGAAGCTGTGGAAAAAGAAACGGCAGTGTATCCAAAATCGCATCCTTTTTATGTAAAAACAGTTGATGAAGAATTAGCTGAATTAAGTAAAATCACACTGAACGACGTGAAAAAATATTATGAGGATTTCTATAACGGAAATAATAGTATCATTTCATTCGTAGGTGGAATCGATAAAAAAAGTATCAAAGAATTTATGTCTAAAACTTTAGATAATTGGAACTCAAAAGAACTTTATTCAAGAATTGCAACGCAATATTTTGATGTAAAATCGTTGGAAAAGACCATTCAGGTCAATGATAAAACCAATGCTGCTGTTATTGGGAAAATCAATTTGAATATTGGTATGAATGAGTCGGACTATCCGGCTGTTGATATGGCAAATGAATTGCTTGGAGGTGGTTTTCTTTCTTCCAGAATACCACAACGATTGCGGGAAGCTGAGGGGATGAGTTATGGTGCGGGCTCTTTTGTTTCAGGAAGTGGCATTGACAAGACGGGTAGTTGGGGCGTTTACGCTTTCTTTAATCCGTTGTTTAAAGATAAATTAGACAATGCTTTGAAAGACGAAATTCACAAAGCATTGGATAAGGGTTTTACAAAAGTAGAATTTGATGCTTCATTAAAATCTTGGTTGCAACAACGACAAACAATGCTTGGAACCGATGAGTTTTTAGTTAGGCAATTAAGAGAATATTTAGATCAAAATAAAACGTTTACGGATTATTCGGACTATGAAAATAAAGTAAAAGCGTTGGATGTAGATAAAGTAAATGCAGCGTTGAAAAAATATTTCGATATGAAAAAGTTAGTATTAATTTACGCTGGAGATTTTACCAAAAAATAAGGTCTGTTTTTATAAAAAAAAAGGGATTGTCTAAAATTTAGACAATCCCTTTTTTATGAAAATAAAATATAAAGATTACTGATTTTCAATTAATAATAATGAAAAATTAGTGTCAAATGAAACTTTTCCGTCAGAAACAATTCCTGATTTTCCGGAATACGCATCTCTTACTTTGACTCCATCTTTAAAAACGGAACCAACGGAAAGTTCTTTTTTGCCAATTGGTAAATCCAGCCCAATGACTACAGCATCTGAATAATTTCCTTTTGTAAAAGTTCTATTAAAAGTATACGGTTTTGCTGAAATTTGCTTGTGAATTCCTGCTCCAACCGAAGGATGATTTTTTCTGAATTGACCTAATTTTTGCCAATGCAAAAGTGTTTTTTGAGTTTCAGGATTCGTCTTAATATCTTCCCAATTCATAAGCGAACGTAGTGTTGCATCGCCTTGAGTTCCTTCAACTACTAATGAACGCGCAGATTCATCTCCGTAATATACTTGTGAAAGTCCCGGACTCAGTAATAATTTTGTTCCCGCTTCTTTACTTTTGGTGCGTTTTGCATCAAAAGGGCCACCATCATCATGGGAAGATAAATAGTTTAAAACACTGTAACCTTTCAGTTCATTATTCAACTTATCGGAATATTTAGAGAATATGAATTCATAGTCTTTTTGGGCATCCCATTTGAATTCAAAATTGATCATATTATTGAACCCGTTTTTGTAATAGTTTACTTTTTTGTCTCCAAAATCGAAAATTTGTCCGCCACTGATTCCATAATTATACACTTCAGCAATGGTGTAAAAAGAATTGTTATCCAATACTTTTGTAGGGTTGTTTTTCTTCCAATTTTCAAAAGCATAATTGCATTGTGTTTTGAAATCAGCCCAAACAGTTTCGTCAGTGTGTTTTACAGTATCGCCTCTATAACCGTCAATTCCATAATCAGATATATAGTCTGTCAACCATTTGATGATGTAATATTTTGGGGCTCTTGGATATCCTGTACGAGCAAAAAATGCGTCCAATTCTTTCATTTCTTGTTCATAACGACCTTCTTTTTTCCATTTTTCGATTAGAAAAGGAGGTAAAGGCACATTTTGATTGCTCTCTGTTTTTACATCCGGAAGATTCGCCACTAATGTACAAGCAGTTGTATTCGCAAAGGATTTATAATCGCAAGTTGGCCCTGTTCTCACCCAGTCATTTGGCCAAACTGTATCCTCAGTTGTTACTGGTCCGGTATGATTGATAACGCCGTCAAGAACGATTCGGATTCCATGTGCATGTGCTTTTTCTACTAATACAGCTAAATCTTTTTTTGTGCCAAAATTAGGGTCCAAGTTCGTCCAATCTCTGGCCCAATACCCATGAAAACCATAACTTAATCCCGTTCCTTCATCTACGCCATCGTGAATTTGTTCCACTATTGGTGTAAACCAAATGGCATTAATTCCCAGTTCATCAAAATAGCCTTCATCAATTTTTTTCGAAATTCCTTTGATGTCACCGCCTTCAAATCCACGAAGTTTTCCTGCTGTTTTAGTTCTGTTGAATGAAACATCATTTGAGGAATCGCCATTATAGAAACGATCAGTCATAAGAAAATACAGATTGGCTCCTTCCCAAACAAACGGGGTTTTAGTTGCATTTTTGTTACTTTCAGAAACCGTCTTTGTACTGCTACAACTGGTAAAAAGTGTTGTTACTGCTATTAAAATCAGCATTAAATATTTTTTCATTTAGTTGAATTTAATGATTGGTCTTTCGTTAGTTATTTTTTGAAACACATAAGAAATATAAGTTCATTTAAGGTTCCTTAAATGTCTTATAGGATTTAAATTACTTCAATTCTAAAATCAAAACCGATTTTGGTTCTATTATTATTTCGTTTGTGATATCAAATGTTAATTCTGAAATCACATCTTTTCCTGTTTTAAAATCTTTGATGTTTTCTTTAAAACGATGTGTATTTATGGTGTGGGTTTCATTGCTGTTGTTCATTAGAACCATAACACTTTCAGTAGTATTGTGTCTAAAATAAACATACACATTGTTTTCAGGGATGTAATGTGTCATCTTCCCAAAATGAACTACTGATTTTGTTTTTCTCCAATTAAATAATTTAGAAGTATAATCAAAATATTCGCTTTGACCAGGAGTTCTTCCTTCTTTGACGAAAGCGTTATTTTCATCACCTATCCAACCACCTGGAAAGTCTTGACGAATATCAGCATCTCCCTTGCCTTTGTCTCCGGTCATACCAATTTCACTACCGTAATACAATTGTGGAATTCCACGAACCGTTGCCATCAAAGCCATTGCCATTTTGTATTTTCTAATATCATTTCCGTACGTCTGATTGAAACGATTGGTATCATGATTTTCAACAAAAATCAACATATTGTTAGTGTTTGGGTAGAGGAAGTCATTGGTGAAATTATCATATAATTTCATCATTCCTTTGTCCCAAGAACCGTCATCTTCATTGAATGCTTTGCTTGTTGCTTCGTACAACGTAAAATCCATTACACTTGGTAAATTGGAATTGTAGTTTTGTATTTTACTTATCGGGCTGTCTTTTTGCCAATACGATATCTGTGCTTGGCTTTGCATCCAGACTTCGCCTACAATATTGAAATTTGGGTATTCATCAGTAACTGATTTTGTCCATTTGGCAATTCCTTTTGGGTCGGAATAATTAAACGTATCTACTCTAAATCCATCCAAATTTGCATATTCAATCCACCAAATTGCATTTTGAATCAGGTATTTTAATGCCAAAGGATTCGATAAGTTTAAATCAGGCATTGATGGTGCAAACCAACCTTTCAGGCATGTTTCGGTATCAATTTTAGAGGCATGTGTATCGTTTATAACCGTTCTTTTATGATTGGTTTGGGTATATTTATCAAACTGATTGATCCATTCGCGTGTGGGTAAATCTTTCATCATCCAATGTTCAATTCCCCAATGATTAGTCACGTAATCCATCACTAATTTCATGTTTTTCTTATGCATTTCAGCAGATAAGCGTACATAATCTTCATTTGTCCCGTAACGAGGATCTATTTTATAGACATCAGATTGACCATAAGTATGGTAGGAAAAAGCAGCGTCATTGTCTTCGCAAAGTGGCGTGCTCCATATCGTTGTTGCGCCCAGTGAGGAAATGTAATCCAGATTTTTTATAATTCCTTCAATGTCGCCTCCGTGTCTTCCTCCGGGTAATTCACGATTGTATTTTTCTGTAGTGGAGTCTTCGCTATCGTTATCCCTGTTTCCATTTGCAAAACGGTCCGGCATCAGCAAATACATCATATCCGAAGCATCGTAACTTTTGCGTTGAGCTGAATTATCTCTTCTTTTCTTTAAAGCATATTTTTGGGTGAACGACTCTTTAGTGTTGTTCTTGAAGGTGAAAATCAAATCAGTTGCCGATACTTTTTTAGTATCAATGGTGACAAAAATGTAGTTAGGATTTTCTGTTCTCTTAACATTAGTGATTTTTATTCCATTAGAAACCGTGACTTGGTATTGAGTAATGTCTTTGCCATAAAACATAATTTGTAATTCTGGATTTTTCATGCCCGCATACCAAAAAGGCGGTTCAATTCTTTGAATTTGTGCGTTTAATGATAAAGACATAAAAAAAAGGAATAAGGTTATTTTTTTTAGAAAGCTCTTATTTATGAAGGGTAATGTACCAATTTTATTCATTATTAAATTATATTTTTTTGACATTAAAGTTTTACTACCATTTAAATAATGCTAGTACATTTAAGAAGAAACGGGATTTAAAAAATAATTACAAATAGTAAATTTTGATTTTGAACTACTATCAATTAAACAATCCCAATGTTTATTGGGATTGTCTGTAAGCCTAGCTAGGCTTGGGATTAAATGATTTGAATTAACTACAAGTTCTAACCATTAATTTTTTAAACAGTAACTAAATTTTCTGCTGTTACAATTATGTTTTTATCATTTACAACTATTGCTAATTCCTTGTTGCCATCTATTGAAAATGTTGTTTCCTTGTGATTGATGGCCACTTTTAGGATTTGATTTCTAAAATTGATTTTAAAAGAATAACCATTCCATTCTTTTGGGATTTTTGGAGAAAAATGAAGTTTGTCTTCTTTAATTCTCATTCCGCCAAAACCTTCCACGATACTCATCCAGGTTCCTGCCATTGATGTAATATGACAGCCTTCTTCTACTTCTTTGTTATAATCGTCTAAATCAAGACGAGAAGTTCTTAAATAAAAAGTATATGCCATGTCCATTTTATCCAATAAAGCAGCTTGAATCGAGTGTACGCAAGGCGAAAGTGAACTTTCATGAACCGTAAATGATTCGTAAAATTCAAAATTATTTTTTAGTTCTTCTTTCGAAAAATGATCTTCAAAGAAATAGAAACACTGTAAAACATCGGCTTGTTTGATATAAGGCGAACGCAAAATTCTGTCCCAAGACCATTTTTGGTTGATTGGTCTTTGGCTTTTGTCTAAATCGGCTACACGAACTAAATCTTTGTCTAAGAAACCGTCTTGCTGTAAGTACACGTTATGTTCTTCCGAAAAAGGGAAGTACATATTGTCCGAAACTTTTTTCCAAGATTGTAATTCAGAATCAGAGATTTTTACTTTTTCGGTAATTCTTTTATGATCCGAAGGATATTCCAGAGACACTTTTTGAATTTGTTCGTAGGTATATTCCAAACACCATTTTGCAATATAATTGGTGTAGAAATTATTGTTTACGTTGTTCTCGTATTCATTTGGACCAGTAACGCCCAGAATTACATATTGGTTTAAATTAGTCGAAAAATTGGCTCTTTGGTGCCAAAAACGAGCAATTCCTATTAATACTTCCAGTCCTTTTTCAGGAATGTAACTATAATCGCCAGTGTATCTGTAAAAGTTATAAATGGCAAATGCGATGGCGCCATTTCTATGAATTTCTTCAAAAGTAATTTCCCATTCGTTATGACATTCTTCACCGTTCATTGTTACCATTGGGTACAAAGCAGCTCCGTTAGTAAATCCTAATTTGGCTGCATTTTCAATAGCTTTGTCCAATTGATTGTAGCGGTAAGTCAATAAATTTCTCGCCACTTCCTGATCTTTGGTTGCCATATAAAACGGAATGCAATACGCTTCGGTATCCCAATAGGTAGAACCACCGTATTTCTCGCCGGTAAATCCTTTTGGTCCAATATTCAAACGGGAATCTTTTCCTAAATAAGTTTGGTTTAACTGAAAAATATTGAAACGAATTCCTTGTTGTGCTTTTACATCGCCATCAATTGTAATATCTGACATTTCCCAAATTTTTGCCCAAGCATCAATTTGATCTTGCAGCATTTGATTGTATCCTTTTGCTAAAGCAGATTGAATTACTTTTTCGGCAGCGGTAATTGTATTTTCATGATTCAATGAAACGGTATAACCACCAATTTTTTGGATAGATGATTTTTGGCCTTGAGCCACAATTACATCATAACTAAATTGAATTTTGTCTGAAGTTGCATCTATATTTGAAGGGGAAATAGCAGTTCTTTCGCCATTGGACAAAATGCTATTTTGCATGAAAGTAGTTACTTTGAAATGTGTTTTGAACGTTTGAGCTGTTACAAAAGCTTCATTTCCAGATTTTTTTACGTCAAGCGGCTCCCAGAATTTTTCTTCCCAGTTGGCATCTTCATTGGTTACGCCAGCGTCGATATACGGTTTGTAAATTATTTTTGAATCCTTGTTTAAAGGGATGATTTCGTAATTAATAATGCCAACTTCATCCAAAACGATAGAAAGAAAACGACGAATGTTTACCGAAATCTCCGTTCCGTTTTTCAAAGTCGCTTCAAAAGAACGATTGTACCAACCTTCTTTCATATTCAATTCACGGCGAAAGTTTTTGACTTCTGAACAGGTATTCAGATCCAATTTTTCTCCGTTGATTTCGATGTCAATTCCAATCCAGTTTGGAGCATTCAAAACCTTGGCAAAATATTCCGGATAACCATTTTTCCACCAGCCCACTTTGGTTTTATCCGGATAATAAATTCCTGCAATATAACTTCCCTGGAATGTTTCTCCAGTATAGGTTTCTTCAAAATTAGCACGTTGTCCCATCGCCCCGCTACCAATACTGAACAGACTTTCAGATGATTTTACGCTTTCTACATCAAATCCTTCTTCTATGATAGACCAATTGTCTGGTTTTATATAATCTTGGTTCATTTCTTCCTTTGTTTAAAGTTTAAAAAGTGTAAGGTTGAGAAGTTTGAGATTTTTGGTTTTTACCTCAATTTGTCTAGCCTCTCGCTTCTTTTTATTCTATCTTTTTTATTTTTTAATTAAATCTTCTATGAAGTTGGTATCTATTTCCGTAAAATCTTTAAAGATGTATTTTGCTTCGTGTAGCACTGTTTCTTCGCCAATTCCTACGCTGGTCATTTTTCCAATATTAGCCGCTTGAACACCTGCAACTGAATCTTCAAAAACAATAGCGTCTTCAGGATTTATATTTAATAATTTAGCTGCAATCAAGAAAACTTCTGGATCTGGTTTTGCATTGGTAACATCATTTCCATCTACAATAGCATCAAAATAGGATAATATTCCTGTTTTTTCTAGAATTGGTCTGGCATTTTTACTGGCAGACCCCAATGCGATTGGTTGGTCTTTTTCTTTTAGAAATTTCAAAACTGGAAAAACTCCCGGAAGAATTTCGCTCTCGTTCATGTCAACTAAATAGGATAAATAATCCTCATTTTTTTGAATTAACCATTTGTCTTTGTCTTCTTGCGAAGCTTCCACTTTTCCTAATTCTAATATAATATCCAAAGATCGCACACGGCTGACTCCTTTTAATAATTCGTTGTGTTCCAGTGTGAAATCAATATTTAATTCATTTGCGATTTTTTGCCAAGCTAAATAATGATATTTTGCCGTGTCTACAATCACTCCGTCGAGGTCAAATATGAATGCTTTTTTGTTATTCATGAATTTCAATTTTTGTTCTGTTGTTTACTCTAAGTGTTAGTAAACCGGCAAATATCATCGATACGCCGCCAATTAATAATGCGTAAATAGGTTCGTTTTGAAAAAATTGTTTCACTACAAAACCAAGTATTGTTGCGGCAACAATTTGAGGAATAACTACAAAAAAGTTAAAAACTCCCATATAATATCCCATTTTTGCAGCAGGTAAAGCGCCTGATAACATAGCGTAAGGCATTGATAAAATACTCGCCCATGCGATACCAACTCCTATCATTGGAACTAATAATAAATATTTATCTCCAATAAAATAAATAGAAAGGAGACCTACACCACCGGAGCACAATGCCAGTAAATGTGTATATCTAACGCCTACTTTTTTTGCAATTACAGGCAGTAAAAAGGCGACAGCAGCTGCAACTCCATTATAAACGGTGAAAAGTACCGAAACCCAGTCAGCAGCGTCATTGTATATTTTAGAGGTCGTATCAGTTGTTCCAAAAATATGTTGCGTAACGGCTTGCGTAGTATAAATCCACATGGAGAAAAGCGCAAACCAAGAAAAGAATTGAACCCAAGCCAATTTTTTCATTGTGGTGGGCATGTTCAATAAATCGGTCATGATGATGGTGAACCCATTTTTTATTTGAACTATTCTAAGTCTGGAAGTAATCATGAATAAAATTCCAATCATAATTAACCCAACAAATAAAATATAGAGTTCTTTAGTAAGCCCGTTTTCGTAAATTATAAATGAAATAATGCTTCCCAACAAAGTCATTAGGAATCCTAAAGTGAATTGTCTTTTGATATTAGCTTTGGATTCAAACTCCGTTTCAATTGGGGCTATCTCTTTGGAATCTTTATCTTTTTGTTCAAAAGCCTGCAATTCTTCAGGAGAGTATTCAGTAGATTTAAAAATAGTCCACAATACAGCCAATAGAAAAACAATTCCTCCTATATAGAAGGACCATTTTACAGAATCAGGAATGATTCCTTCTGCGGCAGTATTGTTTACGCCAAAAACATTCGTAAAGATGTAAGGGAGTAGTGAACCAACAACGGCGCCTAGTCCAATGAAAAAACTTTGCATAGCAAAACCTAAAGTACGCTGATTTTCGGGTAGATTATCCCCTACAAAGGCACGGAACGGTTCCATCGAAATGTTGATAGAAGCATCCATCATCCATAATGTTCCTGCTGCAATCCATAAGGATGGCGAATTGGGCATTATAAATAAAGCCACAGATGATAAAATAGCACCTACCAGAAAATAGGGTCTGCGTCGGCCTAATTTTGTCCAGGTTCTATCACTAAAATAACCAATTATGGGTTGGATAATCAAACCAGTAACAGGAGCAGCAATCCATAAAATAGGGATTTCATCAACTTTTGCACCTAATGTTTCAAAAATTCTTGAAGTATTTGCGTTTTGCAGTGCAAAACCAAATTGTATTCCTAAGAAACCGAAACTCATGTTCCAAATTTGCCAGAAACTTAATTTACGCTTTTCCATTATCGTAATTTAGTTATTATACGATAAGCGCTTTGCTTATCAAAACTTATCTTGTTTTCGAAGTAAAAGTAAAAGTTTTGAGGGGTAAATATAAAAATTTATTCTAATTTTTTACTTTTTAGAAACAAATAAAGTAAAAGATTATCAACTACAAGGTTGTAGTAATGAATATAATAGAGAATAGACTACTTAGATTTTTAGACTACTTGGATTTTTTAGTCCAGAAACTTCGGAATTAGACTTGGACAAAGACTACTCTATTATAGAATGCGGCATTTTGTCTAAAAATCTAACTCATTTAAGAAGTCTAAAAATCTAATTGGTAGATTCTCTTTCGATTAAATGGGTTTCGATTACTTCTGTTTTATAATTTTCTGCTTCATCATCATCCTGTTCTGCTTCTAATCTTTCAATAAGCATTTTTGCGGCTTTATTTCCCATTTTTATACCACTTTGACTAACGGTTGTAATGGTCGGGGTTGAATATTTAGATATAATTCCATCTGTAAATGCAATTACAGCTAAGTCTTTTGGGACGTTTAATCCTATTTTATTTGCAGTTTTAATTATGGTTACTGCAAAAAGCTCATTTACTGCAAATACGGCATCAATGGCTTTGTCTTCCAATAGTTTTCCAATAGTAATTTCGCAAGTATCAACATTTTCAATTTTGATAATTAGGTTTTCGTTGAATGGGATGTCATTATCTAATAAAGCTTTTATATAGCCATCGGTTCTTAGTTTGCCTACACTCACATAATCAACTGTTGTAACAAGTGCAATTTTCTTTCTTCCTTTATCAATTAAACTTTGAACGGCTTCGTAAGCGGCAAGCTTGTCATCTATGATTACTTTGTCACAAAGAATTTCATTGGCAACCCTATCAAACATTACTACAGGCATTCCTTGATCGATAACTTCCGTAATATGATGAAAATCACCTTTGAATTGCGTTTCTTTCGAAAGTGACATTATAAATCCATCAATGCTTCCGTTAGCAAGCATTTCCATGTTAAGTACTTCTTTATCAAATGAATCGTCCGATAGGCAGATGAGAACGCTATATCCATTTTCGTTTGCAACCTGCTCAATTCCGTTAATAACTGTTGAAAAGAAATGGTGGACAATTTCCGGAATAATAATCCCAATAGTTTTTGTTTTTCTGTTTTTTAAACTGAGTGCAATATTGTTGGGTTTGTAGTGGTAAAATTTAGCAAATGCCTGAACTTTTAGCCTGGTTTCTTCCCCTATTTCGGGACTGTTTCTAAGTGATTTTGAAACGGTTGAAATGGATACATCAAGTTCTTTTGCAATTTGTTTAAGGGTGACTTTTCTTTTCATGATAGTGGTATTGTAATATTCAATTCGTAATAAAGATAAGATTTTTTTTTATTTATTGTAATTTTCTCAGTAAATGTCAATATAAATTACAAAGTTTTCAACACTACCACGTTTTCGTAAGCCAATTAAAAAGTGCTTCTGTCGGACACGTTGATATTTATCTAATTTTGAAATTCGAAGTAAAATTAAAATTTAATAAAACAACCAAAATTCAAATTAATTTAAACAAAAAGTATGAAAACAATTTATAAAAAGTTGTTATTTTTATTACTGTTACTACCTTTTAGTATTCTGGCTCAGAATACTCTTAATGGTGTTGTTCTTGACAAAGTTTCAGGACAACCCATTCCAGGAGTAAATGTAAATGTACAAGGCGCTACAAATGGCGTTTCAACAGATTTTGATGGTAAATATCAGTTATCAAATGTTAAGAAAGGCGATAAAGTCGTATTTTCTTTTATTGGTTACAAAAATACTGTTGTCAATTTTGATTCCCAAAAAGCATTAAGTGTTTCTTTGGAAGAAGATTCAAATCAACTGAAAGAAGTTGTAATCCAAGTGGGTTACGGTACCGTTAAGAAAAAAGATGCAACAGGAGCAGTTACTGTATTGACATCAAAAGATTTTAATAAAGGACCGGTAACATCTGCGGATCAAATGATTCAAGGAAAAGTAGCGGGATTGCAAATCATTAATGGAGGTGGTTCTCCAGGTGTAGATCCTGTTATTAGAATTAGAAGTGGGTCTTCCTTATCAGCAAATAATGATCCTTTGTATGTTATTGATGGGATTCCAGTTGCAAATGGTGGTGTAGAAGGTGGTAGAAATCCATTGGCCACGATTAATCAAAATAATATAGAATCTATTTCGGTATTGAAAGACGCTTCTGCAACGGCTATTTATGGTTCTCGTGCCTCAAATGGAGTAATTATTATTACTACCAAAAAAGGAAAATCAGGCGAATTAAAAGTAAGCTATAATGCAAATCTTCAAGTTTCTGAAATCACTAAAAAAGTGGATGCTTTATCAAGCACACAATTCAGAGATTTTGTGGCGACTAATGGTAATGCTGCTCAACAAGCATTAGTGGGTGGTGCTAACACAGATTGGCAGAAAGAAATATACAGAACCGCTATTGGTACTGATCATAATATCGCATTAAGTGGTGGTACGGATAATGTAGTTTATAGAGCTTCTGTAGGATATGCTAATTTGAGTGGTATCTTGAAGAGAGATAATGTAGAGCGAACAACTTTAGGCGCTAACGTTACGGGTAATTTCTTGGACAAACATTTAAAAATTGAGTTTAATAATAATACCTCTTTAATAAACAGTAATTACAGTAATAGTGGTGCTATAGGTGGTGCTGTTGGTTTTGATCCAACTCAGCCTGTAAGAAATGCAGATGGTACTTACTTTCAATGGTTGACTTCGCCTACAGAGATTAATCAATTAGCGGGTGTGAATCCAGTTTCTCAAATTGAGCAACAAAATAATTATGGTGGTTTTTATAGAAGTCTAGGAAATGTACAAGTAGATTATAAAATGCATTTTCTGCCAGAATTGAAAGCAGTTGCTAATTTTGGTTACGACGAAATGAGTGGAACCGGTTATGGTAATACAGCAGCTGATTATCGTAATGGACTTAAAGGTTCTGGATATAATAATTCGTATAAAAATATTGAATCCAGAAACAATAAGCTAATGGATTTGTATTTAAACTACAACAAAAAAATAGAATCAATCGCTACACAATTTGATGTAACAGGTGGGTATTCTTATCAAGATTTTAAGGAATCTAAACATAAGTCAGGTTATAATTTTGAAAATAACCTAACAACAGAAGAATTGTTTACGCCAACTCGTATTAATTTGCAATCTTTTTTTGCAAGAACTAATATAACGATTGCGGATAAGTATTTAGTAACGATGTCGTACAGACGTGATGGAACTTCAAGATTCACACCTGAATACCGTTGGTCAAATTTCCCTGCAGTAGCTGTAGCTTGGAAAGTGAATGAAGAAAATTTCTTGAAAGATGTAACTGCTATTTCTAGTTTAAAACTTAGAGGTGGTTGGGGTATTACAGGACAACAGAACATTGGGAATCCATATCCTTCAATTCCGTTGTATTTAGCTTCAAACAGTGCTGCGCAATACCAATTAGGAAATACTTTCTATACAACATATAGACCGCAACCTTACAATAGTAATCTAAAATGGGAACAGACAACTACCGTTAATGCAGGAGTTGATTTTGGACTTTTTAATAACAGAATTACAGGTACAATTGATGCGTATCAAAGAACCACTAAAGATTTATTGTTATTCACAGATAATCCAGCATTCTTTGGATTCTCAAATGCAGACAATTATAATATTGGTACAATAGACAATAAAGGGATTGAATTGGCGGCAGAAGTAGTACCTGTAAGAACAGCTAATTTAGAATGGACTATAGGTGGTAATATTACTTTCCAAGACTCTAAAATTACTAAATTGACTACAACTCAGGACAACACTCCAGGAATTACTGACGTAGGAAGTATAGATGGAGGAACAGGTAACTATATTCAAAATCACCAAGTAGGATATTCTCCTAATACTTTTTTAGTTTATGAACAAGCTTATGGAGCAGATGGGAAACCACTTGACGGAATTTTTATAGATAGAAATAAAGATGGTGTTGTGAATGCGGATGATAAATACCGTTTTCATAAGCCTGCAGCTGATGTGTTTTATGCATTTAATACAAGTGTTACCTATAAGAATTGGGACATGGGAATGAATTGGAGAGGATCTTGGGGTAATTTTAATTACAACAACGTAGATTCTAATAAAGGAGTTTACAATAATGTATTAACAAGAAATACAGATTTGAATAACGGAGTTGCTAATCTTTTAGAAACAGGTTTTGCTAAATCAAATGATTTGCAACTGCATTCTGATTATTATATTCAAAATGCTTCTTTTATCAGGTTAGATAATGTAAGTGTTGGGTATACTTTTAATCAAAAACCAAATTCAAGCTCATTAGTTAAATTAACCTTAGCTGCTCAAAACGTTCTTATCATTACTAAATATAGTGGATTAGATCCTGAGATTTCTGGAGGTATAGATAAAAATTTATATCCAAGACCTATTACTTTCACTTTAGGGCTAAACGTTAATTTCTAATTCAAATAACAAGAAAAATGAAAAATATACAAAAAAAATTATTGAGCATT
This sequence comes from Flavobacterium cryoconiti, assembly GCF_048158645.1. Lineage (NCBI taxonomy): Bacteria > Pseudomonadati > Bacteroidota > Flavobacteriia > Flavobacteriales > Flavobacteriaceae > Flavobacterium > Flavobacterium cryoconiti. Next base: position 145,348 of record NZ_JBLNKW010000010.1, on the reverse strand, counting down.
TCTTTGTTACTGTTGGTGATGGTATTCCCATCATGTACAAGTGAACTAGATCAATCACCTGATACTGGATCTTCTATCCCTGGATCTGAGTTTTTTAGCACACCAGAATCCTATAAACAAAATCTAGCCAAATTATATGCTGGTTTTGCTACTTCAGGTCAACAAGGACCTGCTGGTTCACCTGATATTTCTGGTATTGATGAAGGTACAAGTCAATACATTAGAGGATACTGGATGATGCAAGAATTAACTACTGATGAAGCGGTTATTGGATGGAATGATGGAACTATTAAGGATTTTCATTCTCAGGCTTGGACGACTTCGGATAATTTCATCAATGCAACTTTCGCTCGTTTCTCTTTTCAAATTGTAAACTGTAATGAGTTTTTGCGTCAAACTACGGATGAAAAATTAACCGCTAGAGGAATAGATGCAACTTTGAAAGCTGAAATAGCTACTTATAGAGCAGAAGCTCGTTTCTTAAGAGCAATAACGTATTGGCATTTAATAGATACTTTTGGTGGTGGTTCTTTAGTAACGGAGGATTCTCCAACTACTTTTTATTATCCGGAATATGCTACAAGAGCGGAGTTATACAAATTTATTGATGACGAATTAACAGCGATTACTCCATTGTTAAAAGCACCAAAATCAAATGAGGCATTTCGTGTAGATCAAGCTGCTGCTTGGATGTTACAAGCTAAATTATACATGAACGCTAAAGTATATATTGGTACAGACCATTATGCAGAAGCAGTTCCTTTGATTTCAAAAATAACAGGTTCAGCATATTCTTTACATACGAATTACAACCAATTATTTTTGGCTGATAATGATAAAAACGGAGCTCAAAACGAATTTATTTTTGCTATAGCTTTTGATGGTCTTCATACTCAAACATATGGTGGAACTACTTTCTTGACACATGCTCCTGTTGGAGGTAGCATGAATGCGGCAAGCTTTGGAATTAATGGTGGATGGGGTGGTATAAGAACCACGGCAGCTTTTGTAGATAAATTTGATGCAAATACTACTGATACTCGTGGACAATTCTATAAAGCTGGTCAGACAAAAGAAATTAAAGATATTAGTAATTTCACTGATGGTTATGCTATTCAAAAATTTAGAAATGTTGATGTGAATGGTAAGCAAGGTTCAGATAAAGCGGGTAACTTCTCTGATGCGGATTTTCCAATTTTTCGTTTAGCGGATGCTTATTTGATGTATGCTGAATGTGCCGTGAGAGGTGCCGCTGGTGCTACTATTGCAAATGCAACTACTTATGTAAATGCATTGCGAACTAGAGCTAAAGGAGCAACGGTAACACAAGGAGATTTAACATTAGATTTTATTCTTGACGAAAGAGCAAGAGAATTACACTGGGAAGGACACAGAAGAACGGATTTAATTCGTTTTGGAAAATTTACCGGAGGTAGTTATATCTGGCCTTGGAAAGGTGGTTCAGCATCTGGTTCACCTACGCAATCGTTCAGAGATTTATTTCCTATTCCGGCAAAAGCGTTAGCCACAAACCAAAAATTGCAACAAAATACTGGATATTAATAATTAAAAAATTTTATAAAAATGAAAAATATAACTAAATCAATAATAGCTTTATTTGCAGTAGTTGCTTTGTCTTGTAGTGTAGAAGATGTTCAAGACAGACCCGTTATTGAAGGAGTAGATGCTCCTGTATTGACTGCTCCAACTGCAGGTGCGGCTTATATATTAAAACCTGAAAATGCAACTGCTCAAGCAGAGCGTTTTACATGGAAATCAGCCAATTTTGGAGGAGATGTTCAAGTGGATTATGTAGTTGAAATGGATACAAAAGGGAATGAGTTTAAAACACCTAAAGAAATAGGGAGTTCATTGCCTTCTCAAAACCAAGTGTCTGTTTCAGTAGCGTCAATAAATGGAGCTGCATTATCATTAAAAGCAACACCTTTTACTCCTGGTGAATTTCAAGTAAGAATTAAAGCAACTGCTGGAACTTTGGCTCCAATGTATTCTAATGTAATTGGAATTGTTGTTACACCTTACACTACTGAAAATCCTAAATTATATCTTATTGGTAATTTTTTAAAAATTAGTGGCTATGGCGATGACTGGACTAATGCTCCAACTTTACCTTCCATAGAAGCATCGGGATATGGAAAAACTGATTTTGAAGGATATGTTAATATCAATAATACTTCTGCTCAGTTTAAATTTATACCTCAAACAACAAGTTTTAATGGAGATTATGGGAATGCTACAGGACCTGATGGAACATATACAGGTTTGCTTTTGCAAACAGGAGAGTCTAATGCGGGTTTGCCAACTCCTAAAACTGCAGGTTATTATTTAATGGAAGCCGATACTCAAAAATTGACATACAAAGCTACTCTTACTGCATGGTCGGTAACAGGATCTGGGACTCCTTTAGGTTGGCCAGCAGGCGGTACAGAAGGCGTTGCTGGAAATGATCATGATATGACTTATAATCCAACAACTAAGGTTTGGACTGTTACTTTAAATTTAACTGCTGCTGAAATAAAATTTAGAGCAAATGATGATTGGAAAGTAAATTATGGTGATAAAGGTGCTGATGGAATATTGGACTTCAATAGCGATAACATTAAAGTTCCTTCTGCTGGAAATTATACGATAACTTTAGATTTGAGTTCTCCTAGAAATTACAAATACACGCTTACAAAAAATTAGTATTTTAATGTTTGAAAGGGCTATCTTATGGATAGCCCTTTTTTTATAAATTTAATAAATAAATGAAATGAAAAAAATTACTTTATTATTTTTACTGATATCATCTATTAGTTTTGCACAGTTTACAACTACGCCATCACCTGCAATTGCTAGTGGAGTTGTTACGCTTAATTTCAATAAAACGGGAACGCCATTAGCCGCATATACTGGTACAATATATGCGCATATAGGTTTGACTGTTAATGGAACAAGATGGCAAAATGTTAAAGGAACTTGGGGGAATAATTCAACACAGCCTGCACTAACGTTAGTTTCTGGGACTACATATAAATTAGATCTGACTCCTGATTTATATACTTATTTTGGAATTCCCAATACGAGTTCTGTTACAGAAATTTGTGTGGTATTAAGAAATGATGCCGGGAATATGCAGACCGCTGATACTTTTTTTAATGTTGGAGCTTTTCAAGTAAATTTAACAACACCAGCCCAAAACAGTACTGCGATTATTGCTTCAGGAACAAGTTTCAATGTTGCTGCAAACAACACTGGAGGAAATGCGAGTTATAACTTAAAAGTAAATGGCACGAGTATAAATACAAATTTGAGTACAGCAAGTTATACTTTTAGCGATACAAATGTTACCGGTAATAAAAATTACTCATTAGAAGTAACCCAAGGGAGTACTACCATTACCAAAAATTTTAGTGTAATTGTAAATCCTGGAACAGTTAGTGCGGCAATGCCTGCCGGATTACTTGATGGAATCAATTATAACACTGCTGATGCTACAAAAGCAACTTTAGTTTTAGACGCTCCGCTAAAGGATTTTGTATATGTTGGAGGAAGTTTTAATAATTGGCAGCCGACCTCGGCCTATTCGATGAAAAAAGACCCCGTTTCTGGTAAATTTTGGTTGGAATTAACTGGATTGACAGCAGGTATAAATTACACCTATCAATATTGGGTGGTTGATGCAACACCTATTGCAGGAACACCATCTTTAGTAAAAACTGCAGATCCCTATTCTACTTTAGTATTGTCTCCGGATGATGATCCTTATATTCCAGCTTTGTCTTATCCTTCTCTTCCTGTATATCCTGCAGGTCAAGAGCGAGAAGTGACTGTGTTGCAAACAGGGCAAACGGCATATGCCTGGAGTGTTGCAACGACTAATTTTGTGAAACCAGAAAAAGAAAAACTAGTAGTTTATGAACTTTTGGTAAGAGATTTTGATGCGTCAAGAAGTTATCAAAGTGTAATTGACAGAATTGATTATTTCAAAAATTTAAAAATAAATGCTATTGAATTATTACCGGTAATGGAATTTGAAGGTAATGAAAGTTGGGGTTACAATACTTCTTTTCACATGGCCTTAGATAAGTTTTACGGAACTTCCACTAAATTCAAGGAATTGATAGACGTATGTCATCAAAACGGAATTGCGGTAATTCTTGATGTGGCTTTGAATCATGCTTTTGGACGTAATCCAATGGTTCGTATGTGGATGAACGATCCTGATGGTGACGGTTGGGGATCACCTTCAACTGAAAATCCGTATTTCAATACGGTAGCAAAACATTCATATAGTGTAGGTGAAGATTTTAATCATGCTTCACTATTGACAAAAAATTACGTAAAACGGGTAGTTAAACAATGGATTCAAGAATATAAAATTGATGGTCTCCGTTGGGATTTAACCAAAGGTTTCACGCAAAACTGCACTGCGAGTGATGAAAATTGTACCAATGCGTATCAAGCAGACAGAGTTGCTATATTGAAAGACTATGCTGATTATTCCTGGAGTTTAGATCCAACACATTATACTATTTTCGAACATTTAGGAACAGATACGGAAGAACAGCAATGGGCAAATTATAGAATTACTGAAACACCAAGTAAAGGAGTGATGATGTGGGGTAAAATGACAGATCCTTACAATCAATTGACGATGGGGTATAATTCTAACAATGATATTTCCAGAATGAACAGTACTAACCACGGATTTACAAAAAACAGATTGATAGGTTATGCTGAAAGTCATGATGAAGAACGCTTGATGTATAAAAATATACAATACGGTGCTAATCTAAACGGATATAACGTAAAAACTCCAGCAACTGCACTTTCCAGAATGTCAGCTTTAGGAGCAGTATCTCTACTTGTTCCGGGGCCAAAAATGATTTGGCATTTTGGTGAACTAGGATGGGATTCTTCTATTTATACGTGTAATGATGGATCAGTAAATACATCTGCAGATGCAATTTCAGGGGATTGTAAGCTAGACAAGAAACCACAGCCGCAATGGGTAAATAATTGGTTAGGCGATGCCGGTAGAAATAAAATTTATACAGATTGGGCAAAAATGATTGCTTTAAAGATAAACGAACCTGTGTTTTTAGGAACTGCGACTATGGCAAGTGGTACTTCATTAATTCCTAATATCAAGATTGTCAATAGCGCTTTGGCGGCAACGCAACTTAAAGATGTACTGATACTGGCTAATTTTGATGTCTCTGCTCAAAATGTTTCAACTGGTTTTCCATATACTGGAACTTGGTACAATTTGATGGATAATTCGACTATAAATGTTACTAATATTGCTGCGACAATAGCTATTCCAGCAGGAGAGTTTAGAATATATGGTAATAAAGTTGCTTCATTAGCAATTGCCAATTTTGAGAAAAAAGACGGGATTTATTTATATCCAAATCCTGCCACTAATTATTTTACTTTAAATACGAATACTTCAAAAGTTCAAGTTTTTTCAATCACGGGACAATTGGTAAAAAGTTTTAATACAAGTCAGGCTGCATCCTATCAATATGCCGTTAATGATTTGAATAAAGGACTTTATATAGTAAAAGCGTATAACGAGAACAATGAAGTTCAAGTTATGAAGTTTTTAAAAATATAAGAATAATTAATAAAAGTTGAAAGGCTGTCCGTAAAAAGACAGCCTTTTTTATACAAAAAAACTGCTCCATAAATGAAACAGTTTTCAACTACAATTAAAAACTAAAACTTAAATTTTGCCATTTTTGATTTCTTCTACAATTTCGGGATTCAACAATGTTGAGGTATCTCCAAAATTCGAATAATCTCCTTCGGCTATTTTACGTAGAATTCTACGCATAATTTTTCCCGAACGGGTTTTTGGTAAACCGGAAACAAATTGAATTTTATCCAGTTTAGCAATAGGTCCAATATGATTTGAAATTTGTTGATTAATTTCATTGGTCAAATTTTCTCTGTCACGATATTCCCCAGTTTCTTTTAGAATAACAAAGCCGTACAAGGCATTTCCTTTGATATCATGAGGAAAACCTACAATGGCGGATTCAGCAACAGCAGGATGCTCATTAATGGCATCTTCTATAGGTGCAGTTCCTAAATTATGTCCTGAAACGATAACTACGTCGTCCACACGACCCGTAATTCTGTAATAGCCTACTTCATCACGCAAAGCACCGTCGCCAGTGAAATATTTGCCTGGAAAGGTAGAGAAATAAGTGTCTTTGTATCGTTGATGATCTCCCCAAATGGTTCTGGCGATTCCAGGCCAAGGAAATTTAATACATAAACTTCCGGTAACCTGATTACCTTCAATTTCATTGCGTTTTTCATCCATAAGCACGGGCTGAATTCCGGGTAATGGTAAGGAAGCATACGTAGGTTTAGTTGGAGTCACAAAGGCAATTGGTGAAATCATGATTCCTCCAGTTTCGGTTTGCCACCAAGTATCCACAACTGGACATCTTTTATCTCCAACATGGTCATTGTACCAGTGCCAAGCTTCTTCATTTATGGGTTCTCCTACTGAACCAATTACTTTAAGTGATTTTAAAGGAAATTTTCGAACGAAATCTAAGCTCTCTTTTGCCAAAGCACGAATAGCGGTTGGTGCGGTATAAAATTGAGTGACTTTATGTTTTTCGATTACTTCCCAGAAACGACTAAAGTCAGGATAGGAGGGAACTCCTTCAAAAATCACGGTTGTTGCGCCATTCAATAATGGACCATAAAGAATATAAGAATGTCCGGTAATCCATCCAATATCAGCGGTACACCAAAAAACGTCATTTTCTTCATAATTGAATACATTCTTGAAAGTATAGGCGGTGTAAACCATATAACCGGCAGTGGTATGTACCATTCCTTTTGGTTTTCCGGTTGAACCAGAAGTGTAAAGAATAAATAATGGGTCTTCGGAATCCATGATTTCAGCGACATTATTATCTGAAGCTTCGTCTAAAAGAGGTTGCAACCATTGGTCACGACCCGCTTTCATGTTTATTGAAGTATTGGTTCTTTTTACTACCAAAACGTTTGAAACACCGGGACAATTTAGCAACGATTCATCAATAATTCCTTTTAAATCAATGGTTTTGTTACCGCGATAACCCCCATCTGAGGTGATAACCATTTTACAATCACTATCATTAATTCTGGTAGCTACAGCTGAAGCCGAAAACCCTGCAAAAACAACGGAATGGATGGCTCCAATTCGTGCACAAGCCAAAGTTGTTATGGCAAGTTCAGGAATCATTGGTAAATAAATACAAACACGATCCCCTTTTTTTATGCCTTGTTCCCGCAATACATTTGCCATTTTGCAAACACGTTGGTGCAATTCATTATAGGAAATATGCAATGCTTCCTCTTTTGGATCATTAGGTTCAAAAATAATAGCGGTTTTATCCCCTTTTTTGGTAAGATGCCTGTCGATACAGTTTTTAGTAATATTTACTTTGGCTCCGGTAAACCATTTTATTTCGGCTTCGCCCATATTAAAATCAACTACTTTTTCCCATTGTTGGTACCAAGTAAAGTTTTCAGCAGCAATTTTGTCCCAGAATTTTCTCGGCTCACGGACTGATTTTTTATATTCTTTAAAGTATTCTTCTAGAGTATTAATTTTATAGCGACTCATGTTTTAGATAAATTTAGTTATTCTTGTTTTTTATTATAAATTCCAATTTCATATTTCTTTAATACAGTGTCAATTTCACCAACGATATTTTCATCATCAATTGTTGATGGGATTTGAAAGTCATCACCATCTGCAATGCTGCGCATTAATTTTCGGAGGATTTTTCCCGAACGTGTTTTTGGTAGTCGTTCCACAAGGACTACATTTCTCAAGGAAGCTACGGCTCCAATTTTTTGACGCACTAATTTTATTACTTCTTGTTGCAATTGAAAATGCTCTATGTTTTGATTTAATTTGGTTACAACCAAAGCCAAAGGAATTTGTCCTTTCAATGCGTCATTTATTCCAATAACGGCACACTCCGCAACGGATGAATGGGAAGCAACTATTTCCTCCATTTCGGCAGTCGAAAGGCGATGTCCTGCAACATTGATTACATCATCAACTCTTCCGGTGATAAAAATGTAATCTTCATTATCTTTAAATCCGCCATCACCAGAGAAATAATACCCTGGAAATTTATCCAAATACCCTGCTTTGAATCTAGGATTGTCATTCCATAAATCAAGTAAAGTACCTGGAGGCAAAGGTAATTTGAGTACTACATAGCCTTCTTCATTTGGACCTAATTCAGTTCCGTCTTCGCCAAAAATTTTGATGTCATATCCGCAAACGGCTTTTCCTACGGAACCGGGTTTTACAGGTAATTGTTCAACGCCCATCATATTGGCAATCATGGGCCAACCTGATTCTGTTTGCCACCAATGATCGATTGCGGGAACAGGAATGTGTGCTGAATACCATTCTAAGGTAGCAACATCACAACGTTCTCCTGCCAGAAATTGAGTTTTCAACGAACTCAAATCGTATTGTTTTATAAAATCACCGTTAGGGTCTTCTTTTTTAATAGCACGAATAGCTGTTGGAGCCGTGAACATTGCATTGACTTTGTGCTCGGCAATTATTCTCCAAAACGTACTGGAATCTGGGGTTCTTATTGGTTTTCCTTCAAAAATAATTGTCGTGTTTCTATTAATTAAAGGGCCATAAACGATAAAACTGTGCCCAACTACCCAACCCACATCCGATGCAGCCCAGAAAACTTCATCTTGTTTTACATTATAGATATGTGTCATGGAGAATTTTAGCGCTACGGCACAACCGCCGGTATCTCTCACTACTCCTTTTGGTTTTCCTGTTGTTCCTGATGTGTAAAGAATGTACAAAGGATGTGTTGCATTTACCGGAACACAAGCAGTTTCTTCAGAACCGTAAACTAAGGCATCATAATCAACATCATATTTTTTAAACGGAACTCTCGCACCTAATTTTCTATTGAAAACAATTACTTTCTTTGGTCTGTGTGAAGCCAGTTCAATTGCTTCATCCACTAATGGTTTGTATGCGATTAAGCGATCAATTTCGATTCCTGAAGAAGCAGTTATAATCACTCGGGGTTTGCAATCATCAATTCTAATCGCCAATTCATGCGGTGCAAAACCACCAAAAACTACAGAATGTGTTACTCCAATTCTTGCGCAAGCTAACATTGCAAAGGCAGCTTGGGGAATCATTGGCATATAAATAACGGCATTGTCGCCTTTTTTCAAGCCCAATGATTGCATGCCTCCTGCGAGTTTTGCCACTTCGATTTTTACTTCCGAAAAAGTATATTTTTTTACAGTTTGCGTTACAGGTGAATCATAAATAAGAGCAACTTGATCTCCAAAACCATTTTGAATATGCTTGTCTAGTGCCAAATAACAAACATTCAATTCTCCATCTTTGTACCAAAGCGGATATCCATTTTCATCTTTCGACAAAATAGTTTCCGGTTTATTGTACCACTCAATTGCATTAGCCTGATCAGCCCAAAATTCTTCAGGATGATGGATGCTTTTGGTATAAAAATCTTTGTAATTCATGATATTGGAAATTCTAAATTATTGAATTAAATCCTGTACTTGTTCTACTAATTTTTTTAATGAGAAGGGTTTGACCACATATAAATTTGCACCTAATGAAAGTCCTTTTTCAATGTCTTTTTCTTTGTTTTTTGCCGAAAGGAAAATGACTTTGCAATGTTGTAATCTTTCATCTTTTTTTATTTGTTCCAATGTGGCAAAACCGTCAACCATGGGCATCATGACATCCAGAATGATTACATCTGGTAATTGTTTCTTTAAAATGTCTAATGCTTCTTGCCCGTCACGAGCTATGAAAACTTCGAAATTGTTCTTTTTGAATGTATATTCGAGCGACATGACAATATTTGGTTCGTCATCTACAATTAAAATTTTTTTCATTTTAACGATTTTCAGTTGTATTGTAATTAGGTAGTGTGAAAATAAAAGTGGCTCCGTTTCCTTCGGTACTTTCAGCCCAAATTTGCCCTTTATGATGTTCTATAATTTGTTTACAAATGGCTAGCCCTAAACCACTGCCAATTGGTTTTTTTACATTTTGATTTCTTGATTGATAAAATTTATCAAAAATGGCTTCAAAATCTTCATCTTTAATTCCTTTGCCATTATTATGGATGCTGACTTCTACAACATCTTTATTTTCATGAATAGAGATGGTTATTTTTCCATTTGTATCGGAACAGAATTTTATGGCATTCGATACTAAATTATGGATCACCTGAACGATTCGTTCTTCATCATAAAAGGCCTTTATTTCTTTGGAAGTTTCACTGAATTCAATAGTTATATTTTTGTTTTTTATTAATTGTTTTACTGAATTTAAAGTGTTTTTTATTGTTTTTGAAATGTTGTTTTTTGATAAATAAATTTTTTGCTTTCCTGTTTCAAATTTCTCTAAATCCAGAATTTTATCAATTAAACGATTCAAACGATCTGATTCGGAAATGATGTTTTGTAAAAATTGTTTTCTTAACTCTTCTGGAATGTCATCGTCGTCATGAAGAATTTCGCTTGCGGCACGAATGGCGGTTATTGGGGTTCTCAATTCATGGGTAACAGTGTCCAGAAATTCATCTTTTTGAATGTCTTTATTGACTAATTCCTGATTCGCATTTTTTAGTTGTTCGGATATTTTTTTTAATTCATTCGAAGTGTCCGTCAGCTTTTTGTTGATGATGAGGTTTTCTTTGGATTCTTCTAAAATCCGTAATACTTCGGTTAAGCTGATTTTGTCTTCTTTGATGACACTCGATATTAAAATTTTGGCGGAAGCCGTACCAATATGTCCCGTCAATAAATTCTCGGCAAATTTTATAAACCGGGCATCGGCGGTTGTGATGTCTTTGTCAATATTGTATTTTAAATTAAAAATGCTCAGCGCTCGTTTTGTTCTTTCCTCTCCAAGAAATCGCTGTAAAACTTTTTGAATGTCTGAGATGTAAGCGGTTCCTTTCCATACAAAAGCATTTTCATGGTTGGTGATGTATTTGTCAATATCCACAAACATTTCGGCATAATTGCGTTCTCTATAATTTCCCTTGAAACTCACGGAGATGGCTGCATAACTCATGGTGTTAAATAATAAACTCCAGAAAACGGCATGCGGAATAGGCTCTAAATAGTCCAATCCAAAAAGATGAAATGGCTTTAATAATGCAATTCCCCAAGGTCCTTCTTGGATAAATAGACTGGAAGATTTAGTGATTCCAATCGCATAGGGAATTAAAAGGGTATAGAAACAGATTAAAAAACCAAGAATAATTCCCGTTGCAGCCCCGTTTTTTGAACCTCTTTTCCAGAATATGGCACCAAAAAAGGAGGGAGCCAACTGTGCAATAATCACAAAGGAAACCAATCCAATGGAAACTAAAGTGTAGTCTAAAATGAAAATTCTGTAGATGGCATACGCCAAAATAATAAGAGAAAAAATACCTATTTTTCGACTAATCAGAATTCGTTTACTGTTCTTTTCTTGTGAAGTATTTTCGAGTGAACCAATGAATCCGTAAGGAATTAAAAGGTTATTACTGAGCATGGTTGCCAATGCAATTGACGATACAATAATCATTGATATCGCTGCCGAAAACCCACCAAGAAATACTAAAATGGTAAGCAGATTATTATTGAAAAATTGAGGAATTAACAAAGAATAGGTATCGGAATTCAGCCCTTTTCCTTCAAAAAGAATGTTTCCGCCCCAAGCGATTGGGAAAACGAAAATATTAAAAAGTAATAAGTATAATGGGAAAAGCCAAATCGCTGTTCGGATATGAGTTTCTTTATTGTTTTCAACAATTGCTGTGTGAAACTGTCTTGGTAATAGAAAAATGGCAAACATGGACAAAACACAAAGAAAAAACCAATTGATTCCGTTTGTGATATCACCAATAGAATTCTTCTTATCAAAATTTTCAAGGACAGCCGCTTTTTTGTAAATGTCATCGAAACCATCAAAAACAAAATAGGTTGCATAAATACCAATGATTAAAAAGAAAACTAATTTTAAAATAGATTCCATAGCCACAGCGGTTACAATACCACGTCTTTTTTCGGATGCGTCTACATAACGCGTTCCGTAATAAGAGGCAAATAATGCCAAAGCTAGGCAGACATAAGTTGTGGTATCAGTGAAAATATCGGAACTCGATTCTGTTTTAGTAACAATATGGAAAGTGTCTGAAATGGATTTTAGTTGTAAAGAAATATAAGGTACGATCCCAAAAACACAAATCATGGTCACTAATGCGCCCAGAAATCTACTGTTCCCGTATCGTAAAGAAATAAAATCTGCAATACTGGAGATTTTATTCACTCTTGAAATTCGGATAATTCTCTTGAGGATAATCATCCATGTAGGGACAATTATTATTGGACCTAAATAAATAGGGATGTAGCTTAATCCTGAATTTGCCGCAAGACCTATACTGCCATAATAGGTCCAAGCAGTGCAATAAACGGCTAATGAAAACGAATAGATATACGGATTATTTGTCCATTTAGAATGGCTTCTTTTTTCTGCCCAGTAGGCAATGTAAAAAAGAATAGACACATAGAGCGCCAAGATCAATAAAAGGCCTATGCTACTCATAATATTTTTTTATGATTAGGTAGGTAATGGCAATTGAAAATAACCATGCCGAAAAAATATAGATATATATAATTGGAAACCCAAAAAGAGGTTTTGAACTGTCAAATAAAAGCAAAAGAGGGATGTTCAACGCTAATAGCATTAGCATGGAAAGGATAACCAACTTTTGTTCGTGTCTTTTTTTCATTCGAAGGTACTATTTACTTTTCAGCGGAATACGGTATTACCATTTTTGAATCATGGCAATTTATGGTAATTAAAATAAGCAATCCCTACAAGTAAATATAGAGACTGCGTATTAAAAAAAATGGTTTGATTGTTATTTTTTTTCATCATAGTCGCCCATTAAGGAATAGTAGCCAAATGTGCCTAATCCTAAAACTATTAATGGTGTAAGTATAAAAAGGATAATAATTCCAAATACTAAATCGTCTTGTTTGCCCGACATAAATTTGGGTAATCCAAAAGTGAAGATGCAAAAATAGGCTGCTGCTATTGCTAAGGCGATCCAAACCAATCCTAAAGCTCTTTTTATCTGATTCATAGCTGTATTTTTTAAATGTGAGTGTTTTTATCTTTATTTTTTATGTAAATCATTCCTACTACAAAGCAGACAGAGGCAATAACAATTGGGTACCAAAGTCCTTCCAGATAAAACTCAGCGTCACCGGCATCTTTGCTATGCGTTACAAAGTAAGTGGATATGGCAGGGAGCAATCCTCCAAAGATTCCATTCCCTACGTGATAAGGTAATGACATGGATGTGTATCTAATTTTTGCGGGGAACATTTCTACTAAGAATGCTGCAATAGGACCATAAACCATGGTGACAAATAACACTTGTACAAATATTAAAAATATTAAAGTCCATTTATCATCCCAATTAATATTGATAGTTGTTTTGGTTTCAATTTTTGGTTTTCCATCAACAATCATTGCTTTTCCATTTTCTAAAGATACCGTTTTTACTTCAAGAAAAGTGGTTCCGTCTGAGTACTCTTTATTAGTGGTGTAAATAGAATCCATAGTCTGTTTTTTATTCTCTTTCAGTTCAGAAACTACTTTTGTATTAGCAACAATTTCTGTCTTGTTTTTTACAGATGTTGTTTCATACATTTGTTTGTAAATAGGTCTGTATAATAATATGGCCAATAGCATTCCTCCCATCATAATATATTTTCTACCCACTTTATCACTTAGCCAACCAAATACAATAAAAAATGGCGTTCCTAATATCAATGCAATTCCTAACAAAGTATCCACTTGAGAAGAATCAATGGACATGACCGTTTTCATAAAACTCATGGCATAGAATTGTCCAGTATACCAAACAACTCCTTGTCCCATAGTAGCTCCAAATAAAGCCAGTAAAACAAATTTTAAATTGTAACGATTTCCGAAACTTTCTTTTAATGGATTAGCACTCGTTTTTCCTTCTGATTTAGCTTTGGCAAAAACGGGAGATTCATCCATGTTTTTTCTAATCAAGTACGAAACCCCAACCATAATGATAGAAACCCAGAATGGAACTCTCCATCCCCATTCGTCAAATTGTTCCGGTGTAAGAATATTTCTTGTAGCCAAAATAACCATCAAGGAAATAAACAAACCAACCGTTGCCGTAGTTTGAATCCAGGAAGTCCAATATCCTCTTTGTCCTACTGGTGCATGTTCGGCCACATAAGTTGCAGCTCCGCCATACTCACCACCAAGGGCAAGACCTTGAAGCATCCTTAATAACAATACTAATAATGGCGCCATAAATCCAATAGTTTCATAACTAGGAATACAACCTATTAGGAATGTAGCTCCACCCATTAATAGTAAAGTAACCATGAACGTATATTTTCTTCCTATTAAGTCTCCTAATCTTCCAAAGAAAAGTGCTCCAAATGGACGAACTACAAAACCAACTGCAAAAGTTGCTAGTGTTGCGAGAAAGGCTGCCGTTGGATTATCTGCCGGGAAAAATTTAGTTGAGATTACAACGGCTAAACTTCCAAAAATGTAGAAATCGTACCATTCAATCATTGTTCCCATGGAGGATGCGGAAATAACTTTCCAAATTCCTTTTGTTGATTTTTCTTTCATAAAATTGATATTATAGTTGGTTTTGGTTAATTATTTTAAAAGGCATATACGCAAGAGACCATCGCTCTTAGGTTGCCAACTTCTTTTTTATCTCCGTTTGCTTCTCCAAAAAGATCTGCTTTCCCCCAAGTCGCTCCTGTGTATTCTAATTCTGGGGAGATTCTGAATTTATTTTTCTTAAAATCAACTCTTGCAGAAGCTCTCCAAACATTATCTACAACTCTCGCTGTTGCTGCTGAATTGGTTCCGGTAACAGTAATTCCTCTCATATAAATGGATGGAAAATCAGTTGCAGCTGTATTTGAGCCGCTATTTTTTGTGTATCCAAAGAATAATCCTGGTGCGATAGTTTTACCATTGCTGGCAACATCAAGCCAAAAAGCACTAGTTTTAACCGGATTGTAAGTTTGAATTCCGTTTGTAACAGTTCCTGTATAACCGCCTAACATGACAAGGTTATTTAAGTTTCCACCCGAAATCCCATAGGCTTTAATAGCGATTTTATCATTTGAATATTTTGCATAACCAAAAACAGAAGAACTATTCACTTTTTCGGTAGTTGCTTTATTATTGAATACGGTCAAAGGTTGTAGTGATTTGTATTCAGCTCCAAGACCTAATAATACATTTTTTCCTTTGTATTGCAGTTGTGCATCAAGTGATGGTAATGCTGAATTTATAGAAGCTGCATTTTGAGTTCCTGTAGCAACTGTTCCCGCAGCGGCAGTTGGGTATTCTCGTTCTTTATAAGCTGCAAAAGTTACGGATAACTGCTTGGATAACATTTGTTTTAATTTTACTTGAGTTGCCCAACCAAAAGGGTTGAACATAATTCCTGTGTTGAAATTAGCAACACCGGGAAAACATTCAGGAATGAATTGTGGATACCAAGTTTGCCCCATTGTTAAGGATGTTTTGGACCAATCCATATTTACATAGGCTTGTCTTAATCGTAACATTCCAATGGATGATCCTTCTACATTTCCGTAAAAATCCCCTTCTAGTACGGATGATGTTTTAGCTCCCCAAACATTTGGTCCTTTTACTTTTACGCCAACTCTGGAAGTTACAGAGAGAAAATTAGATTGTCCTACCGCATTTATATCTTTTCCATCCGCATCTAGAACTTCATCCAAAGGAAATAAGTTTAGTTGATATTCTCTTGCCATCACAGATTTTCTGGTATCCCAAATGTAATCCGTTCTTACAAAGCCATAAAAACTGATTTCCCATTCTTTTTCCGGGGGTGCCGTAACCGCTGGGGGCGGAGTTTGAGCGTATCCTTTTAGAGAAGTAATTCCCAATACAAGGATGAAATAATATTTATTCATAATAAGTTAAAGTTTGGTTAGTGAAATGGTTAGTTTCAACACAGCCAAATTCTAATTTTTTGTTTATAAAAAAAATTAAGCTATATATAGATGTAAAGTACTATAGCTAATCTTTAAAACGCTCCCATTTTATAAGCATAAACTTATCTCCAAGCTCGGTGATTATCATACCCGCACCAGAAAGTAATTCTTTGTTTTTTAAATGTTCCACTAGTTCTAAATGGTTAAATATCTTATAGGTAGGATGGTAATTTGCGTGGGATGGTTTTTTAATGTTAAAGGCCTTCACCCAATTGCTTACCGTAACATGGGAGACCCCTATAATGCGTTCAATTTCTCTATAACTCAATCCTTCCAGATACAACTGTAATGCTTTAGTAACATAGTAATCATCTATCTTTTTTCCAATTTTATTAACAGTGAAAAAGTACTTGCATTTTTTACATAAATACCTTTGTTTGTTGTTAATTACGCCACTTTTGGTAATTTGATTTCCTTGGCATTTTGGACAGGTTAAAATCTCCATGTATATAAATTTTGCATAAATATAGCAAATTAGCAATTATTGTTATTTGAATTTGATAAAAAAATACAAAAAAAATTGCGAACCCTTTATTTTTGTTAGTAAATAGATGGATTTTTGATAAAATGAAAGAGTTTTGATAAAATGTAGTTTTATCCTGAGAATAGGATTTAATCGGGTAAAGAAAGGAATTTATGGTCTTGAGGATTTGGGAAACATTTTTCTGGATTATCTCAAAAAAGTAAGGATTTAAAAAACGATTAAAAACAAAAAACCCAAACATTTCTGTTTGGGTTTTGTGGTACCTCCAGGGATCGAACCAGGGACACATGGATTTTCAGTCCATTGCTCTACCATCTGAGCTAAGGTACCGCGCTATTGCGGGTGCAAATATAGAATGATTTTTAGTTTATCCAAAACAATTTTAAAAAAAAATCAATTCGTATCTTCGCAACATCAAAAAATAAAATATGATTCTAGCTGTTGATGTCGGAAATACCAGAATTAAAGCCGCTGTCTTTGAGGGTGATATACTTGTGGAAAATTTCGTTTTTGTTAAAAATGAACTGCGAAAAAATATTCAAAATATTTTAAAAAAATACAATAAGCTTGCTGATTTGGTCATTTCATCCGTTGGAGATATCGAAAAACAATCGTTTTTGGAGTTTGAAAATGATTTAAAAGTTCATTTTATGTCCCATGAGGATATCTTTCCATTCGTTAATTGTTATGCTACCCCTAAAACTTTAGGAATTGATCGAATGGTTCTTGCTTCAGGAGCAACACTACAATTTCCAAATCAAAATCGATTAGTAATTGATGCGGGAACTTGTGTTACATTTGATTTTATAGATAAAGACAATAATTATCTTGGAGGGGCGATAACACCAGGATTGCGGTTGCGCTATGAGTCATTGCATAATTACACTGCAAAATTACCGTTGCTTACACTGCAAAGCCCTAAAGGTTTAATAGGGAATTCAACTTCTGATTCGATTCATTCCGGTGTAGTTAATGGATTAGTCTATGAGATTGACGGTTTCATCGATGAATATAGCAGACAGTATTCAAATTTTATAATAATTTTAACGGGTGGAGACACAGAATTTTTGGCTAAACGATTAAAAAATACCATATTTGCCAATTCAAATTTTCTTTTAGAGAGTTTGAGCCAAACATTTCAATATAAAATCAAAAATGATTAAAAAATTTATAATAAGCGCCTGCTTGCTTTTGTCACTTGTGTCCTTTGCTCAAGAAGGAACTTCGTCGCCGTATTCTTTTTATGGGATTGGTGACATAAGATTTAAAGGAACGCTTGAAAATAGGTCTATGGCAGGTGTTGCCGTAGAGCAGGATAGTATTCATATCAATTTAGAAAATCCAGCCAGTTTTTCAAATTTGAAATTAACTACGTTCTCCCTGGGAGGGACTTATGCGACAAAAAGCTTGAAAAGCAATACCGGTTCAGCAAATACGCGTAGAACAACTTTAGATTATTTAGCTGTTGGTTTGCCTTTGGGTAAATTTGGAGCAGGCTTTGGATTAATTCCGTATTCTTCAGTTGGTTATAAGATAGAGTCCTTGTCAGCCATTGACGGAGCTGTAAACAGACGATTAAGTGGGAACGGCGGTTTAAATAAAGTTTTTTTAGGAGTTGGTTATAAAATAGCGCCTAATTTTAGCATTGGTGCAGATGCGCATTACAATTTTGGTAAAATAGAAACGAATAGCTTGGAGTTTATTACTAATGTGCCTGTAGGTACGCGTGAGTTGAATACAGCTGATTTATCGGGTGTGAATTTCAATATTGGAACAATGTATCAAGCTAAAATAAGCAAAAAACTAAGTCTTTATACTAGTTTGAATTATACTTTAGAAAGTACTTTAACCTCTAAAAATACTAGGAATATTTCTAGTGTTAGATATAGTTCAGGATTTGATGTGCTTGTTGTTGATGTTCTTGCAGACCAAAATGAGCAAGTGAAATTGAAAATGCCAAGTAAAATATCATTTGGTGCGGGAATAGGTGAATCAAAAAAATGGCTTATTGGAGGAATGGTTGCGTATCAAAAAACTTCAGGTCAGGAAAATAGTTATAATAAAGCTTCTAATGTGGGGTATGGAAGATATGGAAGTGTTAGTTTAGGAGGGTATTATATTCCAAGTTATAACTCTTTTTCAAGTTACGCCAAAAGAATTGTTTATAGAGGAGGGATCAAATATGAAAAAACAGGTTTGATGATTAATTCAGAATCTATTAATAATACGGGGTTCACTTTAGGATTAGGTTTGCCAATCACGGGTAGTTTTTCTAATATAAATTTAGGTTTTGAATTAGGAAAAAGAGGAACTACAAATGCAAATCTTGTTCAAGAGAATTATGCTAACTTTAGTGTTGGTTTTTCTCTTAACGACAAATGGTTCGATAAACGAAAATTCAACTAAAACTCTAATCGAGTACACATAACCAAATTACTTTGTTAAGTATAGCGTATGCCTTTACTAAAAAAAAATATATTCTTTCCAGTAGTCACAGTTTTAGCTGTGACTCTGTTTTTTGGGTGTGAAAGTAATTTTAAAGAGGTACAGAAGATAAACTTTTCTGAGTTTGTTCCCAGTGGAGATGCTGATAATGTCAACTTGAAATATACGGATTCGGGATTGATTAAAGCAATTTTGGTTAGTCCTAAAATGTTGGACTTCTCTAGTATAGATTTTCCATTTACTGAATTTCCAAAAGGCATTGATGTTACTTTGTATGATAATAAAGCGAAGAAAACATTTATAACTTCAAATTATGCTGTGTCTTATAAAATGACCGGGATAATTGATTTGCAAGGAAAAGTGAAAATTAAATCTGAAAATGGTCAGATGCTGGAAACGGAACAGTTGTACTACGATCAAAAAAACGAATGGTTTTTTACAGAAAAAAAGTTTAAATTTACGGATAGTAAAGGAGCTTCAAACGGACAAGGAATTGATTTCAGTAAAGACTTTAAAGTAATTAATTCACAAAGAATAGCTGGTGAAATTCAAACAGCTGAATAATTGTATAGATTCAAATAAATTATGACTTACTTAAAATACACCCCTTATCTCTATCTTTTTTTTGGAGCTTACTTCATATATGATGGCGTTACAAAGTTTAATACAGCTGATGCGACTCCTTGGTTGAGTTTTATTATTGCAGGATTAGCAATTTTTATGTTTTTCTTCCGAATGAAATTTGCTAAAAAATTTGAAGATCGAAATAAAAAATCCTAGCACATGGAAATTAGTATTATAATACTGTGTTTAATACTATGTGCCTTTTTTTCAGGAATGGAGATTGCTTTCATTTCTTCGAATAAAATTTATCTTGAAATAGAAAAAAAACAAGATAACTTCGTCTCTAAAATACTTACAAAACTTACCGAAAAACCTTCTAAATTTATTGCTGCTATGCTTATTGGAAACAATATAGCACTAGTTGTTTATGGGTTTTTTATGGGCGAATTATTAATGAATTGGATTGATAGCTTTGGATATCATTTTTCAAGTTTATTGAATTTGTTTCTTCAAACATTGCTTTCAACATTAATAGTTTTAATAACTGCAGAGTTTTTGCCTAAAGTATTTTTTCAAATTTATGCGAATACCTTAATAAAGTTTTTTGCTATTCCGGCTTATGTCTTTTACGTCTTGTTTTATTTTATCTCTACTTTTTTTATCTGGGTTTCGGATTTTGTATTGAAAAAATTCTTTAAAACAGAAGGCGATCAGGTGCAGTTGTATTTTAGTAAAGTGGAACTTGGAAATTACATTACAGAACAAATGAGTACTGTGGAAGATGATGAAGAAGTGGATTCTGAAATATTAATGTTTCAAAACGCATTAGAATTTTCAGGGGTAAAGGCGAGAGATGTTATGAGCCCCAGGACTGAAATCGTGGCAATTGATTTATATGATTCTATTGAGGAATTGAATAAGTTGTTTATTGAAACGGGGTATTCTAAAATTGTCGTTTATGAAAATTCATTGGATGATATTGTGGGATATGTACATTCATTCGATTTGTTTAAAAAGCCGAATAGTATCAAAGAAATTGTAATTTCTGTTGAATTTGTTCCTGAGACAATTTACATTAAAGATGCAATGAATTTGTTGACCAAAAAGAGAAAAAGCGTGGCAGTTGTTTTGGACGAATATGGTGGGACTTCTGGAATTATAACCATAGAAGATATTGTAGAAGAGCTTTTTGGTGAAATAGAAGATGAACACGATTCAGAAGAAGAATTAATTGAAAATGAACTCGGAGACGATACGTATATTTTTTCAACGCGACTTGATGTAGAGTATTTAAATCAGACCTATAAACTTCATATTCCGGAAAGCGATTCTTACGGAACGCTTGGTGGTTTCATAGTGGATCATACGAAAGAAATCCCTCAAAAAGGGGATGTAATTGCAATAGGAATCTTTCATTTTGTTATAGAAGAAGCCACAAACAAGAAAATAGAATTAGTTAAAATGTCGCTAAGAGACTGATTTTTTTTAGAAAATTGAAATTTCTTGTAAAATAAAACGCTACTACTATAATTATTAATTAGATAATTGTATTTTCGCAAACTGAATATAAAAATTAACAACAATAAAAATGGCAGTTTTAGCAAAAATTAGACAACGTTCCGCCTTATTAATAGCAGCTATTGCTATCGCATTATTTGCATTTATAATACAAGATCTTATCGGTAAAGGTGGCCTTGGTCAAAATACCAAAGATGTAGGAAGTATTGATGGAAAAGACATCGCATTTGAAGATTTTAGAATCAAAGTAAGCAATGTTGAGAAAAGTCAAGAAGGAATTACTTCTACAGCTGCGGCTAACAGAGTTTGGGATCAAGAGGTTTCAATCGCTTTGCTGACTTCAGAATTTGATAAATTAGGATTAAGAGTAGGTGAAAAACACTTATTGGAAGTTTTAAAAGCAGATCAGAATATTGGTAAAAACCCATTGTTTTTGAATGCAGCAGGAATGTTTGATATTGCAAAATTCAAAGAATATTTCAAATCAAATCCAGCTCAAGCACAATACTTGAAAGACAGAGAAAAAGACGCAGAACTAAATGCGAAATATCAAATTTACAACACTTTGGTAAAAGCAGCAGTTTATACTACTGAAAGCGAAGGAAAGTTGAAATATGAAATGGAAGCAAACAAAGTAAATTTTGCTTATGTTGCAGGTTTGTACTCTACAATAAAAGACAGTGATGTAAAAGTTACTGATACTGAAATTGTAGATTTCATGAAGAAAAATGAAAAAAAATACAAAGCTGATGAATCTCGTGAAGTAGAATATGTTTTGATTGAAGATAAAGCTTCAGCTGCAGATGAGAATGAAGTTAAATCTAAAATTAACGGATTGTTAAGCGGAAGTGTGGTTTACAATCAAGCAACGGGTAAAAATGATACTTTGCCAGGATTTAGAGCAGCTACAAATAATATCGAGTTTGTAAATTCAAATTCTGACGTTCCTTATGATTCAACTTATGTTGCTAAGAAAGATTTGCCTGCAGTTGATGCAGATAGATTGTTTAATCTTGCTCCAGGTGAAGTTTATGGACCTTATATGTTTGGTAAATACTACTGTATTTCAAAATCTATGGGTAAAAAATTAGGTGTAAATGCAAAAGCAAGTCACATACTAATTAGTTATGAAGGAACACAAGTGCCTAATCAAAAGGAAAAAAGAAATAAAGAGCAAGCTAAAGCAAAAGCAGAAGCAATATTAGCTCAAGTTAATGCAAATCCAGAGAGTTTCTTGATGTTGGCTTTCACTAATTCTGATGATTCATCAGCACAACAAGGTGGCGATTTAGGTTATTTTGGTCAAAACCAAATGGTGAAACCTTTTAACGATTTCGTTTTCAATAATTCAATTGGTAAAGTAGGATTAGTTGAAACACCTTTCGGATTTCATATCATCAAAATTACAGATAAACAAGACGGAATTCGTTTAGCAACTGTAGCACAAAAAATAGAAGCTTCAGAAGCTACTTCAGATAAAATTTTCACACAAGCAACTAAATTTGAAATGGATGCTACTGATAAAGATTTTGACAAAGTGGCAAAAGACATGAAACTTACAATTGCTGCTCCGGTTACTGTAAAAGCAATGGATGAAACTTTTGGTCCTTTAGGAAATCAAAGAACAATCGTAAGATGGGCTTTTGAAGGAGATACTAAACTAGGTGCTGTAAAAAGATTTGAAGTGGCTAATCTAGGTCATGTTATCGCTAAAGTTAAAAGTATCGATAAGTCAGGTTTAGTATCAATCACTTTGGCAAGACCATATGTGGAGCCAATTCTTAAAAACAAGAAAAAAGCGGAATTGATCAAAGCTAAAATGACTGGAGCTTCGCTTGAAGCAATTGCTAAAGCTACAGGTTCAACTGTACAACAAGCTACAGGAGTTACGATGGAAAATCCAATGTTAGATGGTGCAGGTCAAGAGCCTCAGGTTGTTGGAAATGCATTTGCATTAATGGCAAACAAATTGTCAGCTCCAATTGAAGGAAATACTGGTGTCTATGTTGTGAAAAACGTAAGTACAGTAAAAGCTCCAGCTTTGAAAAGTCATGAAGCTTACGTAGCTAAATTGAAAGCACAAAGCGCTTCAGATGTAAATAGAGTTATTCCTGCATTGAAAGGGAATGCTAAAATTGAAGACAACAGAAAACAATTCAATTACTAATAATATATAAGTAATTATTTTTTCAACATAAAAAATCCCGATACTTTAGTGTATCGGGATTTTGTTTTTAATATAGTTTTTTGTTTGAAAGCTGGATTAGAATTTAAGATGAAAATTGAATTGTAGGATTAAGATAAAATCATTTCGGCATAAGGAATAATCGTTTTGTATCCTTTTGAACTAAAATAGTCACTAGGATTTTCAGTTGCAATTGCCATTACAAAATCGCCTCCCCAAGCTCCAAGACTTTTGATTACGCCATTGAATTCAGGAAATAAAGATTCTTTTACGGTTTCCATTTCCAGAATGATACTCATTTCAGTTTCGTGTTTTTCTAATGCTGTGGCAAATGATTTAACGGTTGTAGCTTTTAAAACTTCGAAAGTTATTTTGTCATTTAAAGCAATAGTTCTGGTTAGATTATTTTTTTTATTGATGTTATAGCTAGCTATTGCGCTTTTACTGCTTTGCTTTTTGTTGAGATATACAAAATAAATATTTTCAGTAAATAGCGGATTAAAAGCTACTTTCTCAACAATAGGTTTTCCGTGTTCTAAATGGTATAAAATAGGAGTGTCGTTTTGAGCACACGCAATATCATAACCGCTGCCTCCAAAGCTGTTTTTAAGCAGCGTAAAAGCATCGATTTGCAACCATTGAGCAATATTGTTTATTAAAGTAGAGGAGGTGCCTAAACCCCAGCTTTTAGGAAATCCAAGTTCAGTGGTAATTGTATATCCTTCTGAATTAGTGATGAAATTAGGATTTAACACAAAAGCTTCATGGAGAATAGCTATCAATGTAGATTTAACGGATTCACTTTCTGAATTTCTATCATTTGAAATGTCAGAAAATAAAATGTTGTCTTCAAACCAAATGCTTCCATCAGCATCGTAGCTTTTCCAAATGATTTCTTTGTTGGTTCCTTTTTCTATAATCAGGTTTTGTCCTAATTTTGTGGGTAATGCAAAAGCTTTTGCACCATCTAAAACAAGATATTCTCCTGTGATTAAAAGTTTTCCGTTACTATAAAAGGTTTGTTTCATATATTTTTTTTAGCCCCGATGGGAACGGCATCCTTTTGTGACGGGGTTCGGCACAAAAGATATAGTGTACAGCGGGATTAAGCTCTTGATAAATAGGGTTTTATTTTCTTAAATTTTCAATAAAGTCAACTACGGCACTATGTGAAATAGTATTTTTTTTGAAATATTTATGTATCAAAATTCGTTCATCATCATTGGCTTCAAACTGATTGATGATGTTGTTTAAGTGCATTTTCATATGGCCTTCCTGAATTCCAGTTGTTGTCAAAGAGCGCAAAGCGGCAAAATTTTGTGCTAAACCTGCTACAGCGACTACTTGCATTAATTCTTTAGCCGATGGGTTTTCAAGCATTTCTAATGATAATTTCACTAATGGATGTAAAGAGGTTAATCCGCCAACTGTACCTAGTGCCAAAGGAATTTCTAACCAAAAAGTGAATATTCCATTCTCTATTTTGGCATGTGATAAGCTGGAATATTTTCCGTTTCGTGCTGCATAGGCGTGAATTCCAGCTTCTACAGCGCGGAAATCATTACCAGTAGCTAATACAACAGCATCTATTCCGTTCATTATCCCTTTGTTATGTGTTACGGCGCGATACGGTTCCACTTCGGCAATTTGAACTGCTTGAACAAATCGTTCAGCAAATTCTTGTGGATTTGGAATGTGTTTTTCTTTTAATTCTTCAATATGACATGAAACTTCTGCTCTTACGGTACAATTAGGAACGTAATTAGAGAGAATGCTCATCACGATTTGAATGTTTTTCTCCGTCACAGAGAATAATTCGTAAACCAGTGCTTCTTCTCTTAATGTTTTGGCAAATTGCTCTAAACAAGAATTAATGAAATTAGCACCCATGCTGTCTTTGGTTTCAAATGTGGCATGAAGCTGAAAATAATTAGGTAATAAATTAGTTTTGTCTTTCAGGACAATATCAAGAATTCCACCACCACGTTTTTGCATATTTTTTGTGATGGATTCTGTTTCCGAAAAAAACTTTGCTTTGGTTTGAATAAAGAATAATTCTAATTTTGAAATGTCTCCAGCGAAAATAAAATGCACCTGGCCAATTTTTTCCGTGTTGATAACGGTTGCTTTGAATCCACCTCGAGTAGACCAAAATTTTGCTGTTTTTGAGGCAGCTGCAACAACGGAACTCTCTTCAATTGCCATAGGAATGGCACTGTATTTGTTGTTGATTAGGAAATTTGGAGCGACTCCTAGCGGAATATAGAAGTTGGTTATTGTGTTTTCAATGAATTCATCGTGTAATTTCTGTAATTTTTCGTCAGAATTCCAATACTTTTTAAGTAATGTGATTGCTTCAGAAGGATTTGAAAAGTATTCTTTGGCAATCCAGTTTATTTTTTCTTCTTTGGATAATTTAGAAAATCCGGCTACGGCGTTATTCATTCTCAATAGATTATAGTATGTATACACGCAAAGATACGCTTTTAGCCGTTTTGTTCATATCATATTATCTTCAATAAATTGCCAGCTTTAATATTGTTTTTAACATTTAACACATCAAATGTGAAATAATTGTAAATTTTTCACTAAAATTGACGGTTTTTATATTTAAATCTATATCATGAAATAGTCATGATTAAAAATAACAATATCGAATGTAAATAATGCCTCATGGCGTATAACATATTTCCAAAATTTAACATTATCTATAGATGAATTCAAACAAAATTACAGCCTTACTTTTATTCTTATGTTTTACAGTTTTTGGCCAACAAAAAATTACAATTGATGAAATTTTTAATGGCGCTTTTACTGCTAAAGGAATGGATGAATTAAAGTCCATGAAAAATACTAATCAATACACCGTATTGAATTTTGACCAGGCTTCAAGTAGTACACAAATCAATTTATATGATTTTGCAACGTTGAAAAAAAACGCTGTTTTAATTGATACAAAAGATTACAAAGAATTGCCAAAGATTGATAGTTATGCTTTTGATGCTTCTGAAAAAAATATTTTGTTAGCGTGCAATACCAATAAGATTTTCCGTCATTCTTTTACCGCTGATTATTATTTGTTTAACATAGGAACCAAGCAATTAACCAAGTTGTTTGATTTCCAGATTCAGGAGCCTACATTTTCTCCAGATGGGAAAAAGATTGCCTATGCTAAAGGGAATAATCTTTATGTATATGATTTAGCTTCTAAGAAATCAACTCCTATTACTACTGACGGAAAGAAAAATAACATTATCAATGGAATTACGGACTGGGTATACGAAGAAGAATTTGCTTTTGTAAGAGCTTTCGATTGGAGTAAAGACAGCAAAAAAGTGGCTTATATCCGTTTTGACGAAAGTCAAGTTCCGGAACTTTCCATGTCTATATTTGGCAAAGATTTATATCCAAAAATTGAAACATTCAAATATCCAAAAGCAGGTGAAAAGAATTCATTAGTTTCATTACATATTTATGACGCTAATACGAATGTTACCCAAAAAGTAAATCTTGGAAACTACAATGATTTTTATATTCCAAGAATAGAATGGACTAATGAGGCAAATGTTTTGTCTGTCCAGGTATTGAATCGCCATCAGGATAACTTAGACTTGTTGTTTATTGATGGGAATTCAGGAGCTGCAAAAGTAGTTTTGAATGAAAAAGACAAAGCGTATGTAGATGTGACTGATAATCTTACTTTTTTGAAAGATAATAGTTTTATCTGGACAAGCGAGAAAGACGGTTTCAATCATATTTATGTGTATGATAAAGCAGGGAAATTAAAAAATCAAGTAACCAAAGGGAAATGGGAAGTTACTAAATACTATGGTTTTGATGAAAAAACAAATACTGTTTTTTATCAATCAGTAGAGAATGGATCAATTAATAGAGACATTTATAGAATAGGTCTTGACGAAAAAAATAAAGTACGTTTGTCTAAAAATGTTGGAACAAATGCAGCGACCTTAAGCCCAAATTTTCAATATTATATTAATACGTTCTCAAGTGCAATACAACCTACTACTTATACTTTGAATGAATCCAAAACAGGAAGACAGGTAAAGGTTATTGAGAATAATGAAGCGTTAGCATCAAAATTAAAAGGATACAGCTTACCTGCAAAAGAATTTTTTGTTTTGAAAACTGAAAAAGGAAACGAGTTGAATGCTTGGATTATGAAACCGAAAGATTTTGATTCTACTAAGAAATATCCTGTTTTTATGATTCAATATTCTGGTCCTGGTTCTCAGCAGGTTGTAAACGGATGGGGAAGCTCAAATGAATATTGGTTTATGATGTTAGCACAACAAGGTTATATTGTTGCTTGCGTTGACGGTCGTGGAACGGGTTATAAAGGTGCCGATTTTAAGAAAGTGACTCAAAAGGAATTAGGGAAGTACGAAGTGGAAGATCAAATTGATGCTGCTAAAGTTATAGGAAATTACTCTTTTGTGGATAAATCCAGAATTGGAATTTGGGGATGGAGCTTTGGAGGATTTATGGCTTCGAATTGTATTATGAAAGGGAATGACGTTTTCAAAATGGCAATTGCAGTAGCTCCAGTAACGAATTGGAGATTTTATGATAGTGTTTACACCGAGCGTTATATGCAAACACCTCAAGAAAATGCAAGTGGTTACGATGAAAACTCCCCAATAAATTATGTAGATAAACTAAAAGGGAAATTTCTTTTGATTCATGGTTCTGGAGATGATAATGTACATGTTCAAAATTCGATGCAAATGATGGAAGCATTAATTCAAGCCAATAAACAATTTGACTCCCAAATATATCCGGATAAGGATCACGGTATTAAAGGTGGGAAAACTAGAATTCAATTGTATACTAAAATGACCAATTTTATTAAAGAGAATTTAGGAAATACAGATGCTTCAAGTAAAGAAACGATTTGATCTTCAGATTTATCCGAATAAAAATAGCATTCAATCAAATAATAAATAGACTAACTTTATAAAAGAAAATTTATAAATAAATATGGATACAAAGCTAACTATAGAGCAAATTCAGAATTTTAAAGGGAAGTATCCTAAGCAATTATGGTACTTGTTTATGGTTGAAATGTGGGAACGGTTTTGCTTTTACGGCATGAGAGGGGTTCTTACTTTTTTTATGGTAGACCAACTTTTATTAAAAGATGAGGCGGCTAATTTGCAATATGGTGCAATACAGGCTTTTGTTTATGCTTTTACCTTTATTGGAGGGATTTTTGCTGATAAAATTTTAGGTTTCAGAAAATCACTTTTTTTTGGAGGTATTGTAATGATATTAGGGAATCTTCTAATCGCTTTTTCTCCTCAAGACATGTTCTATTATGGAATTGCATTTTCTATTATTGGAACCGGTTTTTTTAAACCTAATATCTCTTCGATGGTTGGAGAATTATATCATGAAAGTGATCACCGTAGAGATGCAGGTTATGGGATGTTTTATGCAGGAATCAATATAGGTGGTCTTTTAGGAGGTGCATTGTGTATTTATTTGGGGAAATATTATTCTTGGAAATTATGTTTCTTGTCTGCGGCAATTGTAATGGTTTTTGGTCTACTTACTTTTTTATTCACAAAAAAACATCTTGGTCCAATAGGCGATTCCCCTTTGCTAAAATTGACTTCAAGCAAAAGAAAAATTAGAGAAATTTCTGTTTATGCCTGTTCGTTATTGAGTATTCCACTTATATTTATAATGGTAAAGAATACGGAATACACGGATTATTTTATGTACACCATCGGGATTATTGCAATTTCGTATTTCATTTTCGAAGTGATTAATTTGAAGCAAATCAATCTTCAAAAAAAGTTAATTGCAGCATTTTTGTTCATATTTTTCTATTTCTTATTCAATGCTATTTACGAACAAAGTGGAGGTTCATTATCACTTTTTGCAAAAGATAATTTGAATACGAGTTTGTTGTTTTTTAATATTGACCCAAACGTTGTCAATAATAGTTCGAATACTTTTTTTGTAGTTGTTTTTAGTCCAATTATTGGGTTACTTTGGTTATGGATGGCAAAAAAGAAAATAGAGCCTAATACCGTAATTAAATTTGGAATTGGATTTTTGTTTCTTGGGGCATCATTTTATATCTTTTATTATACTCGATTTTTTGCAAATGCTAAAGGAATTACGTCTTTGAATGTTTTTACTTTTGCCTATTTGGTCACTACGATTGGTGAACTATGTTTAGGTCCAATAGGGATGTCTATCATTACAAAGCTTTCGCCAAAACGATTGTTTGGTATGATGATGGGGTTATGGTTTTTAGCTAGTGCTTTCGGGCAATTGGCGGCAGGAAAATTAGGTGCTGAAATGTCTAGATCAAATACAGGAACAACTTTAGTTTCTAAACTTCAATCGTATACAGAGGGCTATTATCAATTAGCAATCTATTCGATTGTTGCAGGTGTTTTTTTAATAGTTATGACGCCATTGATTAAAAAATTAATGCAAGAGGTTAAATAATTAAAACTAAATTAAATGTCAGATTCAAATTCAAATGATTTTTTTAGAAACCCAGTTTTAGGTCACCCGGCTGGTTTATTTGTAATCTTTTTTACAGAAATGTGGGAACGATTTTCATACTACGGAATGCGTGCTTTGTTAGTTTTGTTTTTAACATCTTCAATAATGGGCGATAATCCTGGATGGGGTTGGCCTAGAGAACACGCCTTGGCCATTTATGGATCTTATACTGCATTGGCCTATTTGACGCCTATTCTGGGTGGGTATATTGCTGACAAAATCATTGGATATCGTTGGGCAGTTATTTATGGTTGTTTGTTAATGACTTTAGGGCATTTGTCAATGGCTTTGGAAGAAGCAAGCCATGCTTTTATGTACCTTGGATTGTTTTTCCTGGTCTTAGGAATCGGTTTGTTTAAGCCTAATATGACTTCGATTTTGTCTCACATGTATAAAGATAAAATAGAGAAGAAAGATGGTGCTTTTAGTATTTTTTATATGGGAGTAAATTCGGGAGCATTTTTAGGAATGCTTCTATGTGGTTATATTGGCGAAAGCGAAAATTGGGGTTGGAGTTATGGTTTTGGGCTTGCAGGAATATTTATGTTCATTGGGATGCTTCAATTTTATTTTACTCAAAATATTTTTGGAGATATTGGTCTTAAACCTGTTAAAAATGAAATTGTAAACCATAATGAAGATGCATCTATTGCAAAATTAAACCCGTTTTCAGCTTTTGATCTTTCAATAATTGTTTTGGTTTCGGTACTTGGTCTAGCTTGGATTATTAATGACCCTGTATCTAAAATTTCCAATTTTAATTTGTTTGATTTTAATGTAGTAAGCTTTTCTGGAAGTAATTTTGTAATTCTAGTTTCATTATTACTTTTTGTTTTTGTTTTAATAAAAAGAATTACTCAATACACTCCTGTTTTAAGAGACCGAATGATAGCGGTAATAATTTTGGCATTTATAACTGTATTTTTTTGGGCATCGTTTGAGCAAGCAGGTGGTTCAATGACCATTTTTGCGAGTGATTATACAAATAGAATTTTAGAGGGGAACTCTAAAATTATTTTTAATATTGTAAATACCATTTTGACGGTTACCCCAATGGCCATTATTACCTTTGTTTTAATGAAACTATATAAGCAAACGTTTAAAAAATATGCTTTAGGAAATATTGTTTTAGCAATCGGTTTTGCAATTATTTGGTTTTTGGTGATATATATGCTAAAAGACCAGTATTCACAAGTTAAAGCTGAAATTCCTGCTACCTGGTTTGGGATTCTTAATTCTTTATTCATCATTACATTTTCACCATTGGTGGCTAAATTATGGGAGAGCAAATACAACCCGCCAGCGACAATCAAAAATGGATTAGGAATGATACTTTTGGGAATTGGTTTTGGTGTTTTAGCTTTTGGTTCAAGTACTATTCCTGCGGGTGCTAAAGTAGCGTCAGTAAGTTTGATTTGGTTGGTTTTAGCTTATTTTTTTCATACTATGGGCGAATTATTTATATCGCCAGTTGGGCTCTCTTATTTAAGTAAATTAGTTCCAAGCAGAATGATTGGTATTATGTTTGGAATTTGGTATCTAGCCATTGCAATTGGTAATAAAATTGCGGGTACAATGGGTGGGATGATTGACGAAATTACATCACAATATTCTATGACAACATTTTTCTTAATTTTTACATTAATACCAATAGGTATAGGTGTATTAATTATGCTTTTAACCCCTGTTGTGAAAAAATTAATGCATGGAATACATTAATTCTGGTATTATTTTTGTTTAAATTTGTACAAAAATAAATAGATTATGAGAAAAATATATTTAATAATAGTATTCTTTATTGGGATCGTTTCTTTGCAGGCGCAAGAGCTTAATTGGCATACAAATGTTAAGGAAGCAATTGCCATTGGGAATAAAGAAAAAAAACCATTATTGCTGTTTTTTACAGGTAGTGATTGGTGTGGATGGTGTATCAGGTTACAAAAAGAAGTTTTGAAAACTCCTGAATTTGAAAAATGGGCAAATGAGAATGTAGTGCTTGTAGAATTAGATTATCCTAGAAGAACTCCTCAAACTGCCGAAATTAAAGCACAAAATAACGAATTGCAACAAGCTTTTTCAATTCAAGGTTTTCCTACAATTTACTTTGCAAATGGAACTGATAAAGAAGGTAAAGTAAATTTTGAAGGACTAGGAAGTACCGGATATGTAGCTGGTGGCCCAACCGCTTGGCTCGAAGTTGCCAATGGAATTCTGAAAAAGAAATAATTTCAATTTAACTTATAAAATCCCTTTTCACCAGTTGCGTGGAAAGGGATTTTTTGTTTATTGCAAGTGACTTTCCAATATTTTTGTACTGTTTTATAATTTGATGCATCAGCAATAACCATTTTAGGCTGTATGGATTGAAACAAACGGTCTAAATTTATCTTTGGAGATTGTGTAAGTAATAAAATATCAGGTTTTATATTTTTAGGATAAATGCCCAAGCTATCCAAAATCAGAATTTTTTTTCCGTTGAAAAAAGCGGTGTTTTTAATTCTTTTTTTAGTCTTCAAAGTGCTGAAATTTTCAACTAAATAAGAGGTTAGAATGTTGTTTTTTTGGCAAGTTTTCAAAATGCTGTCATTAGCATATACCGTAACTTTTTCTCCGTTTCGTTCCGTAATCAGTGTGTTTTTCTTCGAATTGAAAACGATCCATTCTTTTTGGTTTTTCACATCAGATGCGTTTTTTATATATGAAATTTGTAGAACGATTATCGAAATTAAAACCATTACCAGTTTGTTGAAACTTGGTTTTTTGAACCAAATGACAGTACTTATGATTATCAAATAGAAACTGATTAAAAAATACAAATTGAAAGGAATGTTCTGAATTATAAATTGTTCCAGTGAAGCAATGGAATTGATGATTTTATTCAAATAAAAGATACTCCATTCTAATGGTTTAGAAAGAAATAAAGGAACATATCCGAAAGCTGCCAATACCATAACTAAAACACCTAAAATCATTACAACACTAAGTAATGGAATGATAATTAAATTGGTCACAAAGAATAAACCGGGGAATTGATGGAAATAATAGATACTCAAAGGCAAAGTGCCTATTTGTGCCGCAAAAGAAACGGAGAGTATATCCCAAATGTATTTTGAAATTTTATTTTTTGGTAGCCAAATAGAAGCTAAAAGTGGTTGTAACCAAATGATGAAAAACAACGCGATATAACTCAACTGAAATCCAACATCAAACAAAAAGGAAGGTTGGAAAAGTAAAATAAGCAACATCGATACCAATAAGGTGTGGTAAATATTTACGCTTCTTCGTAAATGGCTGCCTATTGCAACAAACGAAAACATAACCACAGAGCGAACTACAGATGGTGCTAAACCTGCAATTAATCCAAATAAGGATAATGAAGCCAGAATGATTATCAGCTTGATGAAAGAGCCACGTTTTGTATTGGGTAACGGTTTGAGAATGAAAGTGACAAAGAGCAATATAAACCCAATATGCAATCCCGAAACGGATAAAATATGTACCGCACCAGCATATTGATAATCCCGAATAATTTCTGGAGAAATATCTTGTTGCTGTCCCATTATTAGAGCAACAGCTACATTTAATTCAGTTTTATGGAAATTGCTTTTTTCTAAATTATAAATGATTTTAGTCCTTAATCTGGAAGTGTAATACCAAATATTCTTATCTATTTCAGAACTGACGCTAATCTCATCAGTATCTGCATACAGTTGGGCATAGATTTGTTTATTCTCCAAATAGTTGCTGTAATCAAATTGGTTGGGATTATTCGGTGGAACGTTTTTATATAAAGTGCCTTTAATACGAAGCGGAGTTCCAATTTCGAATTCACGATTCAAACTGTCTTTTCGAATATTTAGGAGTATTCTGCCTGAACTTTCTGCTTGATCAATGTGGTTTATTATGGCAATATAACGAACATTAAAATTAGAACTTTTTAATTTTTCGCGTAGCGTAACGGATATCAAATGGGGCTTTTCAAAAATAGAGCGATAATGTGTATAATTACTTTTTTGGTAATAATCAGTATGAACAATTAATGTTGTTGCTCCAATAAAAAAGGAAAGTACGTAAGTGGAAATGCCGAAATAAGTATTTTGTGTGGAATTCTTTTTGGTTAAAAAATAAAAAAAGATAAAAGTGATGATGGAAATAAATAGTAAGGCAAAAACAATTTTAGGTTCAGGTTTTAAATAATAAGGAAATAGAATTCCTAATATAAAACCAAATGTTATTCTCGCTAAAGGAAATTGTAGCACTTTCATTTATCTAAAGTACAATTTTTAGTAAGAATAACTTTATTTTTTTTACAAAAAAATGATTCAGGTATTTATTTAATAATTCTATTTATTTGTGCAAAACAGCTTTGATAATAAGGTTCTTTTGTGGATGAAATTATTACACCTTTGGAAGTAGAAGAATGAATAAATTTTACATCATAATCAGAAACTTCAATTACCATTCCTACATGATTAATTTGAGATTTTCTATTGGTTTTAAAAAAGATTAAATCTCCTTTTTTAATATTATCCCGTTCACTATCAATGATTAAACCTAATTTTGATTGTTCAAAAGAAGAACGTGGAAGTTGAATATTATAAGAATTAAAAACTGAATAGATTAATCCTGAACAGTCAAAACCTGCTTTTGTCGTGCCTCCACTTTTATATTTTACACCAATATTCTCTGACGCGGAATGAATTAATTGCGTTATTAAACGCTTTGTTCCATCAGTTTCTACCTCTGTTTTTCTTTCAGGGATAATTACTGAGGTTGATTTACATGCTGTGAAAAAAATAAGAATCAATAAAAGGTAAAGTAGGTGTTTCAAAAGAGTTGTTTTTTGCAGATTTTATAAGAATTGGTATCATTGCAAATCAGCCACAATCAATTTTGCTGTTTTTTCGCTGGCACCAATTCCGCCGAGTTTTGCTTCTAGAACGTTATATTTCTCTAAAAGTTGTTTGCGATGACTAGATTCCAGAATTTTTTTCAATTCTTCCAGAATACGTTTTGTGGTGCAGTCTTCCTGAATTAGTTCGGTTACCACTTCTTCATCCATTATCAAATTCACTAACGAAATGTATTTTAGCGTAATGATTCGTTTTGCAATTTGGTAAGAAGCCCAACTCCCTTTATAACATACCACTTCCGGAACTTTAAAAAGTGCCGTTTCCAGCGTTGCGGTCCCTGATGTAACTAACGCTGCAGTTGCGTTTTGCAATAAATCATAGGTTTTGTTGGATATGAATTTTATGTTTTCATTGGATATGAAATTCTCATAAAATGAATATTCCTGACTTGGAGCGCCAGCAATAACAAATTGATATTCAGGAAAATCATTAACAACGCTTAACATTACCGATAGCATTTTAGTGATTTCTTGTTTTCGGCTGCCAGGTAAAACGGCTATAATAGGTTTTTCGTCTAATTTATTTTCTTTTCTAAAAATGGAGGCGTCCATTGGGATTTGATTGTGGATTGCGTCAATCAATGGATGACCTACAAATTCAACAGGAAAATGATGCTTGTCTTCGTAAAAACTTTTTTCGAAAGGCAAAATCACATACATTTTGTCTATATCACGTTTGATTTCTGTAATACGGTTTTCCTTCCATGCCCAAATTTGGGGCGAAATATAGTAATGGGTTTTTATATTCAATTCTTTTGCCCATTTTGCAATTCGCAAATTAAAGCCGGGATAATCGATGAATATGAGAACATCCGGTTGAAATTTAAAAATGTCTTTTTTACATATTTTGATGTTGTTTAAAATCGTTTTCAAATTAAAAACGACTTCAATAAAACCCATGAAAGCTAATTCACGATAGTGTTTCACTAAAGTTCCACCAACATTTTGCATCAAATCACCTCCCCAAAACCGAATGTCAGCATTTGGATCTTCTTTGTAAAGTGCTTTCATCAAATTTGAACCATGTAAATCTCCTGAAGCTTCTCCAGCAATAATATAGTATTTCATGTTTTTAGTTTAGGAGTTTTTTATTTTTAGTATTGGTTTCAAATTATGAACTGTTACGATCAATATTTTTATGTTTAACAAAGGTATGAATATTGTTTTTTTTAAATAAATAATGACACAAGAGTCATGATAATTACCGCTAAAACAACTCCGCGTGCCATGAGTTCTTTGTTTAATTTGAGTAAAATTCCAAATGCCACTAAATCAAGAATAGATCCCAAAGTGATTATTTTACCTAGTTTGCCTTCAAATCTCATGATTTTGATACCGTTGATAAAAGTAAAGTCAGTGAAGAAAGTGATGAAAAGATAACTTCCCAATATCGAAGCCAAAATTCCAATTATAAATCCTGTTAATAAATCTATTTTATTCATTCCAATTCCAGGTGTTAAGTTGTTGTGTTGCATGATGTGCAGTCAAGTCAAATTGTACTGGAACTATAGAAATATATCCGTTTTTTAATGCCCATTCGTCAGTGTCTTCACCATTATCCTGGTTCACAAATTCTCCGGTAAGCCAATAATAATCTCTTCCTTGAGGGGTTTTACGTTTGTCGAATTTTTCCATCCAAATTGCTTTAGCCTGACGGCAAATTTTGATTCCTTGGATCTCTTTTTCTTTCAATTTTGGAAAATTTACATTCAAAACAACTCCTTCGGGCAGTTTATTTTCAAGAACTTCCAGTGTTATTTTTCGGATAAATGACTTTATGTCTTCAAAATTGGCATTCCAATCATAATCTAATAATGAAAATCCAATGGCTTGAATTCCTTCTATGCCGGCTTCAACAGCAGCACTCATAGTTCCGGAGTAGATTACGTTTATAGAAGAATTGGAGCCGTGATTGACACCTGAAACACACAAATCTGGTTTTCTTTTCAAAATTTCGCTAACTGCAAATTTCACACAATCTACAGGAGTTCCAGAACAGCTGTATTCTGTTATGGCATCGTTTTCTTTGGAAGTTTTATTTAGATACAATGTGTCGTTTATTGTAATTCCATGACCTGTAGCGCTTTGTGGGGCGTCTGGAGCAACAACAACAACTTCTCCTATTTCGGACATAACGGCTATTAATGCTCTAATTCCTGGAGCTGAAATTCCATCATCATTTGTAACTAATATTAAAGGTTTGGAGTGTTTTGTCATTTTATGTTTTCAAAAAGGGATTTCTAATTAAAGATTTAGATAGCAAATGTACTCACACAAAACGAAATTCTATAAACAAAGAAAATAAAATTTATCAACTTGGAATATTTAACTCAGATGAAAAAAAACAATTTTATATCTTTAACAAAAAATTATGCAGCCCTTGTTATAGTTGGCATAGTTTTTACCGTAATTTAGTTTAAAAATTGATGAATACTATTACTGACTTTATGAAAAGAAATTATAAAATACTTCTTGTTGTTGTTTGTCTCTCAGCAACACTGTTTGCATTTAAAATTAATGCATCAAAAGAGGAAGATCCAGATAAAGATAAGTTGCTATTAGAACTATTAACGTTTGTAATTCAAAAAGGACATTATAATCCTGCAGCTATAGATGACACTTTTTCCAAAGGAATTTACAAAGATTATATCCAAGCTTTAGATCCTTCTAAACGATTTTTCTTGCAGTCAGATATTGATGAATTTTCTAAATACGAGACTGAATTAGATGATGAATTGTTAAATAAAGATTTGACGTTTTTTAATCTTACTTACGATCGTTTGATGAAAAGAATGGAAGAAAGTAAAAAGATATACAAGAGTGTGTTGAGTCAACCATTTGATTATAATGTTGATGAGAGTTTTAATACGGATTATGAGAAAGCACCTTATTCAAAAGATGAAAAAGAGCTCGCTGATAAATGGCGTAAACAAATCAAATTGTCAACACTTTCATCATTGACAGACCGTTTGAAAATTCAAGAAAACAAAAGCAAAGGTATTGTTGAACAAGAAGATAAAGCCGCTTCAGATCTTTTGAAACAAGGAGAAAAGCTCAAATTTGACATTATTAATTCAGATACTGATAAAGAGAAAAGTAATAAAACTGTTGATACCAGTAAGCCTAAAACTTTTGCTGAATTAGAAAAAGAAACAAGAGAGAGTGCTTTGAAATCATTGGATGAATATTTTGGTTTTATGAAAGATTTAGATAGAAATGATTGGTTTTCTGTTTACATCAATTCAATTACGGCACGATTTGATCCGCATACCAGTTATTTTGCACCCGAAGAAAAAGAACGTTTTGATGTAAGTATTAGCGGAAAACTGGAAGGTATAGGAGCTCGTCTTCAAAAGAAAAATGATTTCACTGAAATATCTGAACTTATTTCTGGCGGTCCGGCTTGGAGAGGAAAACAACTTGAAGCAGGGGATTTAGTAATGAAAGTTGCTGAAGGAAATGATGAGGCTGTAGATGTGGTTGGGATGCGTCTAGATGATGTGGTTAAGAAAATAAAAGGTCCTAAAGGAACTGAAGTTCGTCTTACCGTGAAAAAAGTTGACGGAACTATTAAAATCATTTCTATAATAAGAGATATTGTCGAAATTGAAGAAACCTATGCTAAATCAAGTATCGTTAATAAAAACGGATTGAAATACGGGGTTATTTATTTGCCAAAATTCTATATTGATTTTGAAAATAAAGACGGTAGAGATGCTGGAAAAGATATTGCTAAGGAAGTGGAACGTTTAAAAAGTGCTGGTGTAAACGGCATTGTATTGGATGTTCGTGATGATGGAGGAGGTTCATTATCAACAGTAGTTGATATTG
Source organism: Flavobacterium cryoconiti (assembly GCF_048158645.1). Classification (NCBI taxonomy): domain Bacteria; kingdom Pseudomonadati; phylum Bacteroidota; class Flavobacteriia; order Flavobacteriales; family Flavobacteriaceae; genus Flavobacterium; species Flavobacterium cryoconiti. Next base: position 106,711 of record NZ_JBLNKW010000010.1, on the reverse strand, counting down.
CAGGATTGTTTATTGAACAAGGTCCAATAGTTCAAATAAAATCAGCCGGAAGAAAGAAAGAAGTTTTATTTGATAAAGATAAAAAAATTGAATGGGATGGCCCATTGGTTATTATGGTGAATAGTTTTTCAGCTTCTGCATCTGAGATTTTAGCGGCTGCAATTCAAGATTATAAAAGAGGAATTATCATTGGTAGTAAACAAACATACGGTAAAGGAACGGTTCAAAATGTAATTGATTTGAATCAGTTTGTTCGTAATAGTGCTGTGGGTGATTTAGGAGCTGTAAAAACAACTACGCAAAAATTCTACAGAATAAATGGTGGTTCTACGCAACTTGAAGGAGTAAGCAGTGATATTGTTATGCCGGACAGATACGCTTATTTAAAAATGGGGGAGCGTGATGTAGACAATGCAATGCCTTGGGATAAAATAGACCCTGCTGATTATACGGTTTGGAATAAAAACGCTAATTTTAATCAGGCTATTGCCAATAGTAAGAAAAGAATTTCTCAAAGTTCCCAATTTCAATTAATCGAGGAAAATGCTAAATGGATTGACAGTAGAAGTGAAGATAATAACTATAGTTTGAATATTGATAAATTCAAAACTGCTCAAAATGAAATTGAGGATAAAGCTAAAAAATACAAACCTTTAGCAGATTATAAAAATACACTTAAGTTTACATCATTGCCATATGAGGTGGATGAAGTTAATAAGGATGTAGTTTTAAAAGAAAAAAGAGACAGATGGCATGAAGCATTGTCTAAAGATATTTATGTGGAAGAAGCACTAAATGTTTTAGATGATTTGCAATCGAAATCAATAGTAAAAAAGAGTTTGCCCGCTAAATTGAAAAAAGACAAATTAGCTAAGTCATAAGATAATTTTTTTAGCTGTATAGTTAATTGCTAATGCGCTCCAGTTATTCTAAATAGAATTTCTGGAGCGTATTTAGTTTTATTATGTTTTGTTTTTTCTTTAACTTCGGGATAATTAATAAAATTAATGGGAATGAAAAATTACCAGTTGCTTTATTCAGTTGCGATTTTGCTTAGTTTGAATTTTTCTTCCTGTAAAAAGAATTTAGATACTGATAATGCTATTGATCGCTACAGTTCACGAGAGTATCAAAAGCAGCTTGAGAAAGCAGAGAATACTATTCAAATGGGGGATGTATCTTTTGATTTTTTGCCATCTTCAACAACCAATCAAATTGTAAAACACGATTATTTCACTTTATCGTATAATGAAAAGTATGAGCAAGCGGAATGGGTTGCTTATGAATTAAAGAAAAGTTATCTGATAAATAATAGTTTTCAAAGACCTTTTTTTATTGAGGACCCTAATGTGAAAACGGGTTCAGCTGATTGGAGAAATTATAAGAAATCAGGTTTTGATAAAGGTCATTTGTGTCCGGCAGGTGATATGGAATTTTCTAGGAATGCTTATAATGATACTTTTTTTACCTCTAATATTTCTCCACAATTGCATAGTTTTAATGATGGAGTTTGGAATAGATTAGAACAAAAAGTTCGTTATTGGGCTGCAAAATACGATGGTATCTATGTGATTACTGGAGGGGTTTTAGAACCTTCACTTAAAACGATTGGTAGGGAAAGGGTTTTAGTTCCAAAGTATTTTTATAAAGTCTTGTTGGATAAATTTGATGGAAAATACAAAATGATTGCTTTTCTTGTTCCAAATGAAGCAAGTGATGAACCTTTGTATGATTTTGTGGTTTCGGTGGATCATATCGAAAAATTAACAGGAGTTGACTTTTTTCCTGAATTAGAGGATAAGTTAGAAAGTCAATTGGAAAAAAGTAGTGATTATAAAAGCTGGAGTTTTAATTAGCCCTGATAGAAATGGAAAGCTTTTGATGGCTCGTTTATTAGTTTTTATATTTTTTCAAAGCGACTGGAGGAAGCTCTTGAAAAAATAATTAAAACTTTAACGAGGCGAAAAACTTGAAATGAATAGCAGGATTTAGCTCCCAATATGACACTTTATTTACCATTCATTTACTTTATTGGCATCCATTTTAATAAATATAAAAAGTAAAATGGTAAACCCCCAAAGTCCTGATCCTCCATAGGAAAAGAAAGGTAACGGTACTCCAATTGTTGGGAAAACCCCTATGACCATTGCGATATTTACAAAGAAATGAATGAATAAAATACCGGCTACACAATAGCCATATACTCTACTGAATTTTGTTTTTTGTCTTTCTGCAAGGTATATTAATCTTAAAAATAGGCCTACAAAAAGGCCGATAACGACCAATGAACCTATGAATCCCCATTCTTCACCTACTGTTGTAAATATATAATCGGTATGTTGTTCTGGTACGAAACCTCCTTTGGTTTGTGTGCCTTCAAGAAAGCCTTTGCCTAGCCATCCTCCAGATCCAATTGCTATTTCTGATTGATTGGTATTATAACCAATCCCTTTCATATCTACAGATTTTCCTAATAATATATTAAAACGGTCTCTGTGGTGTTGTTTGAAAACATGCACAAAAACATAATTTACTGATAAGACAAATCCTGAAATTAAGGCAAACAAAATTCCGCTTTGGAGTATATTTCTATCGGATAAGCGTGATTTTAAATGTATTATGATTAGGACTAATAATGCAATCAAAATTACATATTGTGGCTGTAGTACTAATGTTAGTACAAATAAAAGAATGGTAATGAATCCTGTCCAAACGTACCAAGATGGGAGTCCTTCACGATACAAAACGATGATAAAAATGCTGTAAATAAGTGCGCTTCCCGGGTCAGGTTGAGGTAAAATGAGCATAACAGGTAAAAATACGATGGCAAGTGCCTGTATTTGCCTGTTAACATCTTTCAAATTAATTTGAGGATCACTTAAGTATTTGGCTAATGCCAATGCTGTAGCTGCTTTTGCAAATTCAGAAGGTTGTATTGTGAAACTTCCAATACCATACCAACAACGTTGTCCCGCTATGGTCTTGCCAAAAGCAAATAAACCAACTAATGATAACAGTGATATTCCAAAAATAATACTGGCGTATTTTTCGTAAAATTTACCATCTACATAAAGTACAATAAAAATTAAAGGAATAGTTAATATGATAAATATGAGTTGTTTGTCGGAAGTACCTTCCATAGAGGATAAGGAAGAGGAATAAATGTTTAACCAACCCATTATTACTAATAAACAATAGATAATGATACATATCCAGTCAAGATTGTTCGTTACGCTTTGGTTTTTCATTTGAAATAGGTTGCTTATTAGTTTTCTTTAGTAGAATCTATTGTAATAATTGGGGCTGCCGTTTTAATTATTGGATTTGCTATTTTTTTACTTAGAAGAGAATCTTTAGGGACAGTTTCGATTAAGCTGGCTTCTTTCATTCCGCCTAATTTTGCATATCGATCCTGTAAACTTCTTTCAAGTATTCTCTTTTCTAAATCAGTTCTCGTTATTTTTTTTCTAAGATATTTTTCAATCATTAAACTGGCAATAGGTCCTGCTATTGTTGCTCCAAAACCACCATTTTCTACTAAAATCGCTATTGCGATCTTGGGATTGTCTTTTGGTGCAAAAGCAACAAATATGGAGTGATCCTCAAGTTTTACTCTTTTTCCATCGATTTTCGCATAATTCTCAGCTGTTCCCGTTTTACCACAAATATCAATTCCGGGTACATTTAATCCATGTGCTGTCCCAAAATTATACACATCAAATAAACCGCTAATCATAGGTTTGTAATATTTTTTGTCTATTGTGGTAACATGCTTGGTCGTGAATTTTTTATCAATTTTATGACCTTCAATTTTTTTGATGATATGAGGGGTGTAATAATATCCTTCATTTGCAACTGTTGCCATCATATTAGCAAGCTGTATTGGAGTCATTAAAACTTCTCCTTGACCGATCGAATTGGATACGATTGTTGTGCTACGCCAACCGCCATTTGGATAGATTTTTTTGTAGGTTTTAGAATCTGGAATGTTTCCTTTTTTACCAGTAGGCAAATCATAGCCCATAAATTGTCCTAGTCCAAAACTTTTTACGTGATTACTCCAAACATCAACAGCATAAGCTGGTTTCGCATATTTATTAATAGTTAACATGTAAGCACTGGCAAAATAGGTATTACAAGAATTGTAAATACCATTATGTAATTGATGAGGGCCAAAACCATGGCATTTCATAAATCGGCCTCTTGCATAACTAAAACCGTGATGACACATGAAAGTAGTTTGTTCATTTATAACACCTTCTTGAAGAGCCACAAGTCCAGTTAGTATCTTAAATGGAGATCCTGGAGGATATTCAGCCAGTAATCCTCTATCATAAAGCGGTTTTGCAATGGAATCATGATATAGTAACGTGTAGTTTTTAGAACGCTGTCTCCCTACAAGTATTCCTGGGTCATAAGATGGAGCCGTAACTAGAGCTAATATCTCTCCAGTTTTTGGTTCAATAGCTACAATTCCTCCTCTTTTATTGATCATTAATTGCTCGCCATACTTTTGAAGTTCGGCATCAATAGTAAGGTTTATATCTTCTCCTTGAACAGCAATAGTGTCGTATTTTCCTTCTTTGTAGGAACCAATTTCTCTATTATATTTATCTTTTTGGAAGTATTTTACTCCTTTTATTCCTCGTAAAATATCTTCGTAGCTTTCTTCGACACCTTGTCTTCCAATTAAATCGCCACTATTGTAATAAGGATTTTTGGCAACTAACTTTTCGTTCACTTGAGTGATAAATCCAAAAACGTTAGCGCCATAGTCTACTTCGTAATCACGTAAAGAACGTTTTTGAAAGTAGAAACCTTCGTATTTTCGTATTTTTTCTTGAAAAGCAGCAAATTCGCTTTTATTTAATTGTGGTAAAAAAACAGAAGGTAATCGAGGACTATATACCTTAGCTTTTGCCATTCTTTTTATAAAATCTTCTTTTGTTACATCTAGCAGTTGACAAAATTCCAATGTGTCAATATTTTTAACATCTCTTGGAATAACCATGATGTCATAAGAAGCTTGATTGGCAACTAATAATTTGCCATGTCTATCATAAATATAACCTCTTTCCGGATAGTCATATTTTATTTTTATGGCATTATTGTCTGATTTTAGTTTGAACGAATCATCTATAATTTGTAAATAGAATATTCGTATTACTAGCAATGATGCTGCAACAATGATTAAGGAAGGCAGCAATAATTTTCTCATCTTTTGTTTGGCTTAATAAGATATATTATTATAATGCAAATTAGTATTGTAAATACGCTACTGAGGAGGGTTCGCAGCAAAACGTCCAAGATAAAACTAAATTGAAATGCTTCTAGTACGAATAATACTAAGTGATGAATTACAACGGACATTAATATAAAAGAGAATCGCTCCGGAGTTAAAACATCATTTAATCGCACCGTTTGATATTCATAGCTCAATCCAAATGAAAATTTAAAGATATAAGGTCTGAAATAGGCTAAAAGGATACATGCTGTAGTATGTATACCTCCAGAATTACTGAACATATCCATAATAAGACCTAAAAAGAAACTAGCGATCAATAATCCAGATTTATTACCGTTTACGGGATATAATATTATAAAAAGCAGGTATGGAAATGGACTTATATAGCCCAAAAAATTCATATTATTGAAAATAATAATTTGAACTGCCAATAGCAGAACAAAACGGAAAATATTGACTAACAACGTGCTATTCATCTTTTTTTCCTTTTTCTAAATTAATAAGTTCGTCGCGATCTTTACTTTTTATGATGTAAACATGACCTAAATTTGTCATGTCGTTAAACAGTTTTACATCTAGAGTATAATAGTTGGTTTGATTGTCAATATAAATTTTAGCAATAGTTCCAATATTGATATTCTCGGGAAATATAACGGATTGTCCTCCGGTTACAATGGTATCCCCTTTTCTTATAGCTGCTAATCTTGGTACATCTATCAATTGAACAAAACCAGTACTTTTTCCATTCCAAACCAAGGATCCAAAATGATTTGATTTTTTAATCTTTGCGTTAATTTGAGATTTTTTATTTAAAATACTAATTACTGTCGCATAATGTGGAGAAGTATTATCAATGATTCCTACAATTCCTAAGCTGTTTATCACACCCATATCTGGTTTTACACCTTGTAATTCACCTGAATTCAATGTTAAATAATTTTCATAAACATTGTATGAATTGTGTATCACTTTAGAAACGATGATATCATCTGCTTTTACACCTTTTAAACTATCTAATTTTTGTACGGCAGTTGTGTCTTTACGATTAAAGAGAAGACTTTTTAATTCGGCATTTTCTAGTGCTAGCGCATCATTTTGAGTTTTTAAATTCAAATACTCATTTACAGAATTAACTTTTTCGTAAACTCCGCCACTTAAAAAGTTAGCAGAACTTATTATTTTACTTCTGTGAAAAGAATGAGATTGAATGGTGAGCACGAGTGAAATGCCCAAAAGCAGCAAAAACAGTAATCTATTACTGTTTTTAAATATAAAATTAAATATTTGCTGCATGTACTATTGGTTATTTTGTTTCAGGTTCTATCTTAAATTTCTACTTACAAAACTAAACCGAGGTTTAAATTATCTAGCATTATTTAAATTAGCAATAAAAACCTTATTTTATCAAGATACTTTTAAATTTTGTAATGTTTTTTAGTGCCATACCAGTTCCTCGAACTACAGCTCTTAATGGATCTTCGGCAATGTAAACAGGTAAATCTGTTTTTTGAGAAATTCTTTTATCAAGACCTCTTAACATAGAACCACCACCTGCAAGATAAATACCAGTATTGTAAATATCGGCTGCTAATTCTGGAGGTGTTTGAGATAAAGTTTCCATTACAGCATCTTCAATTCGTTGAATCGATTTGTCTAATGCTTTAGCAATTTCACGGTAAGATACTTCTACTTGTTTTGGTTTACCGGTAAGTAAATCTCTTCCTTGAACTGACATGTCTTCTGGAGGAGTTTCTAAGTCTTCAATTGCGGCTCCAATTTGGATTTTTATTTTCTCTGCAGTACTTTCTCCAACAAAAAGATTGTGTTGGGTACGCATGTAATATACGATGTCATTTGTAAATACATCACCGGCAATTTTTACCGATTTGTCACATACAATTCCGCCTAATGCAATTACAGCAATTTCAGTTGTTCCACCACCGATATCAACAATCATGTTTCCTTTAGGTTGCATAATGTCAATACCAATACCAATAGCTGCTGCCATAGGTTCGTGTATTAGATATACTTCTTTTCCGTTAACTCTTTCACAAGATTCTTTAACCGCTCTCATTTCCACTTCGGTGATACCGGAAGGAATACAAACAACCATTCTTAATGCGGGAGTAAACATTCTTTTCTTTAATGCCGGTATGCTTTTTATAAACATACTAATCATTTTTTCAGAGGCATCAAAATCAGCAATTACACCATCTTTCAACGGTCTTATCGTCTTAATGTTTTCATGTGTTTTACCCTGCATCATGTTTGCTTCTTTCCCTACAGCAATGATTTTGCCTGAAACTCTATCACGAGCAACTATTGAGGGACTGTCAATTACGACTTTATCATTATGTATGATTAAAGTATTAGCGGTACCAAGGTCTATCGCGATATCCTCGGTCATGAAATCAAAAAATCCCATAAGTTTTTTAAGGGTTAAAAAGTTATAAATTTGTGACGGGCAAAGTTAAACAAATTAATGTTTAAAATGACGAGTTCCTGTAAATACCATTGCAACTTTATTTTCATTACAATAATTGATGCTTAATTCATCTTTAATGGATCCTCCGGGTTGAATTACAGCAGTTATTCCTGCTTCTTTAGCTATTTCTACACAATCAGGGAAAGGGAAGAACGCATCGCTAGCCATAGACGCACCATGTAAATCAAATCCAAAAGTTTTAGCTTTTTCAATGGCTTGTAATAAGGCATCAACTCTTGATGTTTGCCCAGTACCAGACGCAATAAGTGTGCCGTTTTTTGCAAAAACAATCGTGTTTGATTTTGTGTTTTTACAAATTTTAGAAGCAAATATTAAATCTTGAACTTCTTGTTCAGTTGGTGCTTTAGTAGTAACGGTTCTTAAGTCTTCTTTATTGTCGGTTATATTGTTTCTTTCTTGGACTAAAATTCCGTTTAAGCAAGTTCGTACTTGTTTTTGTGGTAAAGCTACTTCGTTTTGAATTAATATAATTCTGTTTTTCTTTTCTTGTAAAATTGCAGCAGCTTCTGTATCATATTCCGGAGCAATAACCACTTCACAAAATAATTTGTTTATCTCAATTGCAGTTGCCACATCAATTTTAGTATTGGAAATCAAAACACCTCCAAAAGCTGAAGTCGGGTCACAAGCCAAAGCCACATTATAAGCTTCACTAATAGTTTTTCTTGTCGCTAAACCACAAGCATTATTATGTTTTAATATGGCAAAAGTAGGGCCGTCATTTTTGAACTCATTAATCAAATTCACAGCTGCGTCTACATCCAATAAGTTGTTGTAAGACAATTCTTTTCCGTGAATTTTTTTGAACATAGCGTCAAAGTCACCAAAGAAGAATCCTTTTTGATGTGGATTTTCTCCATATCTCAAGACTTGACCATGAGCAATACTTTGTTTATAAACGGTTTCGTCTGTATTGAAATAATTAAAAATTGCGGTATCATAGTGTGATGAAACATGAAATGCTTTTGTAGCCAATAATTTTCTGTTGGCAAGAGTAGTAGCTCCGTTTTGATCGGTAATTAAATCTAAAAGCAGGCTGTACTCATCAACAGAAGCCACAATTACAGTGTCTTTAAAGTTTTTTGCAGCAGCACGAATCAAAGAAATACCACCAATATCTATTTTCTCAATAATATCTGATTCACTTGCTCCTGAAGCAACTGTTTTTTCAAATGGATATAAATCAACTATAACTAAATCAATTTGTGGGATATTGAACTCTTGCATTTGTTGTACATCACTTTCATTATCCTGACGGTTTAGGATTCCTCCAAAAACTTTTGGATGTAATGTTTTTACTCTTCCACCAAGAATGGAAGGATAAGAAGTTACGTCTTCAACAGGAACTACAGGGATTCCTAAGTTTTTTATAAAATCTTCAGTTCCTCCAGTAGAGTAAAGTATAACATTTTGTTCATGCAGTTTTTTTACAATTGGTTCAAGACCTTCTTTTGAGAATACTGAAATTAATGCAGATTGAATAGTTTTTGTTGTGTTCATTGTGTAGTTATAATTATAAAGTGCAAAAATAGTTTTTTTTTGATTATAAAATTCAATGAATTTGTGTAACATTATCTTAAAAAAATATACCAATTGGTAGGTGGATTTTTATTAGGTTTATGAAAAATATAATGTAGAATTTTACCTTAACGCAAAAAAGATTTTATGATAGTCTATCTTCGGTTATTAAAAGAGAGTTTTGGTTTTGCAATGAATGCTTTGCGAAACAACAAATTGAGAACTTTGCTCTCTTTATTAGGGGTTACTATTGGTATATTTTCAATAATAGCCGTGCTTGCAGCTGTAGATTCATTGGATAGAAAAATCACCAAAGATTTAAGCAGCCTTGATAAAAACACGATCTATTTAATGAAATTTTCTTTCGGTCCTTCAGATATTCCACAATGGAAAAGAGAACAGTTTCCTAATGTAAAGTATGACGAATATACTTATATGAAAGGAGTTATGACTAATACGGATCAAATGGGATATCAAATATTTACCAAAAGAGAATCTATAAAATACGATTCAAAAACAGTTAGTGATGTTAATATTGTTCCAGTTTCCCATGAATTTATTGATATTCAGGGGTTAGAATTTGAAGAAGGGAGATTTTATAATGAGTCTGAAGCTAATTCTGGTTCTACGGTAATTGTTTTAGGGGATGAAATTGCTAAATCCTTATTTGAGAATATTGATCCAATTGGAAAAAACGTACGTTTATATGGTAAAAGATTCACAGTTATAGGTGTTTTGAAAAAACAAGGAGCAGGATTGTTTGGGGATAGTAATGATACTTCTGCTTTTATTCCGGTTAATTTTGTTCGACAATTGTATGGTGATAATAATACTTCTTTGACTAATGTAATCATATTTAAGCCAGAAAGAGGAGTGGATATGGATGCATATAAAGGTGAAATTTCTCAAAAATTAAGAAGTTATAGAGGTTTGAAAGCAGGTGAAATTGATAATTTCTTTGTTAATGTGTTTTCTGGATTTACTGATTTTATAGATGGTATTATAGGACAAATGAATGTAGTAGGGTGGATTATCAGTGGATTTTCATTGCTTGTTGGTGGTTTTGGAATTGCGAATATTATGTTTGTTTCGGTAAAAGAACGTACCAATTTAATAGGAATCCAGAAATCATTAGGAGCCAAAAATAAATTTATATTGTTTCAGTTTTTATTCGAAGCGATAATACTTTCAGTAATTGGCGGAATAATTGGACTTTTATTAGTTTGGATAATTTCAGTGATTTTAACCAGCGCACTGGATTTCGAATTTGTTTTAGGCATGGGGAATGTTTTTTTAGGAACGGGACTTGCTGCTATCATTGGTTTGATTTCAGGAATACTTCCTGCAATTGCTGCTTCAAAATTAGATCCAGTTGAGGCGATTAGAACGGGAATGTAAACCGACCGACTTTGAAAAAGAATCTGAATTTTATATAAAAAAGGCTTTCAAATTATTTGAAAGCCTTTTTGTTTGAATCTTAAAAAGATAAAATTTAAAGTATAAAAAATCCCGATTGATCGGGATTTTCGTTTATCTGATATTATTGTTTTGAATCAAATCAATGTACAAGTTGATCTTGTCTTTCAATTCTTTTCGAGGTGTTATAAAATCTAAGAAACCATGTTCAAGAACAAATTCAGCGGTTTGAAAACCTTCTGGTAAATCTTTACCGGTTGTGTCTCTTACTACTCTTGGTCCTGCAAATCCAATTAATGCACCTGGTTCAGAAATATTAATATCTCCTAGCATGGCATAAGAAGCAGTTGTTCCTCCTGTTGTTGGATCAGTACATAACGAAATGTAAGGCAATTTTGCTTCAGCAAGTTGAGCAAGTTTAACAGATGTTTTAGCTAGCTGCATCAAAGAATAAGCTGCTTCCATCATTCTTGCTCCACCTGATTTAGAAATCATTACAAATGGTAATTTGTTTTGAATAGCATGATCGATTCCTCTTGCGATTTTTTCTCCCACTACTGCTCCCATGGAACCACCAATAAAGGCGAAATCCATACAGCAAATTACTAATTCTTTTCCTTTAGATTTTCCAACTCCGGTGCGCACTGCATCCTTAAGTTTGGTTTTTTCCATAACATCTTTTAACCGATCTGCATATTTTTTTGTGTCAACAAAATGCAAAGGGTCTTTAGAAGTCATGTTTTTATCTAATTCAACAAATTCATTGTTGTCAAATAAAATTTGAAAATATTCTGCACTTCCAATTCTAACATGAAAACCATCCTCGGGACTTACAAATAAGTTACGAGCTAGTTCATCGGCATCAATAATTTTTCCAGTTGGAGATTTGTACCAAAGCCCTTTTGGGATATCCATTTTGTCTTCGGTAGCAGTAGTAATCCCTTTTTCTTTTCTTTTAAACCAAGCCATTTTTCTAGTGTTCAGTGTTCAGTATTCCGTTCCTGTAGTTTCTGGTTTAGATTTCAAATCCCGATAGTTACATCGGGATTCAAAAACTTTAAACTTAATTTTATTATAGTGTATTCACATTGTTTAAGTCAGCAAATGCTTGCTCAAGTCTTGTGTTGAAAGTAACTTCACTTTCACGTAACCATTTTCTTGGGTCGTAATATTTTTTGTTTGGAGCATCAGAACCTTCTGGATTTCCAATTTGAGTTTTCAAATAGTCAATATTTTTTACCATATAATCACGAATACCTTCAGTAAATGCAAATTGCAAGTCAGTATCAATATTCATTTTTATTACACCGTAGCTAATACCTTCTCTGATTTCTTCCAATGTAGAACCTGAACCACCGTGGAAAACGAAATCTACTGGATTTGATCCTGTGTTGAATTTGTTTTGTACAAAATCTTGAGAATTTTTTAAGATTTTTGGAGTCAATTTTACATTTCCTGGTTTGTAAACACCGTGAACGTTACCAAAAGCTGCAGCAATTGTAAATTTAGGACTTACTTTTGAAAGTTCTTCGTATGCGTAAGCAACTTCTTCTGGTTGTGTATATAATTTTGAGCTATCAACATCAGAGTTGTCAACACCATCTTCTTCACCACCTGTAATTCCAAGTTCGATTTCCAATGTCATTCCCATTTTGCTCATTCTTTCTAAATAACCTTTGCAAATTTCGATGTTTTCTTCGATAGGCTCTTCAGATAAATCAATCATGTGAGAAGAGAATAATGGTTTTCCAGTTTTAGCAAAATGTGCTTCTGAAGCGTCTAATAAACCATCAATCCAAGGTAATAATTTTTTTGCACAATGGTCAGTATGTAAGATTACAGTTGCTCCGTAAGCTTCCGCCAAAGTGTGAATATGTAATGCTCCAGCAATTCCACCAGCGATAGCTGCTTTTTCACCTGCATTAGAAAGTCCTTTTCCAGCGTTGAATTGTGCTCCTCCATTAGAAAATTGGATGATAACTGGCGCGTTTAATTTAGCTGCAGTTTCAAGAACACCGTTGATGGTATTTGATCCCGTAACATTTACTGCCGGTAATGCAAATCCTTTCTCTTTAGCATAGTTAAAAATTTCCTGAACCTGATCTCCTGTAGCTACGCCTGGTTTTATGTTGTGTGCCATTGTAATTCTTTTTAGTTATTTTTTAGTTTTTAGTTTGCAAAAATAAGAATTAATTAGCATTAGAACGGATAATTTATACCAAAATTTAAAACAGAGTGTCCAAAATTGTATTCTTGGAACCATCGTTTGTTAGTTTCATTGGCTGGATTATAGGTTTTAAACCCTAAATCAAACCGAATTACAAAAAAACTTAAATCGTATCGCAACCCAAATCCAGAGCCAATCGCTATATCTTTTAAATTTTTTAAATTTTTAAAAGTTGATTTTTCATCAGTCACATTGTCGAGTACATTCCATATGTTTCCTGCATCTGCAAAAAGAGCTCCTTTTAGACTTCCTAATACTTTAAATCTAAATTCACCGCTAAGGGCAATTTTCATGTTCGCTTCATTAAAATCATTTGAAGCACCGCTGCTTCCGGGACCAAGGCTATAGGGTTGCCATGCTCTGTTGTCATTAGAACCGCCTGAAAAATAACTTCTTGAAAATGGAACGTTATTTGAATTGCCAAACGGTATGGCTATACCAAAGAAAGTTCTAACGGCAAATACTTTTTCTTTTGTCAGATCCCAATGTTTAATATAATCGAACTCCGTCTTTAGATATTCGGAGTATTCTAAATTAAATATTTGATAATTGTTATCTGAATTTTTAGGCAAATTTGTTGCTTTCGAAAGTAAGGATAATAAAGTTCCGGCAGATTCAATTTTTGTTCTAAAGAGATAAAAATTATTATCCAGTAAGTCAGTTTTAGTGGTTTTGGAAAAACTATAACTTGTAGCCAGGATAAAATCATTCTCGGTAAGTCTAACTCTTCGTTCTTCAATACTTTTTACGTTTTCATAATTTTTATCAGTTGGGACCAATGAAGTGTTTCCAGTCAAAACATCATTAGTGAATCCTAATGTCCCGTCTTCGATTATTAAATCTTTATCTTTGGAATTATTATAATATGATGAGTTTGTATTGTATACTTTTCCAATAGCATTCAAAGCATTATAGGATGATCTATACACATTGAAATAATTTTGTGGATTTAGATTGCGCACAAATTGTGCATTGAATAAATCAAAACGAGCTGTATTATTTTTCTTTGGTGTCCAATTGTAGGATAACGCTCCGGTAAAATTCTCTTTATCCAAACCGATATTCCTTTGTTTTGCAAAACCAACAGTAATAAGGGTGGAAGGAATCATGCTTTTTGGAATGATTTTTTCAGTTCCAAAAGGGATGAAAATTCTTGGAAAGTTTAATTTTAAATCTACTCCGTATTCTGAAACATTAAAAAAGTTATTATTAGGATTTGCTAAATCTTTAGAAGAGCCTATATTTCCACGGGCAGCTATTTCTAATGTTTCGGCTCCATTAAATACGTTTCTAATGGTTTCTGAAGCGCTTAACCCAATACCAATATCTTGGATATTAGAATGTGTCACATCAAACGTGGTACCAAAACTGTATTTTTTTCTTGGTGTCAGATATACTTTTGCAATTAAGGAATGCGCAGTTGAATCTCTTTTATCTACTTCGTATTGTATAGACGGATAATTGAAAATTTTTAAATTATTCAAATAGCGAGTCGTTAAAACAGTTTTAGAATCAGCAAACAATGTTCCTTTTGTAATGAAAATGGCATTCGTTATTGCCCGAGGTTTATATCTTATTTTTTCGTAACCATACAAATTAAAATTATTGTAGGTGATGCTGTCAGTGATTTGTCTGTTATTGCCATTAGGGGAATAATCAGTATATATATTTACATCACTTATTTTATACATTTTGAAAGGTTCCGTTTTACTGGAGTCTTGTTGTTGGTACGAATAATTATTGATGACTAAATTTACATTTGCTTTATTGACTTTTTTAATCGTGTCCAAGTCAAAAGAGATGTAATTAGGTTGAAAATAATAAACTCCGTTGTTTCTAAAGTGTGTAGTTATTCGGTTTTTTTCATCTTCAAAATCAGATGTTTTATACTGGTTTCCGGATTTAATAAGGGTTTTATTTTTGGTAGCTTCATACATTGAATCCAATACAGGAGTCGAAATGGAAGTTCTTAATGAATCCAATAAATAAGGCTCAAGTGTAGTTATTGCATATTTTATTTTAGCCTTCTTTGTTTTTAAAGTATCTATGGTATAGGTAGCTTTAACATTGAAAAATCCGTTGTTAAAATAATAATACTTTAATCGTAATATCGATTTGTCAGTTTTAGTTTTATCAATAATTACAGGTGGTTCTCCTGTTTTTTTTAGGAAATCATGAATGCCGTGGTAAAAAAAAGATTTTCCAAGTCTGTCTACTTGTTTTGCTGAAAGCAATTTTGATTGCCTTTCATATTTTTCGGGATTATTGGTGAACTTTGCCTGATAGGTAGAGTCTGGATTTAGATTGGCTAAATTGTATAAATTCAATCGCAAACGATACCCTAGAAAGGTGCTATTTGGTTTTTGATACAATTGATTGAAGATGATTTCTTCTTTTGTGGCTTTGTTATTTACCAAAATTTCATTTTTAGTAAGTAAATGTTTGCCCTCTGGAACTCTTTTTACAGCGTTACATGCACATATAAATATTGCAATTAGAATAAATGCTGCTATTTTTGTAGAAATCTTTTTCAAGTGTTATAAAATATTTAATTCAAAAGTACATTATTTTATGGTTAGTAAAAACCAAATAAAACTTATAACGAGTTTACAGCAAAAAAAATATAGGTTTACCAATAAATTATTTTTTGCCGAAGGCGTGAAAGTAATTCAGGAATTATTACAGTCAAATTTTGAACTGGATCATTTGTATACTACACAAAACGATTTTGAAGAAGTTATAAACGGAAAAAAGACGTTGATTGATGACGTTGATTTAAAAAAAATAAGTGCTCTTTCTTCCCCTAATTCTTGTTTAGCAATTTTTAAGATGCCAATTGAGAAAGAAATGATTGAATCCGGATTGATTTTAGCTCTTGACAGCATTCGTGATCCCGGAAATCTAGGAACCATATTGCGATTATGCGACTGGTTTGGGATTCATCAATTAGTATGCTCAAAGGAAACCGTTGATATTTATAATCCAAAAGTGGTGCAGGCTACAATGGGCTCCATTGCAAGAGTGAATGTTTCTTACGTTGATTTAAATACTTTTATTGCACAAACTAAATTACCGGTTTTTGGTACTTTTATGGATGGGGAGAATATTTATAAAACGACTTTGCCACAGGAAGGAATAATCATCATGGGAAATGAAGCTAATGGAATTTCACCAGAAATTGAAAGACTAGTTCAAAACAGACTTACAATTCCTCGTTTCGGAGAAATTCAAAAAACGGAAAGTTTGAATGTCGCTACTGCAACGGCTATTATTCTTAGTGAGTTTAGAAGAAATTCGCTATAAAATCAAGCGTAATAATTATTTTTTAATGAAAGGTAAAATTGATAAAAACAGCTCGTGACTTTATTGATTCGATATTACTTGTCCAAGGACTATTTGGATCTTTGTCTCTAATTAGTTCGTCTTTAAGACCAAAAACACCTCTTATTGAAGGAGAGAATATAAAATATTCTGAAAATAAATCAATTCCAAAACCTAATTCGTAATTTGTTGTCCAAGGTTTTACTCTAAAACGTTGTTCTAAATTATCGTCTATAGATTTTGAATTACTCGATAAATTTAAAGTTGTCGATAATCCTCCTTCAATATATGGACGTACATTACCGGTTCTAAGTGAAGAGAATTTCAATAGTAAAGGGAAATGAATATAAGTGCTGTTTACTTCTCTTAGCGCGTCTATTTTTTTTGTAAAACCAGGAAAGTATAAATCTCTTTTTGTGTAATACAATCCTGGCTCAAATCGCAAGTTAATGTATTCATGAAGTTTTAAATCACCTACAATTCCAACATTAAAACCGGTTGTTTTTTTTACCTGGATGTCAGGGCCAACTGTTTTATAATCAATTTTAAAATCGTAAGAATTGAAGCCTAGATAATATCCAAAATAAAGTCTTTTATTTTGAAAATTTTCCAAGTTAATAATCGGATCCTTACTAAACATACTTTTAGTAAACTGTGAGAATCCGTTCAGAGTGAAGGTTAATAAAATTAAAACAACTATTTTTTTCATCTTATTTTTTAGAAGCAGAATAAATGGTGGCTACGCCAAATGTTTGTGGCATTGCTATAACATCTATAAACCCAATTTTTCTCAAAATATTGTTCAGTTTTTCTCCATAAGGAAATGCTGCTGAGGATTCGGATAAATAGCCATAAGCAACATTATCTTTAGAAAATAATTTGCCTATAATAGGAAGTATGTTTTTGCTGTAAAAATTATAGCCTTGTTTATAAGGTGTCTTTTCGGGAACAGAGGTTTCCAGAATTACAAAGACACCGTTTGGCTTTAAAACTCTTAAAATTTCTGCCAAACCTTTTTCAAGCGTTTCAAAGTTTCTAACTCCAAAAGCGACTGTTATGGCGTCAAAATAATTGTCTTCAAAAGGCATATTCTCAGAGTCTGCCAAAAGCATCTCAATAGTATTAGATAAATTTTTCGATGCAATTTTTTTTACACCTACTTCAAGCATGCCAGCAGAAATATCTAGCCCGATAATTTTTTCAGCGTTAGTTTGTGCTAATAGAATGGCTAAATCTCCTGTACCAGTTGCGATATCCAGAATTATTTTTGGATTAGATTTAGCAACAATTCCTAAAACTTTTTTACGCCATTTAATATCTATACCAAAAGAAATGACACGATTAAGATTGTCATAATTTCCAGATATGGTGTCAAACATTTTTGCAACTTGTTCCTTCTTACCTAAAGTGGAATCTTTATAGGGTGTTATATTTTTTGACATTTTTTTAATTTCTACAAATATAATACAAACTACACAAACTAAAAATGGGTTTGAGTATTAGGAGGAAACTTTATTTCTAATAAGATAAGGAGTGCTCTTTTTTGGTCTTTTTGGAAAAAAACTATAAATTCAAAATATCACTAAAAGTGGGTATTGTATCAACGTTTTTAATTGTTCAATTTTGGATAAATATTTTAAATTATTTTTTCAATGATTAAAAGGGATTCAATGACCCAAATCAAATGGTTGTTTCTTGCGTTAACTTTATCATTTGTTCTTGTAAGCTGTGTTGAAAGTACTATTTTACAAAGTAGTATTGTATTTAAAGCGCAACATACGTTCTTAGGATTAAATTTGTTTTTGGAAATTTTAATTTTCTTTGTCTTTAGTACCTTCGTGGTATTTGGTATTAAAGGCTTTTTTGAGATGTATTCTCAAAAATCATCAAATACTATTATCTTCATTTCTGGAGTATTATTAGTGTTTGTGATTTTTATTTTATGTTATCAAATACTGTTTCAAGAATAGGTCATTCTCTTTTCATTGATTAAAAAAAAACATCCCATATGGGATGTTTTTTATTTTCTGGAAAAAGTTTGATACGTATAATCGTAAAGATGCTTTTCATCGTTTTGATTAAATTCAGATGCTATGATTTCCCATTCATCAAGATTAATTTCAGGAAAAAAAGCATCAGCTTCAAAATTATGATGAACTCTCGTGATTTCAATTTTATCTGTAAAAGTAAGACCCAGGTTATAAATTTCTCCGCCGCCTATGATGTATGACGTTTCGTTAATGGGACAAATTTCTAATGCTTTTTGCATACTATCAACTACAATACAGCCTTCCGGTTGGTATCCTTCTTGTCTGGAAATAACAATATGGATTCTATTTGGTAGTGGTTTAGGGAAACTTTCAAATGTTTTGCGTCCCATTATGATATGATGTCCTGAAGTCAGTGTTTTGAATCTTTTGAAATCATTAGGAAGATGCCAAACTAATTCATTATTTTTTCCAAGAGCATTATTTTCGGCAACTGCCGCAATCATTACTATCATAGTTCTTTAAATTTTATGTAGAGGATTCTTCGTTAATCTTTGTTTGTAATTGAGTGATTTTTTTTTTCTGTAAAGTTACAAGTCTATCTATTTGTTCTCTTTCCCAATTTTTATTCATAAACCGATCTGTAATGTAAACTTTTATAAAATGTAAAATGAATATAAAAAACCAGATTGTAATTCCCCAAATGTACCAATCAGCCTCTACATCAATAGCAAAAAATTTATTGGCTACAAATAAAAAAAAACTCCCTAAAAGGAATAAAACAAAATGGATATACAACCTCTTTTTTTGTTTAATTCGCCTTCTAGCATACTCATATTGTTCGTGTTGTTCTTTTTCCATAGGTTAAATTTTGTTTATAAAGATAAATTTTATTTTGAAAAGGCACAATTTTGATTCGGGATTATTTAGTAAGAAAACGTTTTCTTATTTTGGAAATAAAATTATAAACTTGTTAAATTAGCAATTTGTTTAAAAATTAACATAGTTTGTAGCTTTATGCTAAAACTTCATAGGCTTTGTCGAAACTTCAATTGAATTTATTTTCTTTGTCACATAATTCTAAAAATGAAATAGTTATGTCAATAAAGAAACAATTTGTAAAAACAAAACCGGTTTGTAAAGTTACATTTTCGGTAGAAGCAAAGCAAGCTAAATCAGCATCTGTGGTTGGTGATTTCAATAACTGGAATTTAGCCGAAGGAGTTTTAAGTAAATTGAAAAATGGTACTTTCAAAGCTACATACGACTTGAATAAAGATGCCTCTTATGAGTTTAAATATGTAATCGATGGAGAGTTTGTAAATGAGCCTGAAGCCGATTCATTTATATGGAATGAATTTGCGGGTGCTGAAAACAGTGTTTTATCTGTCTAATCTAGTATTAAAAAATCCGCTGTGAAGCGGATTTTTTTATTTTGTTTTATCGGTGATTTTAATTTTTTAAACGGATGTTGTTTTATACCGCAACACTCCCTTTTATTAGGGCATGTGGCTCATAGCCTTCTAGTGTAAAATCGTCAAAATCAAAATCGAATATATTTTTTATTGCTGGATTTAAAATCATTTTTGGTAATGGTTTTGGCTCGCGTGATAATTGTAATTCCAGTTGTTCAAAATGATTGTTGTAAATGTGTGCGTCGCCAAAAGTGTGAATAAATTCACCGATTTCTAATTCGCAAACTTGTGCAATCATCATGGTCAATAACGCATAAGAAGCAATGTTAAAAGGAACGCCCAAGAAAATATCGGCACTTCTTTGGTATAATTGACAGGATAATTTGCCGTCGGAAACATAGAACTGAAAAAAAGCATGGCATGGCGGTAACGCCGCTTTGTTATTGGCTACATTTTCGTCAAATGATTTTTTTGTATCAGGAAGTACAGAAGGATTCCAAGCCGAAACAAGCATTCTACGGCTGTTTGGATTGGTTTTTAGTTCCGTAATTAGTTCGGTAATCTGATCTATTTCTTCGCTATTCCAGTTGCGCCACTGATGACCATAAACCGGACCTAAATCTCCATTGGCATCAGCCCAGGCATCCCATATTTTCACGCCATTTTCTTGAAGATACTTAATGTTAGTGTCTCCTTTGAGGAACCAAAGCAATTCATAAATAATAGATTTTAGATGTAGTTTTTTTGTAGTAACCATTGGGAAACCTTCACTTAAATCAAAACGCATTTGATAACCAAATACACTTTTAGTCCCTGTTCCGGTACGGTCTCCTTTTTGGCAACCGTTTTCCATAACGTGTTGCACTAAATCTAAATATTGCTTCATTTTATTTGGGGATTAATCGGTTAATCGATTTTGGTTTAATCGTGAAACGAATGTTGGATTAGCAATTAAACAAATCAATAATTAAACAAATTACGATTCTCTTTTTGAAATTTCATCTCTAATTTTAGCGGCTTTTTCATAATCTTCATGAGATACAGCTTGGTCCAGTAATTCGTTCAACTCCTGTAAACTATGTTTAGAATAGGTTTCGCCGGATTGATTGCTTTCTTCTTCATGGCCAAAAGTGTCCGGATTAGAAAGAACATCGTCAATTTCTTGGGAATCTTTATTGGCTTCAAGCGGATTTGCCTTCAAATAAATTCCAGCTTTATCCAAGATGTTTTTATAGGTGAAAATTGGCGCATTAAAACGTAGTGCCAAAGCAATTGCATCGGATGTTCTTGCGTCTATAATTTCTTCAATTTTATCTCTTTCACAAATGATACTGGAGTAAAAAACACCATCAACTAATTTATGGATAATGACTTGTTTTACAACAATATCGAAACGCTCAGCAAAATTTTTGAATAAATCATGTGTCAAAGGACGAGGTGGTTTGATCTCTTTTTCTAAAGCAATAGCGATAGATTGGGCTTCAAATGCTCCGATTACTATAGGTAGTTTTCTTTCTCCATCAACCTCATTCAAAATTAGAGCATAAGCTCCGTTTTGGGTTTGACTGTATGAAATTCCTTTTATAGATAATTTAACTAAGCTCATAGTTGTGAAAATGGGAAAGTACGCTGTACTTGTTTTTTTAATAAAAATCAGTAGCAATTTTTTTGCAAAAAAAAGCTACCTAAAAGCAAAGATACAAATATCTTATTTTTTAGGTAGCAATTTATATAGATTTGTTGAATTATGAGTGCTGAGCTTTAAAAGCTTTAAATTTCTCAATCAATTTTGGTACAATTTCAAAAGCATCTCCCACAATTCCGTAATCAGCTACTTTGAAGAACGGTGCTTCCGGGTCGCTATTGATGACTACTTTTACTTTAGAAGAGTTGATCCCTGCAATGTGCTGGATAGCTCCCGAAATTCCTATTGCAATATACAAGTTAGTTGCAACTGGTTTTCCTGTTTGTCCTACGTGCTCACTATGAGGTCTCCAACCTAAATCTGAAACTGGTTTTGAACAAGCTGTTGCAGCACCAAGTACCGAAGCTAATTCTTCAATCATTCCCCAGTTTTCAGGTCCTTTCAAACCACGTCCACCTGAGACTACGATGTCAGCATCGGCAATAGAAACTTTTCCGGAACCTTTTTCTACGGATTCTACTTTTACACCAAAATCATTGTCTCCAATTGTTGGATTGAAATCTTCTTCGGTTAGAGTGGTTGCGTTTTCAAAAACACCATAAGAGTTTTTTGCAAGACCAAGTACTTTTATATCAGTCGCAATTTCAGTGATATTGAAAGCTTTGTTTGAAAATGCATTTCTTTTTACTTGAAAAGGAGCTGTGCTTACTGGTAAACCTACCACATTTGAAGCAAATCCAGCTTCCAGAGCTACTGCCACAAGTGATGAAAGGTAAATACTGTCTGTTGTGGATGAAAGCAAAATTAATTTAGCACTTTCTTTTTGAGCAGCTTGTTTGATTACATCGGCATATGCTTTTGCAGTAAATCCAGATAATTTATCGTTGTTTACTTTTAAAACTTTGTCTACTCCGTATTTTGATAATTCCGAAACATCTCCAGCGTTTACGGTTACGGCTGTAACAGTTGTTCCTAATGATTCGGCTACTTTTTTTGCATAAGAAGCTAATTCGAAAGCTACTTTCTTGAATTTTCCTTCTGCGTATTCTGCATATATTAATATTGACATAATTTTTTGTTTTAGTCTTAAAGTTTTAAAGTCTAAAGTCATAAAGGGAAATTATTGTCAACTTCTATCCTTTCGACTTTCGACATTCGACTTTATGACAGTTAGATTACTTTAGCTTCGTTGTGTAATAAATTGATTAATTCATCTAAATTGTCAGGTGAAATTAATTTCACTGCTGATTTAGGGGCTGGTTTTTCAAATTTCACCGCTTTAGTGTTTACTGAAGCTTCAACTGGTTCAAGGATAGTCAGTACTTTGGTTCTTGCCGTCATAATTCCTCTCATGTTAGGAATACGCAAGTCTTTTTCTTCAACTAATCCTTTTTGTCCACCAATGATTAAAGGCAAAGTAGTGCTTACTGTTTCTTTTCCACCGTCAATCTCACGAACTGCTTTTACATTAGTTCCATCAACAGTAAGGCTTGTGCAAGAATTTAGGAAGTTATAACCCAGGATTCCGGCAATCATTCCAGGAACCATTCCGCCATTATAATCCAGCGATTCTTTTCCGGCTATGATAACATCGTATGCGCCATTTTTAATTACTTCGGCAAGTTGTTTGGCAACAAAAAATCCGTCTGTAGGAGTTGCGTTTACACGAATGGCTTCGTTTGCGCCTATAGCTAATGCTTTTCTTAAAGTTGGTTCGGTTTCTGGTCCTCCTACATTGACAACTGTTACGGTTGCACCTTGTTGTTCTTGGAACCAAATAGCACGTGTTAAACCAAATTCATCATTTGGATTTATTACGTATTGTACGCCATTAGTGTCGAATTCAGAGTCACCATTGACGAAATTAATTTTTGAAGTAGTATCAGGAACGTGGCTGATGCAAACTAATATTTTCATAAGTATGTTTTTTATTATTCTAAATTTCTTTTACAAAATTAGAATAATATTTTGAATAATTTACTATGCGTGCATAATATTTATAGATACTATTACGATTTCGCAATTTTGTAATAAAAGCGGGATATTTTTTTAATAAGAGAAAGGTTGCTTATGGATTTGAATGAATTAATGAAAAAAATTAAACAAAAAGCAATCAAATTGTTGCTTTCGACTTCTCTATTTAATGTTTAAATTCAGGAGGGAAGTTGCTTGAAATGTACAAATTATCAATATTACATCGATTTCGTAGCCCGGATAGCAGCGGTATCCTTCCTGTGGTTCCTTTAACCACAGGAAGATATAGCGTATAGCCGGAAATAGCTCCTGATTATTTTAAAGTGATTTATGCTTTTAAGTGGTTTAAAATATTTATTTTTGCTTTTCGAAAATTACACACATACAACATACAACTATGAGAACTATACAATTTAGAGAGGCCATTTGCGAAGCTATGAGTGAAGAAATGCGTCGCGATGAGTCCATATACTTAATGGGTGAAGAAGTTGCAGAATACAATGGTGCCTACAAAGCATCAAAAGGAATGCTTGCTGAATTTGGCGAAAAAAGAGTTATTGATACTCCGATTGCAGAACTTGGTTTTACAGGAATTGCAGTAGGTTCAGCAATGAACGGGTGTAGACCAATTGTGGAATATATGACTTTCAATTTCTGTTTAGTGGGGATTGATCAAATAATAAATAATGCTGCTAAAATGCGTCAAATGACTGGAGGACAATTCAATGTGCCTATCGTTTTTCGTGGTCCAACGGCTTCGGCAGGACAATTAGGAGCGACACACTCACAAGCACTTGAAAACTGGTTTGCTAACACTCCAGGTCTTAAAGTAGTTGTTCCATCTAATGTTTATGATGCGAAAGGATTATTGAAATCAGCTATTCGTGATAATGATCCTGTGATTTTCATGGAATCAGAACAAATGTATGGTGACAAAGGGGAAGTTCCAGATGGTGAGTATACGATTCCAATTGGGGTTGCTGATATCAAACGTGAAGGAACGGATGTAACGATTGTGTCTTTTGGGAAAATCATTAAAGAAGCATACATCGCTGCTGATGAATTAGCAAAAGAAGGAATCTCATGTGAGATTATCGATTTAAGAACGGTTCGTCCTTTGGATTTCGAAACGATTTTGACTTCTGTGAAAAAAACAAACAGATTGGTAATTCTTGAGGAAGCTTGGCCTTTTGCAAGTGTTTCTTCTGAGATTACTTATTTAGTTCAAGAACGTGCTTTTGATTTTCTTGATGCACCAATTCAACGTATCACTACAGCTGATACTCCTGCACCTTACTCTCCAGTATTGCTTAAAGAATGGTTGCCTAATGCAGGTGATGTTGTAAAAGCTGTTAAAAAAGTATTGTATAAAAAATAGATTTTTTTTAAGAATTTGATTTTTAGATAAACTTTAACAGTCGACAGTCTTAATTTAGAATAATCTAGATTTCTAAATACCTATATTTGAAACTTCATCAATTGTTTATTTGATGAAGTTTTTTTTTGAATGATTATGAAAAAGCTCCTCTTATTTATCTTGTTTTTTTTGCTGATTAGCGCAAACGTCCTTTTTGCGCAAACTAAAGTTAGCGGTATTGTTTTAGACAAAACAAATCAGCCCATTCCATTTGCCAATGTTGTTTTTAAAGATTCCAATGAAGGTGTCGTTTCTAATGAAGATGGACGTTTTTACATTGAATCAGCTAAAACCTATACAGTCATAATAATATCATCGGTAGGATTTTCTGAAAAAGAAATTACTTTAAATAAACCAGTGAATTACAATTTTAAAATTCAGTTAAACGAAGCCGAAAGCTTGAAGGAAGTTGTTATTTTTACGGGTAAAACTTCTAAAAAGAACAATCCGGCACTTGATATTCTTCGAAAAATTTGGGAGCACAAGCGTAAAAATGGATTAAATTTATTTGCTCAATACCAAATGGAAAAGTATGAGAAAATAGAGTTTGACATGAATACCATTGATAGTGCTTTTATGAAAAATAAGCTGTTCAAAGGAATGGAATTTATTTTCAAGCAAGTAGATACTTCTAAGATTACTGGAAAAACGTATTTGCCTATTTTTATCAATGAATCATTGTATGATGTGTATGGAGACAATAAACTAAAGAAACTAAAAGAGAAAATAAAAGCCAGTAAAACTTCCGGTTTTAATGGAAATCAACAAATTTTATCTTTTGTAAAAGATTTGTATTCAGATTATAATATTTATGACAATCACCTTACTTTTTTCGATAAAAGTTTTACCAGTCCGTTGTCTAAAACAGGAATTGATGTCTATAATTATGTTTTAAAGGATAGTGCAGTCATTGATAAAAAATGGTGTTATAATATTATTTTTTATCCAAGACGAAAAAATGAATTGACTTTCAAAGGTGATTTTTGGGTGAATGATTCTACTTATGCAATCAAAAAAATTAATATGGCGGTCACAAAAAGTGCCAATATTAACTGGGTAAAGGATATTTATCTAGAGCAAGAATTTGAAGTGATGAACGATTCTGTTTTCTTGTTGACTCGTGATTATCTGATGTCAGATTTTGCATTAAATAAAAAAGAGAAGTCAAAAGGAGTCTATGGAAAACGAACCTCTTTTTATAGAAATCATGAATTCAATAAAGAAAAACCGGTCGCTTTTTATAAAGATGAGGTCAATTATATGGATAATGATGTCTATAATAAATCAGACGATTATTGGCATGAAAACCGATTTGAAAATTTAAGCAAAGATGAATTAGGCGTTTATAAAATGCTGGATACTTTGCAAACAGTAAAGAAATTTAAGCAATTATATAGTTTAGTCCAAATACTTGGCAGCGGTTATCTACCCATTGGGCATTTTGATTATGGTCCTATTTTTTCATCGTTTGGTTATAATGAAGTAGAAGGCGTTCGTTTGAGAGCTGGAGGAAGAACCTATTTTGGTCCTAATGATGCTTGGCGAATACAAGGGTATACTGCTTATGGTTTTAAGGATGATAAATTTAAATATGGATTTTCTGGAAAGTGGATGGTCGATAAAAAAAATAGAGTTATTTTGTCAGGAGGAAACAGGCGAGATGTTGAGCAGATAGGCGCAAGTTTGACTTCTACAAGCGATGTTCTGGGCAGGAGCTTTGCTTCATCATCTGTTTTTTCAACGGGTAGCAATGGAAAACTCACTAATATAAATTTGAGTAATATTAGTGTAGAAATAGAGCCGGTTAAAAACTTAACCTTTCAAACCGGATTTTCCTATCGAACATTACAATCGGCATCTAAGACTTTTAGTTTGGATTATTACACTGATGCAGCACATACAATAACAAAAAGTGATGTGAAACAATCAGAGGTGAATTTACAAATTGAATACACGCCTAAGAGAAAAACTATAGGATTTGCAGTAGAAAGAGAGAATGTAGACAGTCCTTATAGTCGCTTTTTTGTTAACTATAGTCATGGTTTCAAAGGGCTTTTGGATAGCGATTTTCAATATGAAAAAGTACAATTGTATTACAAACAACCGATCATTATTGGGCCATTAGGACGTACAAATATAATTATGGAATTAGGTAAAACTTTTGGAACAGTTCCTTTGGGATTAATGAGTGTGATTCCAGGAAATCAAACGTATTTTACAATTGAAAATACCTTTAGTAACCTTAATTTTTATGAATTTGTAAGCGATCAATATGCTACTTTAGAATGGAACCATAACTTCAACGGAAGAATTTTTTCCAGAATTCCATTTATGAGAAAGCTCAATTGGAGAGAAATAATAGGTGTCAAAGGAGTTTATGGAACTATTTCGGATGCTAATAAAGCCATTAACGCTTCTGGTTTAATATACAATGCACCCGAAAAAGTGTATTGGGAATACAGTGCAGGAATTGGTAATATCTTCAAGGTATTCCGTATCGATTTTGCTTGGCGAGGAAATTATTTGAATACACCGGATACACAAAAATTTTCAGTAAAAGGATCGTTTGGATTCTATTTTTAGGAGCTATTCTCGGAGTGTATTATTAAAATTCCTATTAAAGCGTTAGTGCGCAAGCTTATCGGCATACTTTTTGTTAATTTTTTCATAATATATTTAAAAAGAAATAGAAATGGGGAAAAAATATGTGCTACTTGTGTTATTTTTTATTATTCAATTTAGCTACTCGCAGAAAAAAACTAAAACATTAAATGATACTATTGGACTAAAAGAAGTTGTTGTGATAAAAAAAACGTCTAATAAAAAAGATATCAAAGAAATAATCAAAAAAATTAAGCGCAATTTAAAAGAAAATTACAACCAAGGAAGCGTAAATTATATTGTAAAACATTTTGTGTTAAAAGATGATAAAGATACTTTGACAAACAATATCGTACAGAATAATTTAAATATTAAAGCATTAAGTAAAGACAATATTAGCTGGATGCTTATTGACGATCCGCTGAATTCTTTTGACAGCGACACAACTCCATTTCAAAATTTTGAACCACTTGAAACTGAAGACCATTGGTTTGCGTTATCGGTTTATTATGATAGTTTAAAAGTAATAGATTTCGACTTTTTTAATGATATATCTAATTTTAAATATCATATTTCGGTTGACAATGATATTACAATAGTTAGTTTTACATCTTACAAATATTACAAAGGTTATTTTTCGTTTAATAATAAAAATAATAACCTAACACGTATTGTCTTTATGAATACTAGACCTTATGACTATCAAATTTTCGGATATCAAGGCGGAGAACAATCATTAGAATTTTTTTCTAATTGGACTTATAATAAAGTTACAATCAAGCTTGATTTTGGTGAAACAGATAGTGGAAAGCTTCTATTGACTAATCTTGATGCCATGCAAGAAATGACAAGTTTTAGATTTCAAAGATATTTAAAACCGAATATAATAGTAGCAAATGGCTCTGGATTGAAATTTTATTCTACTTTACAAATGAAAATGATTAATTGAATTTAAGTTAATTCAAGATATTAAAAAATAAAACGATGCAAAAAGCCATTGAATATCTTTTAGAAAAAGACACCATTTTCAAGTCAATCATTGAACAATATGGGATGCCTACAATTCCCATAAGACCTCAAGGATTTGAAACTTTGGTGTTGTTAATTTTAGAACAACAAGTATCCATAGATTCAGCCAAAGCGACTTTTTTAAAGTTAAAGGCCAAAGAAAAGAACTTTGTTCCTGTGGCACTTCTTGATTTATCAGATGAAGAATTTAGGAATCTTGGGGTAAGTCGTCAAAAAACGTCTTATATCAAAGCATTATCAACGGCAATACTGAATAAAGATATTGATTTAGAAAGTTTGCCGACCAAAACAGCTGAGCAAGTGCGACAAGAACTGATTAAGATAAAAGGAATAGGAAACTGGACAATTGATATCTATTTAATGTTTTGCCTTCAAGAGCCAGATTTACTGCCATTAGGTGATATTGCGGTAGTAAATACCATAAAAGAATTACTGGATATTCACAAAAAAGAAGATATGGAAGTTCATACTATAAGATGGAGCCCGCATCGTTCCGTGGCTACCTATCTTTTGTGGCATCATTATTTGAACAAAAGAAATCGAACGGTGGTTTACTAAAGTGCTGTTTGTTACAATTTAATCCACAGATAACCTAATTTTTTCATTGCTGAAAGGGATTCTTTACTTATTTTTGCACCCATAAATATAGAAAAGAAAACTAAAATGACTGCAGACAAATTAACAACTTTCGATGTCTTAATCGAAATACCAAGAGGAAGTAGAAATAAATACGAATATGATTTCGAAATAAAAAGAATGCGTTTTGACAGAATGTTATTCTCGTCAATGATGTATCCAGCTGATTATGGATTTATTCCTGAAACATTAGCATTAGACGGAGATCCACTAGATGTTTTGGTTTTGGTAAACGAGCCAACTTTTCCTGGATGTGTAATGGAAGTAAAACCTATCGGTGTTTTCCACATGGCAGATGATAAAGGACCAGACGAAAAAATCATTTGTGTACCAGTTTCAGACCCAATCTGGAATTCATTAGAAAACCTTTCAGATATTAACCCACACTTGTTAAAAGAGATTGAGCATTTCTTCCAAGTTTACAAAGATCTTGAAAATAAACAAGTAGATGTTGAAGGTTGGGGAGACATAAACGAAGCTTTTGCAATTATTGCTGAGTGTACTAAGCGTTTTAACGATATTGAAAACAAACCAGAGGGATTATTTAGTATTAAATAATTTTCACCTATAATTTTTACAAAAAAAGCAATATTCCGTTAGGAGTATTGCTTTTTTGTTTAAATTCGTTTCGTAACATTACTAATACTAACCAAAAACCAAAAGAAATTTATGAATACAATAATGATTTACTTGCCAATAGTTATGGCAATTGTAGGACTTCTGTTCATGTGGGTTAAAAGAGCTTGGGTATTAAAACAAGACGCTGGAGATGGTAAAATGAAAGAGATTTCAGATTATATTTACGAAGGTGCATTAGCTTTCCTTAAAGCAGAATATAGGTTACTGGCTTTCTTCGTAGTGGGAGCAAGCATCGTTTTAGCCGGAGTTTCATTTGTCGTTCCTACAACACATATATTAATAGTAGTTGCTTTTGTTTTCGGAGCATTTTTCTCAGCCTTGGCTGGAAACATGGGAATGAAAATTGCAACAAAAACCAATGTTAGAACAACACAAGCTGCCCGTACCAGTTTGCCACAAGCGTTAAAAGTTTCTTTTGGTGGTGGAACAGTAATGGGATTGGGTGTTGCTGGTTTAGCCGTTCTTGGTTTAACCTCTTTCTTTATTTTCTTTTTTCATTTTTTTATGAATGGTGTATGGACTTCTTCTGAAGACATGACTAAAGTTTTAGAGACATTAGCAGGTTTCTCTCTTGGAGCGGAATCTATTGCTTTGTTTGCGCGTGTTGGTGGTGGAATTTATACTAAAGCCGCCGATGTTGGTGCGGATTTAGTTGGTAAAGTAGAAGCTGGAATTCCAGAAGATGATCCACGTAATCCTGCTACAATTGCGGATAATGTTGGAGATAATGTGGGTGACGTTGCCGGAATGGGTGCCGATTTATTTGGTTCTTATGTAGCGACAGTTTTGGCAGCCATGGTTTTGGGTAATTATGTTATCAAAGATATGGGTGGAAAAATCGAAGATGCTTTTGGTGGAATCGGACCTATTTTACTGCCAATGGCAATCGCAGGCTTTGGAATATTATTTTCTATCATCGGAACCATGTTGGTAAAAATTACAGATGCTAATGCCAAAGAAAAACAAGTGCAAAAAGCATTAAACATTGGAAACTGGGTTTCTATAGCTTTAACAGCTATTGCTTGTTTCTTTTTAGTACAATATATGTTGCCTACAACCATGAAAATGGAATTTTTTGGAGAAGGAATACAAGATATCTCATCCATGAGAGTTTTCTATGCAACTATCGTAGGATTAGTAGTTGGAGCAACAATTTCATCTGTTACAGAATATTACACGGGATTAGGGACTAAACCAGTAATGGCAATTGTACAAAAATCGAGTACTGGAGCTGGAACAAATGTAATTGCAGGTTTAGCGACCGGAATGATTTCTACATTTCCAACCGTTTTATTATTTGCTGCTGCCATTTGGACTTCTTATGCTTTTGCAGGATTTTATGGTGTGGCTTTAGCGGCTTCGGCGATGATGGCAACAACGGCTATGCAACTGGCAATCGATGCTTTTGGACCTATATCTGATAACGCAGGTGGGATTGCTGAAATGAGTGAATTACCAAAAGAAGTGCGTACAAGAACGGATATTTTGGATTCTGTTGGGAATACAACTGCTGCAACAGGAAAAGGTTTCGCTATTGCTTCGGCTGCATTGACTTCATTAGCTTTATTTGCGGCATATGTAACTTTTACAGGAATTGACGGGATCAATATTTTCAAAGCGCCTGTTTTAGCAATGTTATTTGTTGGGGGAATGATACCCGTAGTTTTCTCTGCTTTAGCGATGAATTCTGTTGGAAAAGCAGCTATGGATATGGTGTATGAAGTACGTCGTCAGTTTAGAGAAATTCCTGGAATTATGGAAGGAACCGGAAAGCCGGAATATGCTAAATGTGTTGATATTTCTACCAAAGCCGCTTTACGCGAAATGATGTTACCGGGAATTTTGACTATTGGTTTTCCAATAGCAATTGTTTTACTTGGTAAATTAGTTTATGGAGACAACAACCAGTTAATTGCTGAAATGTTAGGCGGATATATGGCTGGAGTTACTGTATCCGGTGTGCTTTGGGCCGTTTTCCAAAACAATGCAGGTGGTGCTTGGGATAATGCTAAAAAATCTTTTGAAGCAGGAGTGTTAATTAACGGTGAAATGACGTACAAAGGTTCTGATGCGCATAAAGCAGCTGTTACTGGAGATACTGTTGGTGATCCGTTCAAAGATACTTCTGGACCATCGATGAATATTTTGATTAAATTAACTTGTTTGATTGGTCTTGTAATTGCACCAATTTTAGGTAACGGAAGTCATACCATTTCTGATAAAGCGTCTTGTTGTGTGGCTTCAGGGAAATGCACCTCCATGTCAGCAGAAGAATGTAAAGCAAAAGGTTGTACAAATAAAACCTGTGAATATATGAATGCAGGAGCGATGTCGACTCATGTTATTTCTAAAGAAATTTCAATTCAAAAAACAAGTACCAATGGTGTGGTTGTGGCTACAGTAACGACAACCTTAAATGGTAAAGTGGATACGCAAGTTTTCGAGGGAACTGAGAAAGAAGTTCAGGCAAAAATCGATGCTTTGAAATAAAATAATTAATTGATAGTTAAAATGCCCTGTGAAAACAGGGCATTTGATTTTTTTGTTGGGCAAATAGGTGTCCCTTAAAGGTTTAAAGTGCCCCAATCAGTAGTATCCCAATTTGAAAGTTCTATACCTGCGACAACCAAAAGAACAATCCCTAATGAACCTACTACAATGGCTACATTCCCTATTGTTGTTGCTGTTTTGTCTAGGACACGTATCGTTTTTATGTCACTTACGGTCAACGGTATTTTTTCAATTTTACCTTTGATTTTTTTACGGCCGTAATAGATGCCGTCAATTTGTTCAATTCTGATAAATTTAAGTTTTGTATTATCTGTTTTTACAACTAAAATTTTTCTATCTGCAGTTACAGCCTCATCGATAGTTACCGGTGTTTTTTTATAAACGCTGCAACTTTGCATAATAAGCGCAATAACGAGTAAAAAAGAAACAGTTTTGTTTTTTAAGTTGGTGTTTCTCATGATTTTTAGATTTTAATTAATAATCAGAAAAATCAGTTGATTAATTTTTTATGTATGATAAATTAAGGGGAAAACAAATTACTTTACGATCTAATTAAAGGGTTAAAGTATTGATTTACAAATTTATGAAAATAAAAAAAAATACCTCGCAATTTGTGAGGTATTTTTTTGTCTTATTGTTTTGTTGCTCTAAAATAATCCATTCAACTCCGCATCGATACGATTAAAAATGTGTCCTAAATCTTCAGGATTGTCAACAAAGTTAATATTATCAACATCAATAATTAATAATTTACCTCTATCGTAAGTGTGAATCCAAGCTTCATAACGTTCATTCAATCGGCTTAAATAATCAATAGAAATTGTAGATTCGTATTCACGACCACGTTTGTGAATTTGTCCTACAAGATTTGGAATAGAGCTTCTCAAATAAATTAATAAATCGGGAGCTTTAACTGTTGATTCCATTAATTCGAAAAGAGAAGAATAGTTTTGAAAATCACGATTTGTCATCAAACCCATAGAGTATAGATTGGGGGCAAAAATATGTGCATCTTCATAAATTGTTCTGTCCTGAATGATTTTTTTACCACTCTCCCGAATTTGCATTATTTGACGAAAACGACTATTCAAGAAATAAATCTGTAGATTAAAAGACCAACGCTCCATTTGATGATAGAAATCATCCAGATATGGATTGTCAACTACATCTTCAAAATGGGGTTCCCATTTAAAATGTTTAGCCAATAATCGTGTTAAAGTTGTTTTTCCTGAACCAATGTTTCCTGCTACTGCTATGTGCATTACGGTATTGTGATTTTATAATTTGTAATTCCTTCTGATGTAAAAATAGATAAAATTTGGTCTTTGTAGTAGAATTTTTTAAACGTTTTTTCTAAAATTTCAATTTCGAATTTTTGATTCTTTTCAATGTCTTCAATAGTCAGAATAGCGTTTTTGGAAAAAATAAATTGATTGTCGTTGATGATTTCTATTGAATCAAAATCAGGTGTTTTTCCTTTCTTTGTTATTTTTCCAAAAATGTCACAGGACAACCAATTGTTTTTATCATCTACCCAATAAAACGCATTAAAATTTGATTGATAGTATTTTATGCTTTCCGGGAATGAAGTGGAAATGACTTTATAGTCGTTTTTTAAATAATCATAAAGCCCAATTTGCTGATTCAAACTGTTGTAAACCCACAATTGGTTTTGAGAAGCAATTCCTATAGCGTTCACAACTATTGGAATTGGGTTTTCTGAAAAGTTTATTTTTTGAGTTTCGTTCAGTTGATTGTCAAGTAGGATAACGGTATTGAAATTTTCGTAGAACAAAACAATTTTTAAAGGATTTAGTAAATCTACTTTCGTGATTTTCCCCAGTGTAATGTTTTTGTATTCTAAAGATTCGTTGTCTTTTATTTTAGAAAAAACATTGTTTTTAAGCGTATAATAATAGCCAAATTGGTCGTAGCCTAAAAATTGATCGGCATCAATAGTTAGATGATTTATCTTCGAAGCAAATAGTTTTTGGCTATATGCAACCGAGGACAAAGCCAAAAAAAATACTATAATAAGGTTTTTCATAATTTAAGCAAATTACGAAAAAAGATTGATGTTACCTGCTTCGAAAAAGTCATAAAGCAAAAAAACCATTCGCACTTGTCGAATGGTTTTCTAGGTATAAATAATTTCAGATAATTACAATCCGAAAGCGGTTTTAACTTGTTCAACAAAATCTAATTTTTCCCAAGTAAACAATTCAACAGTAACTGTTTTTTCGTTTCCACCTGGAGCAGAGAAAGTTTTAGTTACCGTTTCTGGAGTACG
The DNA here is from genome assembly GCF_048158645.1 of Flavobacterium cryoconiti. NCBI lineage: Bacteria > Pseudomonadati > Bacteroidota > Flavobacteriia > Flavobacteriales > Flavobacteriaceae > Flavobacterium > Flavobacterium cryoconiti. The sequence goes on along the minus strand of NZ_JBLNKW010000010.1, from coordinate 72,333 downwards.
TCCCATATGCCCGTAAGCAGCTGTTTCGCTGTAAATAGGATTTCTTAATTTCAAACGTTGCTCTATAAAGTAAGGACGCATGTCAAAAATAGCTTCCACTTTTTTAGCAATTTCACCATTGGTTAAATTTACTTTTGATGTTCCGTAAGTATCGATAAAAATCCCCATTGGTTTTGCAACACCAATTGCATATGAAACCTGTACTAAAATCTCGTCAGCAACACCTGCCGCAACTAAATTTTTAGCGATATGACGGGTTGCATAAGCAGCACTTCTGTCTACTTTACTTGGGTCTTTTCCAGAAAATGCACCACCACCGTGAGCCCCTTTTCCACCGTAAGTATCTACAATGATTTTTCTTCCTGTAAGTCCAGTATCTCCGTGTGGTCCTCCAATTACGAATTTCCCAGTTGGATTGATATGGTATTGGATTGCATCATTGAATAAATGAGCGTGTGCAGGATTTTTAGCAATAATCCTTGGAATCAAAATTTCAACGATGTCTTTTTTGATTTTTGCTAACATTGTAGCTTCTTCGTCAAAATCATCGTGTTGTGTTGAGATTACAATAGCATCAATACGAGTTGGCTTGTTGTCATCGCTATATTCTAAAGTTACTTGAGATTTTGCATCAGGACGCAAATAAGTAATTTCGTTATTTTCACGTCTTAAAATGGCTAATTCCTGCAATAATTTATGTGATAAATCAAGAGCCAATGGCATGTAATTATCAGTTTCATTGGTAGCATAACCAAACATCATTCCTTGGTCACCAGCACCTTGTTCTTCAGGATTTTTTCTGTCAACCCCTTGATTGATGTCAGCAGATTGTTCGTGAATAGCAGAAAGGATTCCACAAGAATTGGCTTCAAACATGTATTCGCTTTTAGTGTAACCAATTTTTCTGATTACGTCACGAGCGATTTGTTGTACGTCCAAATAGGTGTTTGATTTTACTTCACCAGCCAAAATCACTTGACCAGTAGTTACTAAAGTTTCACAAGCTACTTTTGAGTCAGCATCAAATGCCAAAAAGTTATCGATTAACGCATCCGAAATTTGATCTGCAATTTTGTCTGGATGTCCTTCGCTTACAGATTCTGACGTAAATAAATAGGCCATAATAATTATTAGTTTAAAATTAAGCGAGAAAAAATAATTGCTGAAAAGGACTAAAGAAGAGTTTCTGCTTTAGCATTTTTTCTACTGAAAAATTTTCAGTATCCATAATGAATTCATTTCATTATGAAGAGGTTGCAATCAGTTCAAATTTTTCCTCTTGTATTCGGGTGCAAATGTATGAAACCATTTTGAATTGCAAATTAATCTTTTGTTTTTTTTAATTTAAATGAAGAAATTTAACATATTCTACTATTTCTATAGAGTTTATAAAATAAATTGATTTTTGTTTGGTAGATTCAAAAAAAGTTTGCACTTTTGCTTCATCAAATAAGGAAAAAATGAAATTAGTTACTATTAATATGTGTTGCATGATGCCGGAATCTTCCGCAGAGCGCACTATTGTATAGTTTTAAATTTTAAAAATATATAAGTAAGACCTCTGCTAATCGCAGAGGTTTTTTTATTTTATGTTGAATCCATGATTTGAAAATTTGAAGAAATAAAAAGAAAGAAAAATTCAATTTTGTCAAACTGATAAATAAAATCCAATGATTAAAACAGTAGTAAATAAAATGATGGTGTGTTGTATGATGCATATGTGCATCCCAATTTGCTATTACCAAAAGTGAAAGATATAATCTTTGTTATAGTTCAAACTATAAGTCCTTTTGGTAAGCCATCCAAAAGGACTTTTTTTTTACTCAATAATCTGAATACACAATAAGTATCACAATCTAAAATTAATAACAAAATTAAAACAAAATAAATAATACTAATTATAAAATCTAAACATCATGAGTACACAAAAATTTGCAACAAAAGCATTACACGCAGGACACGACGTAACAAAAAACGCAGGAACCAGAGCTGTTCCTATTTATCAAACCAGTTCTTATGTTTTCAATAACTCGGAACATGCCGCCAATCTTTTTGGTCTTGCGGAATCCGGATTTATCTATACCAGATTGAATAATCCAACAAATGATATTCTGGAACAGCGATTAGCCACTTTAGAAGGTGGGATTGGAGCGGTAGTTACCGCATCAGGAACTGCTGCAATTGCCACAACATTATTGGTATTGCTAAAAGCTGGAGATCATATCGTGGCTTCTAACAGTTTGTATGGCGGAACGTATAATTTATTAAAAGTTACGTTGCCAAGATTAGGTATCACCACCACATTCATAGATCCATCTGATCCGGCTAATTTTAAAAATGCTGTGAAGGAAAATACCAGAGCATTTTTTGTGGAATCTTTGGGGAACCCAAAATTAGATGTATTGGATTTGAGAGCTATTTCGGCTGAAGCCAAAGCATTCAAAGTACCTTTTATTGTTGATAATACAGTTGCGTCTCCGTATTTACTGAACCCAATTCAATACGGAGCTGATATTGTCATTCACTCTTTGACGAAATACATAACAGGTAACGGAACTTCCCTGGGAGGTGTTATTATTGATGCAGGAAATTTTGATTGGACGAATGGGAAATTCCCGGAATTTGCCGAACCTTCTGCGGGTTATCACGGGTTAGTGTATCACGATGCACTTGGAAATGCCGCTTTCATTGCTAAAGTCCGTATTGAAGGGTTGCGAGATTATGGCGCTGCTTTAAGTCCATTCAATGCTTTTCAAATCATTCAAGGGTTAGAAACGTTAGAAGTCCGTGTCAAAAGACATAGCGAAAATGCTTTGGCTTTGGCCCAATGGCTGGAAATTCAGGACGAAGTGGCTTGGGTAAACTACCCGGGATTGAAATCGAGTAAATATTATATTTTAGTGCAAAAATATTTACCAAAAGGGCAAAGCGGAGTAGTCACTTTTGGATTAAAAGGAGGATTTGAAGCTGCCAAAAAAGTAGCTGATGGAACTAAAATATTCTCTCTTCTGGCGAATATTGGCGATACAAAATCACTAATTATTCATCCTGCAAGTACCACACACCAGCAATTGTCTGACGCGGAACAAATTACAACAGGAGTTTCTAAAGATTTAATCCGACTTTCTGTTGGTTTAGAAGACATAGAAGATTTGAAAGAAGATTTGAAAGCCGTTTTCGAAAGTATAAAAAAATCTCAATTGGTATAAAAGTTTGTTTTTTGGTAGTTAAACTGTCTTTGGTTATTGGTCAGGCCAAGGGCAGTTTTTCTTAAAATAGAAATGTGTAGCATGAATTTGTCACCGTTAAAATCAAATTTTAATCAATTCAGTCTTAAAAATTATTTAAAATGAAAAATATAGAAAAAATAGATCTCTTTAATTTTGATTTAGAAATAGGGAAGCAGAAGCCATACATTTCTTTATCGTATCAAGTTTTTGGTCAGCCTATTGGCAGTTATCCAATTATTTTAGTGAATCATTCTTTAACCGGAAATTCAAATGTTAGTGGTAAAAATGGTTGGTGGAATGGTATAATAGGGGAAAATAAGGCCATTGATACTAATTATTTTACGGTTATCGCTTTCAATATTCCAGGAAATGGATATGATGATGTCATTGGAAATCTTATCGATAATTACCGTGATTTCACCGTTCGTGACATTGCTCGGATTTTTTGGGAAGGATTGTCTTTTTTGAAAGTTGAAAATCTTTTTGCGGTTATTGGCGGAAGTCTGGGAGGTGCAATTGCATGGGAAATGGCAGTTTTGCAACCTGATAAAATTGAAAATCTAATTCCTATTGCTACAGATTGGAAAGCGACGGATTGGGTAATTGCTAATGTTTTGATTCAAGATCAAATTCTTAATCATTCTGATGACCCTATTGTAGACGCTCGATTACATGCTACATTATTATATAGAACGCCAGGATATGTGAATCAAAGATTTCAAAGAAATAAACTAGACAGTTCCTCCATTCTCCAAATCGAAAACTGGCTGCTCGATCATGGGTTAAAATTGAAAGACAGGTATCGATTAGCAGCTTATAAATTGATGAATCATTTGCTGAAAGCGAATGATATTACTCGCAATAGAAAAGATTTTTTGGCTGTAGCCAATACTATTCAAGCGAATATTCATCTTGTTGCAATTGATTCGGATTACTTGTTTATTGTTGATGAAAGCCGCAAAACCTATTTTGGATTGAAAAATATAAAGCAAAATGTTTTTTATCACCAAATCCAGTCGATTCATGGGCATGATGCTTTTTTAATAGAATTCAATCAATTATCAGATATTTTAAATCCCATTTTGAACAATCACAAACAACCAAATTATGTCAACGCTTAGAATAAACGTCGTGCTTTTTGGAATAGGAAATATAGGAGGTGCATTAATACAGCAAGTCTTGGAAAGCCAGCAATTTTTTCTTGAAAAGAAGAATATCGAATTGCGTTTTCCAATAATAACCAATTCCAGTTTAGCTTTTTTTGAAAAGGAAGGCTTGAAAAATACTTGGGAAGCTAATTTTGCGCAATCGGCAATTCCTTTCCGAGTGGAAGATATTATCGAGTATACAGAAAACCAAGGATTGGAAAATTTAATCGCTATTGATGCCACTGCCAGCCCAGAATTGGTAAAATCTTATATTTCATTAATACAAAATGGATTTCATATTGTATCGGCTAATAAAATTGCCAATACTTTGAATCATGATTTTTACAAAGAAATTCGCAGAAACTTAAAGAAGTTTGATAAAAGTTATTTGTACGAAACAAGTGTTGGTAAAGGTGTGCCAATTATCAATACCATTAGGGACTTGCATTTTTCAGGTGAAAAAATCACGAAAATACGGGGCGTTTTTTCCAGTTCATTAAGTTACATCTTTAATAGATTCGGAAATGAAAAGCTTCCTTTTTCGAAAATCCTTCAAGATGCTGAAAAACTCGGCTATACTAATGCCGATTCTAGGGAAGAATTATCCGGAAATGATGTTGCCGAAAAAGTATTGATTTTAGCCAGAGAAATCGAACTACAAGTTGAGATTACAGAGGTAAAAATCACCTCTTTATTGCTGCCAAATCTAAATAGGAAACACACAAAATCAGAATACGCTTCTCGTAAAGATTTATTTGATACTCCCTATAAAATTGCAAAACTGACTCAAAAAGAGCATCATGTTTTAAGATATATTGGAGAAATAGATGTTGAAAGCAATACTATCGAAGTCAAATTAGTTTCGGAACCAATTAATTCCGCTCTAGGTCAATTAAAAGGAACGGATAATATAATTGAAATTTATACTAAATCTAACGGTGTGAATCCAATCATAATTCAGGGTGGAGGTACAGGAAAGCAAATTGTTGCTCGTGGTGTACTCAATGATATTTTGAAAATTTCAGATCGAATGCAACAATTGGATCAAACGAAATATAAAGAAAGAGTTTGGTTGTAATCACGATTGTAATTGCTGTTATTTTTTTTAAATTTTATTTGGAAAATTCAAAAACAATTAGCATATTTGCTGTAAGAAAAAAAACAAAGATGAAATTTAATGTGTGCAATATGTCAAAAGCCATTCAGGAGAAATCCTGCGGGTCGCTTGTTGCTTAAATTTAAATTAAAAATTTATATAGCAAAAGCCTCCCGGATAACGGGAGGCTTTTTTTTTGAAATGCATCGGTCGTAATTTTTTAAACATAAAAAAACAAGAATAAAATGAATACGTTAAATCTACAGAAAACAAATAATTCCAAGGTCAAAAACATGATTTGTGCTAATGCCATTATGTGTATTCACGTCTGTTGATTCCAAAAGTATAAGTTTATAATACAACTTAAAACCCTTTTGGATATCTATCTAAAAGGGTTTTTTCATTTATTCTGAATTTGTTTCAGAATCTATAATTAATTAAAAAGAAAAATAATAGCTAATATCTTAAAATTATGAGAACATTAAAATATTTCCCAAGAACCTTTCGGTTGCTAAAAAATTTTAGTTTCAGGAACAAAATAGAAAATAGTAGCGATTCAAAAAATGAATTGATTCATCCAAGATTTGAAGTATCAAAAAACGATCCTTTGGCACAAAAAATAGTACCAAATTCTTTGCTTTTTCTAATGTATTCAGAAGAGAATGAAGAGCTTTTTATTTAAAAAATCGAATTTCAAGATAGGTTTTGATTCCTTGATATTGTTACTTAAAGTTGTTTTTTCGACGAAGTAGAAAATCCATATAATGGTACTATTCCTTCGTCGAAAAGACAATTGTGAGTTGCTTTTCCAGATTGTTTTTCAATGAAACAATTAGAATCAATTCCTATAAAAATTTGTTTCTTAAAAAAAATAGTAGTTAATTTGTGCCTTTAAGTTCAGAACTGTATTGAAATGTTATAAAGAAAGGCAGAGGGATTAGACCCGATGAAGCCTTAGCAACCCTTCGATTTATCGAAGAAGGTGCTGCATTCTACCACATCATAATGTGGAAAGATAACACTAAGAATTCTCCTAGTTTACTTCTAGCTTTCTTTCTAATATTTCCAGACACAAATCAAAAAATCATAAAAGATTTGAAATTGGAAAATAAACCAACACCTATTACATTACAAAATTTCACCACCGAAAGTGGGGCTTTTTATGCTACCTTAAACTTAAGTTTTCAAGTTTTTGGTCCGGCTTTACATACAGCTCCAATAGTTTTGGTAAATCATGCATTGACTGGAAATTCCCAAGTTGTGGGAGAGAACGGTTGGTGGAATGATTTAATTGGTGAAAACAAAACCATAGATACTACTAAATACACGATACTGGCTTTTAACGTTCCTGGAAATGGTTTTGATGCTACCATCATTGAAAATTATTTGGATTTTAATGCCAGAGATGTTGCCAGAATTTTTATTGAAGGGATTCATTTTCTTAAAATAAAACAACTGTACGCTATTATTGGTGGATCAGTTGGTGGCGGAATTGCTTGGGAAATAGCGGCTTTGGAACCTAAAATTACACAACATTTAATTCCTATTGCAACCGATTGGAAATCGACAGATTGGTTGATTGCCAATTGCTTTTTGCAGGAGCAGATTCTGAATAATTCTTCAAAGCCTATTGAAGACGCTCGGATTCATGCGATGCTTTGTTATAGAACTCCAGAATCGTTCAAGTCAAAATTTGGTAGAACTACTAATGCCGAATTAGCTATTTTTAATATAGAAAGCTGGTTGTGTCATCACGGTGAAAAACTCCAAAAACGATTCCAACTTTCGTCTTATAAAATGATGAATCAATTGCTCAAAACAATAGATATTACTCGAAATAGCGATTCATTTGAAGCGATTGCATCCAAAATTGAAGCTGACATTCACATTATTGGAATCGATTCAGACTTGTTTTTTACGGTAAGTGAAAATAGAGCCACGTATCAGGAATTAAAAAAATATAAAAATAATATTACCTATCAAGAGATTGTTTCCATTCACGGACATGATGCTTTTTTGATAGAATACAAACAATTAGATAATTTGCTTGCCTCTATTTTTTAGGGCACACAATATAAAAAGAGACACAATGAAAATATTAAAATTTGGAGGTAAATCTTTATCGAATGGCGAGGGAATAAATAAAGTAGTCGCCATTATTACTGATAAAGTAAATCAAGGAGAAAAAATTGCTATAGTAGTTTCGGCAAGAGGAAATGCTACAGATGAATTGGAAGAAATTTTAGGAGTTGCTTCTAAAAATGGTAATTATAAAGAATTATTTGAAGACTTTAAAAAATACCAACAAGACGATTATGATCAAGTTGATTTGTCAGAAGAATTCAATGTTCTTGAAAAACTTTTTGAGGGTGTAAGTTTGATTGGGGATTACAGTAATAAAATTAAAGACCAAGTACTTTCTAAAGGGGAGTTGCTTTCTGCAAAATTACTGACGGCTATTCTAATTAAAAATGGAGTAAATGCGCGTTTTGCTGATTCACGAGAATTAATTAAAACGGATTCGAAATTTGGAGACGCACAACCTTTGGAACAACTTTCTAAGAAAAACGTAATCAATTATTTCAAACAAAATAACGGAACGACAGTCAACATTGTTACTGGATTTATTGGTTCAAATAATAAAAATGACACGACGACTTTAGGAAGAAACGGGAGTAATTATACTGCTTCATTGATTGCTAATTATATCGATGCCGAAGAACTACAGAATTATACTCATGTTGACGGAATTTATACCGCTAACCCGGATTTAGTTCCTGATGCTAAAAAAATTGACCATTTGACTTTTAACGAGGCGAATGAATTGGCTAATTTTGGAGCTACGATACTGCATGCTAAAACGATTATTCCTTTATTGGAAAAAAACATTCCGCTTCGTATTTTAAATACTTTCAATCATGAAAATAAAGGAACATTAATCACTTCAAATTCAAATGCTGCGGGAATTAAAACACTTTCAGTTCTTGAAAATGTATCACTGGTAAATCTGGAAGGAAGAGGATTGCTTGGGAAAACTGGAGTTGATGCCCGTATTTTTAGAGTGATGGGCGACAATGATATTAGTGTAAGTATTATTTCTCAAGGTTCTTCTGAAAGAGGAATTGGATTGGTTGTTGACGCTGATAAGGCGACAAAAGCAATGATTGAACTGGAGAAAGAATTCGAAAATGATTTCTACTCGAAGGATGTGAATAAAATTACGGTTACTGATAATGTTTCGGTGATTTCTATAATTGGTCAGGATTTGAGTACGTTTCATAAGCCTTATACGGCATTGATAAAAAATAAAATTGTCCCTATACTTTTCAATAACACGGTTACGGGTAAAAACGTGAGTTTGGTGGTGAAAAAATCGCAACTTCACAAAGCGTTAAATGTGATTCACGGGGAGATTTTTGGAGTTTCTAAGAAAATTAACATTGCCATTTTTGGACATGGTTTAGTAGGTGGAACTTTGATTAATCAAATATTGGAATCAGCAGCAACGATTGAGAAAAGAAAAGATGTGAAACTGAATGTTTTTGCAATTGCAAATTCTAAAAATGTTCTTTTAAATAAAAATGGCGTTACTCCAAATTGGAGAAATGAAATTCAAAATAATGGTTTTTCATACACAATTGATGATATAATTGCTTACGCAAATGAACATCATTTAGAAAATTTAATTGCTATTGATAATACGGCAAGTCCTGCTTTTGTAGAAAATTATGTTTCTTTGGTAGAAAGTGGTTTCGATTTGATTTCGTCTAATAAAGTGGCGAATACTTTAAGCTATAGCTTTTATAAAAAACTGCGAAAAGTGTTGGCGGATAATCAAAAAAGTTATTTGTATGAAACCAATGTTGGAGCGGGATTACCATTGATTGATACGATAAAATTATTGCATCTTTCAGGCGAAAATATAACTAAAATAAAAGGAGTTTTCTCTGGCACATTGAGTTATTTATTTAATAATTTCTCTGCGAAGGATGTTCCATTTAGCGAAGTTTTGAAAGAAGCTATCGATAATGGATATACGGAACCAGACCCAAGGGAAGATTTGTGTGGAAATGACGTAGGTAGAAAATTATTGATTTTGGCAAGAGAATTAGACTTGCAAAATGAATTTGAAGAAATTGAAATCCAGAATTTAATTCCAGAACATTTACGAGAAGGTGATGCTTCTAATTTTTTAAATAAACTGACGGAATTTGATCCAATTTATGCTAAAATAAAAGCGGAGCAAAAACCAAATCACGTGTTGCGATACATAGGTGAATTATCTGGTGATTTGCAAAATGACAAAGGAAATCTAGAAGTGAAGTTAGTTTCTGTACCTTCGGATACCGCTTTGGGTGGATTAAAAGGTTCTGATTCTTTTTTCGAAATTTACACGGAATCGTATGGTGACAGACCAATTGTAATTCAAGGAGCAGGAGCTGGATCTGCAGTAACGGCAAGAGGTGTTTTTGGAGATATTTTGAGATTGTCAGATAAAGGGTAAAGATTTAAGATTGCAGATTAACGATTTTTGATTTAAGATAAAAAAAAATACAAAATGAAAATAACACTTAACAGAATAAACGACAACTTTCACTTTGAATTAAAAAACGAAAGAGGTCATGTAGTAAATGTTGATAGTCGTCCTGAATTTGGCGGAAATGATATGGGTGCAAGTCCAATGGAATTGGTATTAATGGGTGTTGCAGGTTGCAGCGCAATTGATATGATTTCGATTTTAAAAAAACAACGTCAAGAAATTACCTCTTTCAAAGCTGAGGTAGAAGGAGAACGTGTACAAGTAGGAGAGGCAAAGCCATTCAAGGATATTCATCTTGTGTTTTATCTGGAAGGTCCAATTAATGAAGAAAAAGCAGCAAGAGCAGCGCAACTTTCTTTCGAGAAATATTGTTCGGTTTCAAAAACATTGGAACCAAACGCAACGATACATTATAAAGTAGTTTTGAATAATAAATCATTATAGTTTAAATAAAAGTTGTTGGTATTTGCGATTCCAACAACATTAAAACTTAAACTTTAAACTAAAAATAAAATGAACGAACAAGATTTTGGTTTTGAAACCCAAGCCATCCGTACCCAATTAGAAAGATCACAATATCAAGAGCATTCCGTGCCTTTGTATTTATCATCCAGTTTTGTATTTGAAGATGCCGAAGATATGCGCGCTTCTTTTACAGAAGAAAAAGAACGTAATATTTACAGTCGTTTCAGCAATCCTAACACCACTGAATTTGTAGAGAAAATTTGCAAGATGGAAGGTGCTGAAGCCGGTTATGCTTTTGCAACAGGAATGGCGGCGGTATATTCTACTTTTGCAGCTTTGTTGAATTCAGGGGATCATATTGTTTCTGCAAGTAGCGTTTTTGGTTCTACGCACGCTTTGTTTATGACTTATTTCCCAAAATGGAATATAGAAACCTCTTATTTTGATATTAATAAGCCAGAAACTATTGAGAGTTTCATTAAGCCAAATACTAAAATTTTGTATGCCGAGTCGCCTACGAATCCTGCGGTTGATATTATTGATTTGGAATTATTAGGTGAAATTGCAAAAAAACACAATTTGATTTTGATTATTGACAATTGTTTTGCAACGCCTTATATTCAGCAACCTATAAAATGGGGAGCGCATTTAGTGGTGCATTCAGCTACCAAATTAATTGATGGACAAGGAAGAGTTTTAGGAGGAGTAACGGTAGGTAGCGAAGATTTGATTCGTCAAATTTATTTGTTTTCTAGAAATACAGGGCCCGCATTATCTCCATTCAATGCTTGGATTTTATCTAAAAGTTTAGAAACGTTAGTAGTTCGTGTCGAAAAACATTGCGAAAATGCTTTGAAAGTAGCCGAATTTCTAGAAAATAATCCGAATGTGAACAGCGTGAAATATCCGTTCTTGAAATCGCATCCAAAATATGAAATTGCCAAAAAACAAATGCTTTTGGGAGGCAACATTATCGCTTTTGAAATCAAAGGCGGAATAGAAGCAGGGCGACAATTTTTGGATAAAATAAAACTATGTTCCCTTTCGGCAAATATTGGTGATACGAGAACAATTGTAACGCATCCAGCCTCTACAACACACAGTAAATTATCTGTTGAAGAACGTTTGGCAGTGAGTATTACCGATGGACTAGTGCGTGTTTCAGTAGGTTTAGAAACAGTGAAAGATGTAATTGCTGATTTGGAGCAAGCGCTTTCATAGGAATTTTAGAATGATGATTAACGATTTTTGATTGTAGATTTAGTACCTGTCAAAAATCGTTAATCTCCATTCGCCATTCTTAAATCAAAAAGTATATTTTTGTTGTTACAATAAAAGACATGTAGATTTCGGATTACTTTAAAATTTGAAATCAACAATTGTTAATCAACAATCTTAATTCACTTTAATATGCTTTCAAAAAAGACTAAATACGGAATAAAAGCTTTGTCATTTTTGGCTCGGCAAGAGAATCAAACCCCGGTTCCCATTTCGGATATTGCAAAAAGTGAAAATATTTCTATTAAGTTTTTGGAAAGTATTTTATTGCTTTTACGATATTCTGGTTTTTTGGGAGCAAAAAAAGGAAAAGGTGGAGGTTATTACCTGATTAAAGAGCCAAAAGATATTAATATGGCTCATGTATATCGCATTCTTGAAGGGCCTATAGCACTATTGCCTTGTGTAAGTCATAACTTTTATGAAAAATGTGATGATTGTATTGATGAGGTAAATTGTTCCGTTCATAAGCTAATGACTGAAGTGCGTGACAATACCTTAATGATATTAGAAAATAATACCTTGGCAGACATTGCCTTTTAAAAAAAAATCACCGCAAATTCGCCAATTTTAAAATAGTAATTGAGTTTTAATTTGCGAATTTGCGGTTTATGCTTTTCTTTAAATTAATGATGTTAGTGAGGTGTTTTATTTTTAAAATGGGTTATCAAAAAACCAATTTATACCCCACGAAAAATAACATTATTGCAATGGCATTTCGAAGGAACAAATCAGGTACTTTTCCGCTCAACATACTTCCTATAAAAATTCCAGGAAGTGATCCTATTAATAACTGTCCTAGTAACCCTAAATCTAAATTTCCCATTGAGGCGTGCCCTATTCCTGCAACAAGAGTTAAAGGTACTGCATGGGCAATCTCGGTTCCAACCAATCTCGGAGTTGGCAAAAGCGGGTACAGGAAAAATAAAGTTACTGTACCTAAAGCACCAGCTCCTATCGAAGTCAGAGTCACAGTTGCTCCCAGCATTACACCAATAGCGACAGTTAATACATTTTGTGTTGTGCTCTGACTATGGAATTTATCACCAGCATGTTTTTGAGAAAAAACTAAGAGTTTCTTTTTGAACAAAATGGCTATCGAAGTAAAAAGTAGCGCCCAACCCAAACTGTATTTTATTACAGCATTTATAGTTGAAATGTCTGTTTTAATACTATTTAATATCCATAAAGTTAGTAAAGCTGCAGGAACACTGCCTAAAGTAAGCCAACCGGTGATGGACCAATTTATATTGCCTTTTTTATGATGTACAAACACGCCGCCTAATTTAGTAAAAGCCGCATACAATAAATCGGTTCCAACAGCAGTTGTTGGCGGAATACCAAACCATAATAAAATTGGAGTCATCAAAGATCCGCCTCCCACACCTGTCAATCCAACTATAAAACCAACTACTAAGCCTGCAACGATTAAACCCAATTGAAAATCCATAAAATAATTTTTTGACAAAAATAACAACTATTTTATAATTATCCTATAGACATGGTAGACTTTATAAAAAATATTTAAAAAATAAAAATTTAATGTAAAAAAACCAAATATTATTTTGTAATATAGAAATAAGTAGTACTTTTGCATAGTAATCTACTAAACCGATAGGGAAATGGATTTTGAAATTAAAATAATAAAATGAGCGCAGCAATAGTAACTACTTTATTAGAAAAAACAGCAAATTTCTCAATTGAAGAGACTTTGGCTTTTTTGGCTAATGAATACAAGGATAAAGTGGTTTTTTCAACCTCTTTTGGACAGGAAGATCAAGTGATTACGGCTTTAATTGCCAAAAATGATTTGCCGATAACCATTTTCACTTTGGATACTGGAAGATTATTTCAAGAAACGTATGATGTTTTTCATAAGACCTTGAAAAAATATAAAATAGACATTAAAACCTATTTTCCGGAAGCTAGCGCTGTGGAAGAATTATTAAATAAAAAAGGTCCAAACAGTTTCTATGAATCAGTTGAGAATAGAAAAGAATGTTGTTTTATTCGAAAAGTTGCACCGTTGACTAAAGCATTGAAAGGAAATGAAATTTGGATTACCGGTTTACGTGCGGAACAATCAGAAAATAGAAATGATTTGGCAGCCTTTGAATACGATGCTCATTTCAATATTATAAAATTCAATCCATTATTGAAATGGACTTTGGCTGACGTTCAAAAATATATTGATGATAATAATGTGCCACAAAACACTTTACACAAAAAAGGGTTTGTAAGCATTGGTTGTGCGCCTTGTACAAGAGCCATAGCCGAAGGCGAAGATATCAGAGCAGGAAGATGGTCATGGGAATCGAGTCATAAAGAATGTGGTTTACACCAAAAATAAAAGTTTAATCGTTTATTTGTTTGATCGTTTAACCGAATAAACAAATAAACAAATTACCAAATAATAATGAGTTCAGTATTAAAAACAAACGCTTTAGAAAGCGAAGCGATATACATTTTTAGAGAAGTTATTTCTCAATTTGACAAACCAGTTTTGCTTTTCTCTGGTGGAAAAGATTCAATTACATTGGTACGTTTAGCACAGAAAGCCTTTTTTCCTGCTAAAATTCCTTTTCCATTGTTACACGTAGATACAGGACATAACTTTCCTGAAACTATTGCGTTTAGAGATAAATTGGTAGCTGAATTAGGATTGGAATTAATCGTTCGTAATGTGCAGGATGCTATAGATGAAGGGAAAGTTGTAGAAGAGTCTGGAAAATATTCTAGCAGAAATAGTTTGCAAACGACTACACTTTTGGATGCTATCGAAGAATTCAAATTTGACGCTTGTATAGGTGGAGCTCGTAGAGATGAAGAAAAAGCAAGAGCCAAAGAACGTATTTTTTCTGTTCGTGATGATTTTGGTCAATGGGATGAAAAAAACCAACGTCCGGAATTGTTTGATTTATTGAACGGAAAAATTGAAAATGGTCAAAACGTACGTGTTTTTCCAATTTCAAACTGGACTGAATTAGATGTTTGGAGTTATATCGAACAAGAGCAAATCGAAATTCCATCTATTTACTTTTCACACAAACGTAAAGTATTTATAAGAGATGGTATGATTTGGTCACATTCTCCTTTTGTATACCAAGAAGAAGATGAAGAAATCGAAGAAAGAATTGTTCGTTTTAGAACTGTTGGAGATATGAGTTGTACTGCTGCCGTTGATTCTTATGCAGCAACTATTCAAGAAGTGGTTGGTGAAATTAGATCTTCAACTATTTCTGAAAGAGGAGCCAGAATTGATGACAAACGTTCTGAAGCCGCAATGGAAAAAAGAAAACAACAAGGGTACTTTTAGAAAACAATTATAAATTATGAATTATAAATTATGAATTGTTTCAAAACATTTAAAATTTAAAATTCAACATTTAAAATAAAAAATCAAATTTTTAAGTTTATAAATAGGTAGTTAGAAAAACATTAAGCCTTTAAACTTTTAAACTTTAAACAAAAAATTAAGAATGGAAGTTTTAAAAATAGCAACAGCAGGAAGTGTAGATGACGGGAAAAGTACATTAATCGGGAGATTATTATACGATACAAAATCGTTGACTACAGATAAGATTGAAGCAATAGAAAAAAGCAGTAAACAAAAAGGATACGATTATTTAGATTTCTCATTGGCTACCGATGGTTTGGTTGCCGAAAGAGAACAAGGAATCACGATTGATGTGGCTCACATTTATTTTTCGACTGCAAAGAAAAGTTACATCATTGCCGATACTCCGGGTCACGTAGAATATACACGTAACATGGTTACCGGAGCTTCAACTTCACAAGTTTCAATTATTTTGATTGATGCTCGTAAAGGAGTTATTGAGCAAACCTATCGTCACTTTTTCATCAATAATTTATTGAGAGTAAAAGATGTGATTGTTGCGGTAAACAAAATGGATTTAGTTGATTATTCTGAAGAAGTATACAACAAAATCAAAGCAGACTTTCAGGCATTAAATGCAAAAAGTGCTTTCAAAGAACAAAATGTAAGTTACATTCCGCTAAGTGCAATCAATGGGGGTAATGTTGCCGATAAATCGGAGAATATGCCTTGGTACACAGGACAGACGGTTTTGGAACATTTAGAATCTTTAGAGCCAAATGATATCTACGAAAACGGAATTGCACGTTTCCCTGTCCAAACAGTAATCCGACCAAAAACCGAAGAGTATCACGATTTTAGAGGGTATGCCGGAAAATTATATGGGAACAATATTAAAGTTGGGGATGCCGTAACGGTACTTCCTTCTTTAACAGAATCTACAGTAACGAATATTCACTTTTTTGACAAGCAATTTGATGAAGCTACGGCTGGTTCTTCTATCACTATTGAATTAGATAATGACATCAATGTAACAAGAGGTGATATGATTGTAAAATCAAATGAACTTCCTAAAATTGAAAAAGATATCACAACAACTGTTTGTTGGATGGACAGTAAAAAATTAGTTGCAGGTGCGAAATATTATGTGCAGCACAATAGCAATAGAGTTTTAGCAAAGATTGATAGTGTAAAAAACGTAATCGCAACCGATTATTCTGGAACAACTCCAGCGACTCAATTAGCTATAAATGAAATTGGAGAAGTAACTATTAAATTGAGCAAAGCCATTTATTTTGATGCTTACACTGATAATAAATCCAACGGAGCTTTTATTTTAATTGATGCTGCAACCAACACAACAGCAGGAGTTGGATTTATAAAATAAAAGGCAATAAGCTTTAAGCAGTAGGCTTTAAGCGGGAAGTAATGATTAATTAAGGTAAAGGTGAACGAGCTTACAGCTTATAGCCTGAAGCCTATAGCTAAAAAAGATATGCAAAGTTTTAGAACCGAAATAGAAGATCCGATTGTCCAAAAAGAGATTATCGATTTAGAGAAAAAAATTCATTCATTCCGAAGTGGACAAATTGACGATGAGCGTTTTCGCAGTCTTCGTTTGGCTCGTGGTATTTACGGTCAACGTCAAGAAGGCG
The DNA here is from genome assembly GCF_048158645.1 of Flavobacterium cryoconiti. Lineage (NCBI taxonomy): Bacteria > Pseudomonadati > Bacteroidota > Flavobacteriia > Flavobacteriales > Flavobacteriaceae > Flavobacterium > Flavobacterium cryoconiti. The sequence continues at coordinate 55,584 of NZ_JBLNKW010000010.1, read as the reverse complement.
TGCAAATGATTCGTATTAAATTACCATACGGAAAAGTGACTAGCGAGCAATTGAAGAGAATTACTGAAGTGTCAGATAAATATTCTACGGGACGTTTACACATTACTACTCGTCAGGATATTCAAATTCACTATGTAAGTTTAGACAGAACACCTGAGCTTTGGTCAGAATTAGCCAAAGACGATATCACTTTGAGAGAAGCTTGTGGAAACACAGTGCGTAATATTACTGGAAGCGAATTAGCTGGTGTAGATGTTGATGAACCTTTTGACGTATCGCCTTATGCACACGGTTTATTTCAATATTTATTGCGTAACCCAATTTGTCAAGAAATGGGACGTAAGTTCAAAATTTCATTCTCCTCTTCTGATAAAGATACTGCGTTGAGTTATTTACACGATTTAGGATTTATTCCAAAAATTGTAAATGGCGAAAAAGGTTTCAAAATAATGTTTGGGGGTGGTTTAGGTTCTCAACCAAGTCACGCTGAATTGCTTTCAGAATTTGTACCGGTTAACCAAATTATCCCAACTGCCGAAGGTATAATTAGAGTTTTTGACCGTCACGGAGAAAGAGCAAAACGTTTGAAAGCACGTATGAAATTTTTAATCAAAGACTTAGGTCGTGACGAGTTTTTACGTTTGGTTGACGAAGAGAAAAAAGCCTTGCCTTTTCATACTTACGAAATAGATACTATCGCTTTTGAAGGGCCAATTACAGGACCTTTGTTAGCAGTGCCATCAGTAACGATTGATGATGTTGAAGCTTTTGAAGCTTGGAAAAAATCAAATGTGATTGCGCAAAAACAGGCAGGATATGTTGCTATTGGTATTAAAGTGCTTTTAGGAGATTTTTATACAGATAAAGCAAGATTATTAGCCGATTTGATTAAAAATTATGGAGCTAATGAATTGCGTTTTTCATTAAGACAAAACATCGTTTTACGTAATATTAAAGAAGAAAATCTAGCGTTCTTTTATCAAGAATTAGCCAAATTGGATTTTGTTGCTTTAGGATATGATACTATCGGAGATATCACGGCTTGTCCGGGTACAGATACTTGTAATTTAGGTATCGCAAGTAGTACTGGTATTGCGGATGAATTAGAAAGAGTATTAAAAACAGAATACCCACAATACAGCAACAATCAAGAAATTGCAATTAAAATTAGCGGTTGTATGAATGCTTGCGGACAACACAATATGTCCGAAATTGGTTTCCAAGGAATGTCAATTAATGCAGGAAAACTAGTTGCTCCAGCACTTCAGGTATTATTAGGTGGAGGAAATTTAGGAAACGGAGTAGGACGTTTTTCTGATAAAGTAATCAAAATTCCAAGCAGAAGAGGACCAGATGCATTGCGTTTTATCTTAAATGATTTTGATGCTAATGGAAACGGACAATCATTCTTGAATTATTATGATGCCAAAGGAGAGAAATATTTCTATGAATTTTTGAAACCATTAGCCGATTTGACTAATCTTACCGAAGCTGATTTTGTGGATTGGGGAAATGCCGATAACTACGTAAAAGCAGTTGGAGTAGGAGAATGTGCGGGTGTAGTTATTGACTTAGTGGCTACTTTACTATTGGAAGCCAAAGACAAATTGACTTTCGCACACGAAGCTTTTGAAGATAAAAAATGGGCAGATGCGATTTATTTAGCATACGCAGGTTTTGTAAATGGAGCTAAAGCAATATTATTGGCCGAAAATCAAAAAACAAATCACCACGCTGGAATTATCGATTTGTTTGATACTGTTTTTATCGAAAGCAAAAAAATCGAATTGGATTCAAGCTTCAAAGATTTGGTTTATCAAATCAAAGCGAATGAGCCTTCTGCGGAATTTGCACAAAAATACATTCAAGATGGAGTTGCGTTTTTTGATAAAATAGAAAAATACAGAGCAAAAGATTTAGCTGATGCATAATACAATAAAACCAAAAGTAACTTTAGTAGGTGCTGGTCCCGGTGATCCAGATTTGCTTACTCTGAAAGGAGTAAAAGCACTTGCTGAAGCGAACGTGGTTTTGTATGATGCGCTGGCCAATGAAGAAATAATGAATCACACCCCAAAAAATTCCATAAAAATATTTGTGGGTAAAAGAATTGGAGCACATGAATATTCGCAAGACCAAATCAATCAGTTGATTGTAGATAATGCGCTTACTCATGGAAATGTGGTTCGGTTAAAAGGTGGAGATCCATTTATTTTTGGTCGTGGAAGCGAAGAAATAGAATACGCAGAAAGTTTTGGAATCCCTACATTTGTGGTTCCCGGAATTTCATCTGCAATTGCAGTTCCCGCTTATCAAGGAATTTCTTTGACAAAAAGAGGAACTTCCGAAAGTTTTTGGGTAATTACAGGCACAACTTCCGACAGGAATTTATCAGATGATGTAGCTCTTGCAGCGCAATCATCTGCAACAGTAGTAATTTTGATGGGAATGAGTAAGCTATCGCAAATTGTTTCTTTATTCCAAAAAGAATCTAAAGGAGAAACTCCAGTTGCGATAATTCAAAACGGGACTACTCCACAAGAAAAAGTGGGAGTTGGAACGATTGATACTATCCAACAAGTTGTGGTGGAGAATAAATTAAGTTCGCCAGCGATAATTGTTATTGGAGAAGTGGTAAAAGAAAGCAGCAAGTTAAAAGGTTTTTACGAAGAATTTATATCTGCTGAAATAAAATTATAATGAAACAAAAAGAATCATATCCCAACAATCAGGACTCGGCTGCCTCTTCTGGAGAGAGGAACGAATTATATCCAATATTTTTAAAATTACACAACCTCAATATACTTATTGTAGGCGGAGGAAATGTGGGTTTAGAAAAGTTATCGTTTATGCTAAAATCCAGTCCCAATGCAAATGTTGAGGTAGTAGCTCCAAAATTTTCACCGGAACTGGAAGCATTGGTGGAAAAACATCCTTCGGTGAAATTGACTAAAGCCAAGTTCAAGAAAAAGATGTTGAAGAAACGTCACATGGTTATTGCTTGTACCGATGATGTAAAAGTCAATAAACGAGTATTCGACCTGTCACGAAAAAGATATTTGATTTGCAACATTGCCGATACGCCGCCATTATGTGATTATTATTTAGGAGGAATTGTAACCAAAGGAAATGTCAAAATAGCCATTTCAACAAACGGTAAATCACCGACAACTGCCAAAAGATTACGGGAGTTTTTTGAAGAAATAATTCCGGACGATATCAATAAAATGGTCGAAAACCTAAATGAATATCGTAAAACGCTGAAAGGAAATTTCGAGGAAAAAGTTCAAAAAATGAATGAAATTACCGAAGCGTTAAAAAATAAAGAATAAAAGAGCCACTAAGTAACGAATGATATTTATCATTTAAAACAGTAAAAATCAATCGTTAATTTGCAGTAAAATAGTTTAGCATAATTACACATATAAAGAATAAAAAAATGGTTAAAACAGACATATTAATTATAGGAGCCGGACCAACAGGTTTATTTGCAGTTTTTGAAGCAGGATTGTTAAAACTAAAATGTCATATTTTAGATGCACTGCCACAAGCGGGCGGTCAGCTTTCAGAATTGTATCCAAAAAAACCTATTTATGATATTCCAGGATTTCCTGAAGTATTAGCAGGTGATTTAGTTGATAATTTGATGGAACAAATCAAACAATTCGAGCCTGGTTTTACGCTGGGTGAACGTGCAGAAACGATAGCAAAACAAGAAGACGGAAGTTTTATTGTAACTTCTAATAAAGGAAAGAAATTTCATGCTTCAGTTGTTGCGATTGCTGGAGGATTGGGGAGTTTTGAACCAAGAAAACCACTTATCGAAGACATTGAATTTTACGAAGATAAAGGGATAAAATATTTCATCAAAAATCCAGAGAAATTCAGAGACAAAAGGGTTGTAATTGCCGGAGGTGGTGATTCTGCTTTGGACTGGAGTATTTTCTTGTCTAATGTAGCTTCTGAGGTGACTTTGATTCACAGAAGAAATGAATTTAGAGGCGCATTAGATTCTGTTGAAAAAGTCCAAGAATTGAAAGATTTAGGAAAAATAAGAATGATTACGCCTGCTGAAGTAATTGGTTTGAACGGAGCGGAACATTTAGAATCAATTGATATTGAGGAAAATGGAGCGCACCGTACTATAGAAACGGATTATTTTATACCACTTTTTGGATTGACTCCAAAATTAGGTCCTATCGGAGACTGGGGATTAGACATTGAAAAAAATGCAATTAAAGTAAATAATGCATTGGATTACCAAACGAATATTCCTGGAATTTTTGCCATTGGTGACGTAAATACATACCCAGGGAAATTAAAATTGATTCTTTGTGGATTCCACGAAGCGACTTTAATGTGTCAGGCAGCATACCAAATCATCAATCCAGGTAAGAAATATGTATTAAAATATACTACAGTTTCTGGTGTTGACGGATTTGACGGAACCCGTAAAGAGGCTCCAAAAGCTGTGGTAAAAGCCATAGTATAAAACTAGTAAAAAAATATAGCGTTAATACTTGCAATTATTAACGCTATGTCTTTACTTTGCAGTGTTCCTATTTTTATTGAAAGTTATCACGAAAGGCGGAGGGAAAGACCCGATGAAACCTTAGCAACCCTTTATCTTTAAAGAAGGTGCTACATTCTACTTTATACTGAATTATTCAGCATTTAAGATAGATAACACAAGAATACTTCCATAGTATTTCTCAAACCTTTTCTTGACAAACATATCGATATTTATTTACTGAATTTATTTCAGTATCAGGAGCGAATGATTGGCGCAATTTTTGCCGTCATTGTTCCCGCTTTATGCTATATCTTTTTTTATTTTACTCTGTCAGGGTTCAAAACCCTGACAGAGTAAAATAAAAAAAGTATACCGCTGCAATCGGGGCTAAAGAGTAAATAATTGTGATTTTTCGGTTTCAAAATGCCAAAAAAAGCAGTAAATAAAAAAATAAAATGTCAAAAGATTTAAAAGACAGTATTGGAGTTCCCCCTTCGGGGGTTAGGGGGAGTATTCAAGAAGCCATTAAAAAAAACATACTCATACTCGATGGAGCTATGGGAACGATGTTGCAACGTTACAATTTTTCCGAAGAAGATTTTCGTGGAGAACGTTTCAAAGATTTTCCACATTCCTTAAAAGGGAACAACGATTTATTGTCAATCACGCAGCCGCAAGCTATTCGTGCGGTACACGCAGCTTATTTTGAAGCGGGAGCTGATATCGTTGAAACCAATACGTTTTCAAGTACAACCATTGGAATGGCAGATTATCATCTCGAAGATATTGTTTACGAATTAAACTATGAATCAGCAAGAATCGCCCGTGAAGTAGCCGATGAGTTTACTGCCAAAAATCCAGATAAACCTCGTTTTGTAGCAGGTTCAATAGGACCAACAAACAGAACAGCAAGTATGTCACCAGATGTAAATGATCCGGGTTACCGAGCCGTAACTTTTGATGATTTGCGCATTGCTTACAAACAACAAGTGGAAGCCTTGATTGACGGAGGAAGTGATTTATTGTTGGTGGAAACTATTTTCGACACTTTAAATGCCAAAGCAGCACTTTTTGCCATTGAAGAAGTAAAAGACGAGCGTAATATCGACATTCCTATCATGGTTTCCGGAACAATTACGGATGCATCAGGACGAACACTTTCTGGTCAAACCGTTGAAGCTTTTTTAGTTTCTGTTTCGCATATTCCATTGTTGAGTGTTGGTTTCAATTGTGCTTTAGGGGCTGATTTGCTTAAACCGTATCTACAAACGTTAGCGCATAATACTTCATTCAATGTATCGGCACATCCTAATGCAGGATTACCAAACGCATTTGGCGAGTACGATGAAACACCAGAACAGATGCAAGCATTCATCAAAGAATATTTAGACGATAATTTAGTAAATATCATAGGCGGTTGTTGCGGAACAACGCCAGAACACATCAAGTTGATTGCTGATATCGCAAAGGAGTATAAACCTAGAGTATCAACAGCGACAATGTAACAGATGCGATTTATCGCGTCTAAATTATAACCAACAATTCACAAATTGAACACTTGATTTGAAAAAATTAGTGAATTAGCGGTAAAAATAAAACAAAAATGGCACACGCAGAAAAGAGAAGAAACCTTGTATTATCGGGATTAGAGCCTTTAATCATTACGCCGGAAAGCGTTTTTGTGAATATTGGTGAACGAACCAATGTTACAGGTTCTAGAAAATTCCTTCGATTAATTAAGGAAGAAAAATACGAAGAAGCACTCAGTATTGCTAAAGAACAAGTGGAAGGTGGTGCACAAATCATCGATATTAATATGGATGAAGGGATGCTCGATGGCGAATATGCCATGACAAAATTCCTGAATCTAATCGCTGCCGAACCTGATATTTCCAGAGTGCCAATCATGATTGATAGCTCGAAATGGGATATTATCGAAGCGGGTCTAAAAGTGGTACAAGGAAAGAGTGTCGTAAACTCAATTTCTTTAAAAGAAGGGGAAGAGCAATTCATTCATCATGCTAAATTGATTAAGCGTTACGGTGCTGCAGCAATTATAATGGCTTTTGATGAGGTGGGACAAGCGGATAATTACGAGCGAAGAGTTGAGATTTGCCAACGTTCGTATGATATTTTGGTCAATAAAGTTGGCTTTCCTCCACAGGATATTATTTTCGATTTGAATATATTCCCCGTAGCGACAGGAATGGAAGAACACCGCTTGAATGCATTGGATTTCTTCAGAGGAACGAAATGGGTTCGAGAGAATCTTCCACATGCACACATTAGTGGTGGCGTGAGTAATGTTTCGTTTTCGTTTAGAGGAAATGATACGGTTCGGGAAGCGATGCACTCCGTTTTCTTGTACCACGCTATTCAAAACGGAATGACGATGGGAATTGTAAACCCAGAGATGCTTTCTATTTACGACGAAATTCCAAAGGATTTATTAGAACACGTTGAAGATGTTATTCTAAACCGTCGTGATGATGCCACTGAAAGATTATTGGATTTTGCAGAGAATGTAAAAGGAGATGTAAAGAGTAATGAAAAAGCAGTTCAAGAATGGCGTTCGGGAACCGTTCAAGAACGAATTACGCACTCACTTGTAAAAGGGGTCGATGCCTTTATAGAAATTGATGTTGAAGAAGCAAGATTGGCAGCTACAAAACCTATTGAAGTTATCGAAATCAACTTGATGACAGGAATGAATGTTGTGGGTGATTTGTTTGGTTCCGGTAAAATGTTTTTGCCACAAGTGGTAAAATCGGCGCGGGTAATGAAAAAAGCCGTGGCCTATTTGTTGCCTTACATTGAAGCTAGTAAACAAGCGGGTGACAAGCAAGGAAATGGAAAAATCCTGATGGCAACCGTAAAAGGAGATGTACACGATATTGGAAAAAATATTGTTAGCGTGGTGTTGGCGTGTAATAATTATGAAATAGTAGATTTGGGCGTAATGGTGCCACCTGAAAAAATTATTGCAGCTGCTATCGAACACAACGTAGATATCATTGGATTGAGCGGATTAATCACGCCGTCACTGGACGAAATGGTATATCTGGCTAAAGAATTAGATAAGCGAGGGATGAAAATTCCAGTAATGATTGGTGGAGCAACGACTTCTAGAGCCCATACTGCCGTGAAAATTGCACCTCAATATAGAGAAACGGTAATTCACGTTAACGATGCTTCGAGAGCCGTGACGGTGGCTGGAAGTTTATTAAACAAGGATAGAAAGATATACGCAAGTGACATTAGAGCGGAATATGATGCTTTTAGAGAGACGTTTTTGAATCGTTCGCGCGACAAAAATTTCTTGACTATTGAGCAAGCTCGTAAAAATAAATTGCTGTTGGATTGGGAGAATTTTACTCCTGTAAAACCAAATGTAATCGGAGAACAAACTATCGAAGTTGATTTAGATGTTTTGGTTCCGTATATTGACTGGACTCCATTTTTTAGAACATGGGAATTGTTCGGAAAATACCCGGCGATTTTAACGGACGAGGTAGTAGGAGAACAAGCAACGTCTGTTTTTGCAGATGCACAAGAAATGTTGGAAGTTATTTTGAGAGAAAAGAAACTAACCGCTAAAGGAATTTACGGAATTTTTCCTGCCAATCAAGTGAACGATGATGATATTGAATTGAGTGATGAAAACGGAAAACCATTGCAGACATTCTTGACTTTACGTCAGCAATCACAAAAAACTAAAGGAGCTCCAAATATTGCCTTATCAGATTTTATTGCTCCAAAAGACAGCGGTAAAATCGATTATATGGGTGCCTTTTGCGTAACTACAGGTTTTGGTGTGGATGAATGGGCGGCTGAATTCGAAAGAGATTTAGACGATTACAATTCAATTATGGTAAAAGCATTGGCGGACCGTTTTGCAGAAGCTTTCGCGGAATATTTGCACGAAAAAATCCGTAAAGAAATTTGGGGTTATTCATCCGATGAAGCTTTGAGTACTGAGGCAATGATTGCTGAAGATTACAAAGGAATTCGTCCGGCACCAGGGTATCCGGCTTGTCCAGACCATTTAGAAAAACCAACGATTTGGAAATTGCTAAATGTAGAAAAAGAAATAGGGGTGACGCTAACCGAAAGTATGGCGATGTGGCCGGCTTCTTCAGTTTCAGGATATTATTTTGGAAACCCGGAAAGTAAGTACTTCGGACTTGGAAAAATAAAAGAAGATCAAGTTATTGATTACGCAAAACGTAGAAGTGTTTCGACAGAAGTAGCAATGAAATGGTTGAACCCGAATATAGCAGATTAAAAATGTAGTCATAAAGTCAAAAGTCATAAAGTCCAAAGGACGTGACTTTCGACTTTCGACATTCAAACTTTAAGACTTAAGATGAAAGTAACACAACATATAGAAGACGCAAAAGGTAACACCTTATTCTCATTTGAAATTATTCCGCCTCAAAAAGGCAAAAGCATTCAGGAATTATACGATAATATTGATCCGTTGATGGAGTTTAAGCCGCCTTTTATAGACGTAACCACTTCTCGCGAAGAGTATATTTACATAGATAAAGGCAACGGTTTATTAGACAAAAAACTAACCAGAATGCGACCTGGGACATTGGGAATTTGTGCTTCCATAAAACACAAATATACTGTAGATACTGTTCCTCACTTACTTTGCGGTGGCTTTACCAAAGAAGAAACCGAGTATATGTTAGTGGATTGTCATTATTTGGGAATTGATAATGTGATGGCATTGCGTGGTGATGCGATGAAACACGAGCAGTCTTTTGTTCCGAAAGAAGGAGGGAATAATTTCGCCGTAGATTTGGTCAAACAAATCAACGAATTGAATTGCGGAAAGTATTTGCATGATGTGATGGATATTGACAACAAAGCTAATTTTTGTATCGGAGTGGCAGGGTATCCTGAAAAGCATTTGGAATCTCCTTCCTTAATTTCAGATTTAAAAAGACTGAAAGAAAAGGTAGAAGCAGGTGCTGATTATGTAGTTACCCAAATGTTTTTTGACAATGCAAAATATTTTGAGTTTGTTGCCAAAGCCAGAGAAATGGGAATTACGGTTCCTATTATTCCGGGTATCAAACCCATTGCTGTGGAAAGACACTTACAAGTATTGCCACAAATTTTCAGAATCGATTTACCGGAAGATTTGATTCATGCGGTTGATCAATGCAAAAATAATGCTGACATCAGACAAGTAGGAATCGAATGGGCGATTCAACAATCTTTAGAATTAAAAGCAGCCGGTGTTCCCGTGTTGCACTATTATTCTATGGGAAAATCAGAAAATATTCGACAAATAGCGAGTCAAGTTTTTTAATTGATACAATTTAAAAGGGCTGATTTTTCAGCCCTTTTTTTATATATAAAATCGAAACCAAATGAATTCAATCCTCCAACAAGACTTAAACGATATTGAAAAAATCCTTGAAATAGTAAAACAACAAGGAATTGATTTTCTACATTCAATGGATAACGTTCCCACTTCTACCAAAAATTATATAACTACCAACAGAAATCTAAACGATTCTGGTTTGGGAGCATTGTCCGCTTTGGAAGAATTTAACCAACGCTTAGCTCCTTTGATGGTTTCGCAAGCAGGACCGAGGTATTGGGGTTTTGTAACTGGTGGCGTAACTCCAGCATCTATTGTTGGTGATTGGTTGACTACTATTTACGATCCAAACGCTCAATCTACAAAAGCACAAGGTGGCGTATCGGCTTTAATAGAAATTGAAACGATTAATCTGTTGTTGCAATTGTTAGATTTGCCAAAATCATTTTTAGGTGGATTTGTGACTGGAGCTACGATGTCTAATTTTACATGTTTGGCGGTGGCGAGACAATGGTTCGGAAATCAATTAGGAAAAGATTTTGCCAAAAATGGAATTTCAGAACCTATAAACATTCTTACGGCTACGCCACATTCTTCGTCTGTAAAATGTTTGGCGATGTTAGGGATTGGAAGCCAGAATTTCACCAAGATAAAAACTGTCAAAGGAAACCGTGAAGCGATAGATATTACCGATTTAGAAAAAAATATTGAAAGTCTAAACGGAAAACCATTCATTTTAATATCAAGTGCGGGAACAGTCAACACTGCCGATTTTGATGATTTCAATGCAATAGCTAGACTGAAAGAAAAATATAATTTTTGGTGGCATATCGATGTTGCTTTTGGAGGTTTTACTGCTTGTTCTCCAAAATACAAACACCTTGTTAACGGTTGGGAAAACGCGGACAGTATTACAATAGATTGTCATAAATGGTTGAATGTGCCTTATGAAAGCGCTTTTTATTTGGTAAAAGAACAACATAAAAATATTCAAATTGAAACCTTTCAAAACTCTAATGCGCCATATTTAGGAAATCCGTTAGATAATTTTAGTTACCTTAACTTTTTACCAGAAAATTCAAGACGCCTAAAAGCTTTGCCAGTTTGGTTTTCATTATTGGCGTATGGTAAACAAGGTTTTCAGGATATTATAGAAAACAGCGTTGCTATGGCATTGCAGTTTGACGAGTTAATTACTCAAAATGAGAACTTCGAATTATTGGCTCCAACTCGCTTGAACAATGTTTGTTTTACTTTGGCGGGAGACCACAATCAAGAAAAAGTCAATTTGTTTTTGACGCATCTTAATGACAAAGGCAAAGTGTTTATGACGCCAACGGTTTACGAAAACCGAAAAGGAATTCGGGCTTCGTTTGTTAATTGGAGAACTAGTGAAAAGGATATCCAGATAGCGATAAAGGAATTGAAAACGAGTGTTTTGGAGTTAGGGATAGGGTCGATTTAATTTAGGAATGATAGATGTCTTTATAAAAGAATGTAAATTATTTTCAAAATTATAACAAAAATTAAAATTTGAGACCCAATTTTAATCCCTTTTATGTGTATCGTAACTAATTTTCTGAAATCCATTTTTGGGTCGTTATATGGTTTTATTTTGTTTTTTAAAGCATCTTTTTCTAACCAATATTTTGAAATTAAGAAAGTAAATAAGCATAAGACTAATAGAGGAATTATTGGAATTATTTCGTTCATTTTTTTAATTTTAGTTGTTATCCCTTTAACATATAGTTACTTCGTAATCTCCCTAAAAACAGTTTCTAGATTTTTGTTCTTCTGATTGAGTTGTAAGGTTTTCAAACCGTTCGCATTCGCAAAATCAAAAACGGCTGGGCGCATGTCTTTATCGGTTGTGAAGGTTAATTCCCAAATCATGTCGTGGGTATTTTTATAGGAAGTAAGATTTTTGATTTTGGCAATAGCTTGTTCTTCTATTTTATAATCAAATTCTACTTCAATAACTTGCTCCTTATCTTCGGAAATTAAGTTGTCCAGTTTTTTATCGGCTGCAATTTTTCCGTTATTGATGATGATTACGCGGTCGCAAATGGCTTCGACTTCCTGCATGATGTGCGTAGATAGAAAAACGGTTTTGTCTTTCCCTACGTTTTTAATGACGTTACGTATTTCGATTAATTGGTTTGGGTCTAAACCAGTTGTTGGTTCATCTAGAATTAAAACGTCGGGATTGTGTAATAAAGCATTGGCCAGACCCACACGTTGGCGGTATCCTTTAGATAATTGTTCTATCTTTTTATGACTTTCGGTACCTAAACCGGTCAATTGAATTACTTCTTCAATTCGGGATTTATCCACTTTATAGACATCGGCATTAAAAGCTAAATATTCTCGCACATACAAATCCAAATACAACGGATTGTGTTCCGGTAAATAGCCAATAGAAAGCTGAACTGCTTTTTGTTGAGTGTTTACATAATGCCCATTTACTAATGCTGAACCTTCATCAGCATTGATGTATGTTGTCAATATTTTCATCAAAGTCGATTTTCCGGCACCATTTGGACCTAAAAAACCAACGATTTCTCCTTTATTTACAGAAAATGAAATGTTATCCAGTGCTTTTTGGGCACCATAACTTTTGGATATGTTATTTACTTCTATTGACATGGAATTTTATTTGTTGCAAAAGTAAACAGAATAATCATTGATTTATTGTTTTTTGTAAAAAGACCTTTGTCAAAGTTTGCTAAGCAAGATGATATTCTCTTTTAGATTTATATATTTACCATAAACTATATAGATATGAATTTAAAAAATACACAATCGGGCAGTTTCTTAAAAAACTACAAAAGTATTTTATTGCTACTTGGAGGGATTCTGGTAGGAAGTATATTGGGTTTAGTTTTTGGAAAAGGAGTAGAAGTGATTAAACCTTTGGGAGATATATTTCTGAATTTATTGTTTACTGCAATCATTCCTTTGATATTTTTTACCATTTCATCCTCGATAGCCAGTTTAGAAAAGTCAGAGAAATTGGGGAGGTTATTTGTGATTGTAATTGGTGTATTTTTAAGTACCGTATTGATTTCGGCTATTTTGATGATTATTGGCGTATTATTATTTCCTATTCAGCAGGATATCATCATTTCAAAAATTCCTTTAGAATCTATTCAAGCAAGTTCAGCAGGTTCACAAATTACACAATTGCTTACGGCTAATGATTTCTTCGAATTATTATCTCGTAAGAATATGTTAGCACTTATCATATTTTCTTTTTTAATAGGATTTGCCAGTTTGCATTCGGGTGAAAAAGGGAAAGATTTCAGGCGGTTTTTGAATTCAGGAAACGAAGTGATGAAACAATTGCTGCATATGATTATGAAAACGGCTCCAATAGGTTTGGGAGCTTATTTTGCCTATCAGGTTGGGATTTTTGGACCACAATTATTTGGTGCTTATGCAAAACCTTTGGGTCTTTATTATGCAGTTTGTGCTTTTTACTTTGTCGTATTTTTTAGTTTGTATGCTTTTATCGCTGGAGGAAGAAAGGGATTGAATGTGTTTTGGAAAAACAATATCACTCCATCATTAACTGCATTGGGAACTTGCAGCAGTATTGCAACAATTCCTGCAAATCTTGAAGGTGCAGAACACATGAATATTCCAAGTCATATTAGAAATGTAGTTATTCCCTTGGGAGCACCTTTACATAAAGACGGTTCAAGTATGTCATCTATCATAAAGATTGCTGTTGTTTTTGCCATGTTCGGGAAAGATTTCACGGATCCTTATACCTTGCTCACCGCTATTGGGATTACAGTAATTGTTTCGGTTGTCGAAGGCGGAATTCCGAATGGTGGTTATATAGGGGAAATTTTGGCGATAACCGTTTATGGATTTCCAATGGAACAGGCTTTACCGGCGGCGATGATTGTGGGAACTTTGGTAGATCCTATGGCGACCTTATTGAATGCTAATGGCGACTTGGTTTCGGCGATGTTAGTGACCCGAATTGCAGAAGGAAAAAAATGGCTTTCGGTGAAAATAGCTGCTTAAATGTTATTTTGAATCAAAATTAAAGCAAAAGTCATTTTGAAATCTGTAATAAACTGTAATTTAAAAATCATTTGTTTAAGTATTTGGTAATAAAAAGGTTGTTTCACAAAGAATTCTTTTTTTGTTACATAAAATAATATTTTTTTTTTGGTCGGTTTGAAATAAGTCCTACATTTGCAGTGTAATTATTGAAAATAACACAACATATAATGTCTAATAACCGTTTTTATTTTAGCAACACTTATTATTTCTTCTTTAGGAAGTAAGGGATTGTGCTATGGTTATTTGAAAAACAACAAACAAATAAAACTAATATACAATCCTGATGAAAATCAGGATTTTTTTTTGAATATAAATGAAAATAAGCATAACAAAAAATCGGTAAACACGAATCAAAATTTATTCAAATTTCATTTTAAAATTAAAACAAATAGGTACTTCGAATGAGAACAAAGATTGCAATACAAGGTATAAAAGGCTGTTTCCATCATCAGGTAGCACAAGAATATTACTATCAGAATGTTGAGGTAGATGAGTGTTTGTCTTTTGAAGAATTGGTGGATAGTTTATTGTCCGGAAAATCAGATCAAGCAGTTATGGCTATAGAAAATTCTATTGCGGGACCAATTATTCCTAATTACGCTCTGATTGACAAAAATAATTTGCACATCATAGGGGAACATTATTTGGATATTCATCAAAATTTAATGGCGTTGAAAGGTCAAAAAATTGAAGATATTTTGGAAGTACATTCTCATCCAATGGCCTTATTGCAATGTATGGAGTTTTTGAAAAAATATCCAAACATAAAATTAGTTGAAGATAAAGATACCGCTGAAACGGCAAGAAGAATACATCAAAATCAGTTGAAAGGGATTGCGGCAATTGCGAGTAAAACGGCTTCTGAAATGTATGAATTAGAAATTTTAGCTCCGGAAATTCAGACGATAAATAATAACATGACGCGATTTGTTATTATTAAAAAGGAGAATTCATTTGTTGAAGAAAACGAAATAAACAGAGCTTCTATCAAATTTGAATTGGATCACAAACGCGGAAGTTTAGCGGCAGTTTTGAATGTAATGAGTGATTGTAAATTGAATTTAACTAAAATACAATCGTTGCCAAAAATAGAAACTCCTTGGAAATATTCATTTTTTGTGGATGTTACTTTCGAAAAATACGAAGATTATGCTAAGGCAAAAGCATTACTGACCATTATGGCAGAATACTTTAAAGTTTTAGGCGAATATAAAAATACAAAACCATGATTACTACAGCGAAACGTCTGGATATAATTGAAGAATACTATTTCTCCTCAAAATTGAGGGAAGTAAGACAACTGGCTTCTGAAGGGAAACCAATTATCAATATGGGAATTGGAAGTCCGGATTTACAACCTTCGCAAGCAGTTGTTGATGCAGTAGTTTTGGCGATGCAAGAAGAAAGTGCACATCAGTACCAAAGTTACCAAGGGTTACCGGAATTGAGAAACGGAATGGCTGATTTTTATCAGAACAACTTTCAAGTAGCGTTGAATCCAAATACTGAAATTTTGCCTTTGATGGGTTCCAAGGAAGGGATTATGCATATTTCTTTGGCTTTCTTGAATGAAGGAGATCAGGTGTTGATTCCAAATCCAGGATATCCAACGTACACTTCGGTGACGAATTTAGTAGGAGCAGTTCCAGTTTATTATGATTTAAAAGAAGTCAATAACTGGGAACCGGATTTTGAAGCTTTGGAAGAATTAGATCTATCAAAAGTAAAAATCATGTGGATTGGTTATCCGCACATGCCAACAGGAGCAAGAGGAAGTTTGCAGTTATTTGAAAAATTGGTGGCTTTCGCCAAAAAACATCAGATATTATTAGTCAACGACAATCCGTATAGTTTTGTTTTGAATGAAAATCCGATGAGTTTGTTGCAAGTGGAAGGCGCAAAAGACGTGGCATTAGAATTGAATTCGTTGAGCAAGACTTTTAACATGGCAGGCTGGAGAGTTGGAATGGTTTTAGGAAATGCAGCTTGTATTGATGCGGTACTAAAAGTAAAAAGCAACATGGATAGCGGAATGTTTTACGGGATTCAAAAAGGGGCAATTGAAGCTTTGAAAAGTGACAAGACTTGGTTTGAATCGATGAATGCGATTTATAGAAAACGCAGAATTCTTACTGAACAACTGGCTGAAAAATTAGGATGTAAAGTATATAAAGATGGTGTTGGATTATTTGTTTGGGCAAAATTACCTGACGGAATAACATCAGCGGAGAAATTTATTGATGAAATTTTATATGACAAATCTATTTTCATTACTCCGGGAACAATTTTTGGGAGTAATGGTGAAGGTTACATACGATTTGCACTTTGTGTAAAAGAAGAAAAAGTACAAGAGGCTATAAATAGATTTTAGATTGTTGATTAACGATTCTAAATTTCAGATTTTCCTGCAAGGTTTTTAAAACATTGTAGGTATAAAAATAAAACGATGAAAGTATTTGTAATAGGAATAGGATTGATTGGTGGTTCGATGGTATTGGACATTAAAACGCTGCATCCGGAAGCCAAAATTTATGGAATCGACACTGACGAAAATCATTTGCAGGAAGCAATTGCTTTAGGAGTTGTTGATGCTGGTGCGACTTTTGATGATTTAAAACACGCAGATTTTGTAATCGTTTCTGTTCCGGTTGATGTTGCATTGACTGTTTTGCCAAAAGTATTGGATGTTATTGGTGATACTACGATTGTTTTTGAAGTAGGTTCGACAAAAACGCCTATTTGCGAAGCGGTTGCCAATCATCCTAAGAGAAGAAATTTTATTGCAACGCATCCTATTGCAGGAACGGAGTTTTCAGGACCTTCGGCGGCGATAAAAGGATTGTTTCAAGGGAAGACGAATATTATTTGTGAGGTGGAGAAAACGACTTTCAAATTACAGGAAAAAGCGTTACAACTTTTTACCGCTATGGGAATGAGAATTCGTTATATGGATCCGAAATCACATGACAAACACATTGCTTATGTATCGCATTTATCCCATATCAGTGCATTTATGCTTGGAAAAACGGTAATCAATAAAGAGAAAGACGAACAGGATATTTTTGATATGGCAGGTTCCGGTTTTGAAAGTACGGTTCGTTTGGCCAAAAGTTCACCGGCAATGTGGACGCCGATTTTTAAACAAAACAGGAAGCAAGTAGTGAAAACATTGGATGAATATATTTCTAATTTATCAAAGTTTAAGGAATTATTAGAAAAGGAAGATTACGATGCGATTTACAATGAAATGCAAAGTGTGAATAAAATAAAAGAAATATTAAACGGAATACATGTAAAAAAGTAATCAGCATTTATCCCTAAGTTTCGGGAGCAGGTTGCAGTTAAAGAGAACAACACAGAATAAAATAAAAAAAAAGTAAAAATTAGAAAAGATGGAAAACAAGAAAGAAATGAGAAATTGGTTGAATGAATTCAATTTGACTCATCCATTTGTGATTGCAGGACCTTGTAGTGCTGAAACAGAAGAACAAGTATTGAAAATTGCACATGAATTGAAAGATTCAGATGTAAGTGTTTTTAGAGCAGGAATTTGGAAACCAAGAACGCGTCCGGGAGGATTTGAAGGTGTTGGAGAAATAGGATTGAAATGGTTGCAAAAAGCAAAAGCGGAAACTGGTTTACTAATGGGAACTGAAGTAGCAACTGCTGCGCATTGTAAATTGGCTTTGGAACATGATATTGATGTTTTATGGGTTGGTGCTCGTACAACTGCAAATCCATTTGCGGTTCAAGAGATTGCTGACACATTAAAAGGTACTGATAAAATTGTATTGATTAAAAACCCTGTAAATCCAGATATGGCTTTATGGTTAGGTGGAGTAGAGCGTTTATATGCTGCTGGAATCAAAAATTTAGGAGTTATTCATAGAGGTTTTTCTACATACGAAAAAACAAAATACAGAAACATTCCAGAATGGCAGATTGCTATCGAATTGCAAAACAAATTCCCTGATTTACCATTAATCATTGATCCATCTCATATTACTGGAAACCGTGATATGATTCTTGAAGTGACTCAAGAAGCATTGGACTTGAACTACGACGGTATGATCATCGAAACGCATACTGATCCTGACAATGCTTGGAGTGATGCTGCACAACAAGTAACACCAGACGCTTTGAAACAAATTTTCAAAGATTTGAAAGTGAGAAAACATGATGATGCATCGGATGAATTTACGAATAAAATGACAAAATTGAGAGCGAATATCGATGTTTTGGATGCTAATTTATTGGAATTGTTAGGAAAACGTATGAAAGTTGCTGACGAAATAGGTCAAGTGAAAAAAGACGCTAACGTTGCAGTATTGCAAAACAATCGTTGGAATGAAATCCAAGAGAAAATGATTTTGGAAGGTGGGAAAAAAGGATTGACAGAAGAATTTATAGTTAAATTATTCAAAAACATTCACCAAGAAAGTATTGGACACCAAGAAAAAATATTAAACTCTTAATTGGCTAAATAAGAGTAATTATTTTTTATTAAAAACCTACAATTTATTTGTAGGTTTTTTTGTATTATTGTGTGAAGTTTTAACTATCTAACCTTTAATTTTATGAAAAAACAATTACTACTTTTTTTTGCATTTTTTATGTTTTGCCTAACGGGCTATTCTCAATACAAAATTGAAAACATTGGGATTTCTTATGGTGAGGAAATCACAGAAGAAAAGGGGAAAATTATTAAAATTATTGGAGAAGCCAATAACAAGATTTACGCATTAGGTTTGAAAGGAAAAAAAGAATATTTCTTGAAAATTTTTTCGTCAAAGGAAATGAAGTTGTTATCTAATAAACCGATAGTTTTACCTGAGCTGGATGATAAAGAAATAGGTTTTGAGGAAATAACAATTTTAAATGATAGAATATATGTTATTGGAAGTGTTTATAAACGAAAAGAAAAAATTTTCAATCTAGTTGGAATCGAGTTTTCAGAAGATGGTGTTTTAAGTAATAAAATGGTGACCATGTTTGAATCTCAGGTTGCAAAAAGTTCAGGAAGAGGTGGTTTCTATTTTAAACAATCTCCAGATGAAAATAAATTATTGGTTATGCATACTGCATTATTCGAAAAGGAAGATGCGATGAAATATGAAATTAAATTGTTTGACGATTCTTTGAATGTAAATTTTGCTACAGAAAACAAAGTGTCTTATGATGATTCCAAAAAAGACTATCAGTTTACAATTTCTGATTTTGATGTAAATTTTAAAAACGATGTCTTTTTGATTGTTAATGAAGGATACAGAGACAACAAGAAGAAAGAAAAAATTGAAAAATTTGAACTTCATATTTTTAAAAATCAAAATAAATACAAGAAAGAGGTTGTAAATATTGATGTAAAGGACAAGGAGATTATCAATTGTAAAATGTTGTCAACCAATAAAAACACATTGCAAATAGTTGGATTTTATTCCAGTGTGAGAGAGAATGGTAAAGCGAATAAAGAGTTGAAAGGGGTCTATAATGCTACTATAAATTTGGCTACTAATGTAAATGATAATCTTAAATTCAATGAATTTGACTATGAAACCAAAGTTAAATTGCTTGGAGAGCGAAGAGCTAAAAAAGGAAAGGATGTTAAACCTTTGTATGAGATTCATTCGATAATCGAAAAAAATGACGGTGGACTTATTGTTTTGTCGGAATATAGAATGGTTATTGTGGGACAAACACAAGGTTTTGGACCACTAGGTTTTACTCCAATAACTTATATTACTAACGAAATGATTGTTACATGTCTAAAACCTGATGGATCTCTAGATTGGAGTAATGTGGTTGCAAAAGATCAATCGGCTGCGGTTACAGTATTGTCTTTAGGCTTTTTTGGTACTGGTGGAAACGGGAATTTTAATGTAAGTGCGGGTGTTTCTATTCCATTAACTGTTATGGGAAAGGGGCCAGAATATTTAAGTGGAATTCCAATTTATAAAGATGGGCAATTGAATATCATTTTTAATGATAATAAAAAGAATAAGGGAATTACTGATATCGAAGAAATCAAATCATTGGGGAATTATAATAACTCGGTACCAACACTTTTTGTTTTTGATGATAAAGGGATAATAACAAGGAAGGATCCGGAAGAGGCTATAAAAAATGAATTGGTTATGAGGCCTGGAATTTTTTATAGAAAAAATGAAAAAGAATTTTTAATTTATGCTTCAAGGAAGTCCGAGGACAAATTAGGAAGAATGATTTTAAATTAAAAAAAAGCTGCCTGAATGAAGGCAGCTTTTTTTATTAAACTTAACTCCTATCGATAAACGGGATAAACTTTAAAATTTTATCTTTGCACTATGACAGGACTAGTATACAAATCTACAGGAAGTTGGTACACCGTAAAATCCGAACAAGGTGATTTTATTGAATGCCGTATGAAAGGGAAATTCAGAATTAAAGGAATCAAAAGTACCAATCCTATTGCTGTAGGCGATGTTGTGGATTATGAACTCGAAGAAACTTCAGACACTGTTACTGGAACCATTCATAAAATTCACGATAGGAAGAATTACATCGTTCGAAAATCAGTGAATTTATCACATCAGATGCATATTATTGCCTCAAATATCGACAGGGTTTTCTTGTTAGTTACCATAAATAATCCACCAACGACGTTTAATTTTATAGACCGTTTTTTGGTCACTGCCGAAGCATATAGAATTGAAACGATATTGGTTTTTAATAAAATAGATACTTTTGACGATGCTACCCTTGATGAGCAATTGTATATGCAGCATGTATATCAAGAAATTGGATATAAATGTTTACGCGTTTCTTCTACTGAAATGAAAGGAATAGAGGAGTTGAAAGAAATGATGATTGGTAAAGTGAGTATGTTTTCGGGGCATTCTGGTGTAGGAAAATCAACTTTAGTAAATGCTATGGAACCTTCTTTGCATTTAAAAACAAAAACGATTTCTGAAGCAAGCAAACAAGGACAACACACGACGACTTTTGCAGAGATGTATGATTTGTCATTTGATGCCAGAATCATCGATACGCCGGGTATCAAAGGTTTTGGAATTGTGGATATGGAAAAAGAAGAAGTGAGTGGTTATTTCCCTGAGTTTTTCAAATTAAAAGACCAATGTAAATTTAATAATTGTTTGCACAAAGAGGAGCCGCATTGCGCCATTAAAGCAGCTTTGGAAAGAGATGAAATTGCGTGGTCCCGTTATAGAAGTTATCTTAAAATTCTTGAAGGTGACGATGAAAATTACCGTACAGATATTCATAATGAAGACCGAATAATTAGTGATAAAACAAGAGAATAGTAGAGACTCGATTTATCGCGTCTGTTTTTTATCGAATATAAAATAATGAAAGTTGTAATTCAAAGAGTTTCCTCAGCCTCTGTAACCATTGATGAAAAAATTGTAGCCGATATCCAAAAAGGTTTATTGGTCCTAGTTGGAATTGAGGATACCGATACACAAGAAGACAGTAATTGGTTAGTTGGTAAAATTGTAAACCTTCGTATTTTTGGAGACGAAAATCAGGTCATGAATTTATCCGTAAAAGATATTGATGGTGATATAATTGTGGTAAGTCAGTTTACACTTCATGCTTCCACCAAAAAAGGAAATCGTCCTTCCTATATTAAAGCTTCAAAACCAGAAGTTGCCATTCCATTGTATGAGAATTTTGTAAAATGTCTAGAAATGGAGTTGGGTAAGAAAGTTCAAACAGGTATTTTTGGTGCGGATATGAAGGTGCTTTTGTTAAATGATGGGCCTGTAACGATACAAATAGATAGTAAAAATAGAGAATAAATTTTTTTTGCCGAATTTTTCTTATAAATTTGAGAAAAATGTAATCTATGCAATTTAAATTTACTTGTTTTCTATTGTTGTTTTCTTCTACATTACTTCTTGCACAAAAAAGCGAATACAATGCGCTATCTATTGCTGATAGTCTCAAAGAAAATGCGAATGCCGTAGTTCGTTTGAATCAAATTGATATAATTATTTCGTCTCAAAGGGATATGAATATCAAGACAAAAAGAGTAGTTACAGTTCTAAACGAAAAAGGACTTAGCGAAATTGAAGCGACAGAATATTACAGCAAAACGTCCTCAGTAAAAAATATAGAAGCATTAGTCTTTGATGGTTTAGGTATTGAAATTAAAAAAATAAAAAGAAAAGATTTCAAAGATCAAAGTGCCGTGAGCGGAAGTACGCTTTTCTCAGATGACCGTATTATTTATTTGGATTACACACCCATTCAATATCCCTTTACCATAATTTATGAAAGCGAAGTAGAAAGTTCAAACACTGCTTTTATTCCACAATGGTATCCCTTAAGTGATTATTTTGTAAGTGTTGAAAAAACTGTTTTGAATGTAAATTATCCTTCTAATCTTGGTTTTAAAAAGATGGAATCTAATTTTTCTAATTTTAAAATTAATAAAACGGTAGATTCATCCACGCAACTTTCTTATACCGCCACTAATATTACCGCTCAAAAAGAAGAAGATTATAGTCCTGGGTTTACTACTATTTTTCCAAAAGTAATGATGGGTTTAGAAAATTTTCATCTTGAAAATGTAGATGGGAACGCTAAAACCTGGGCAACATTTGGCCAATGGTATTCTGATAAAATTTTGTCAGGAACAACCGAATTATCTGAAGAAACCAAATTAAAAATGAAAGCGCTTGTTGGAGACGAAAAAGATCCAATAAAAAAAGCAAAATTGATTTATAATTATGTGCAGCAAAAATCGCGATATGTAAATATCAGTATTGGAATTGGAGGGTGGAAACCAATGTTAGCTGCTGATGTTGATCGATTAGGATATGGTGATTGTAAAGCATTGACTAATTATACAAAAGCACTTCTTAGTGCAGTTGATGTGCCATCATACAATACTATTTTATACGGAAGTCCTCGCAAACGAAATATTGAGCCTGATTTTGTATCCATGCAAGGCAATCATATGATTTTATCGATTCCTAATGGGGATAATTATATTTGGCTGGAATGTACTAGTCAGGACACACCTTTTGGTTATCAAGGAACCTTTACTGACGATAGAGATGTTTTAATTATGAAGCCGGAAGGAGGAGAAATTGTGCGAACTAAAATTTATCAAGACAAAGACAATACCCAAATCAGTAAAGGAAAATTTTCTTTGTCGCAAACGGGAGATTTTTCAGGGGAAATAATTATTGTTTCAGAAGGCTCACAATACAATCAAAAATCGGCTATAGAGAATTTTCAGCCTACGGATAAAGAAGCACATTATAAAAAATATTGGGATAATATCAATAATTTAAAAATTGATAAAATAACATTTACTAACGATAAGGAAAAGGTTAGTTTTACTGAAAATGCTGAAATTACTGCTGTTAATTATGGTAGTGTTTCTGGAAATAAAATAATGTTTGTGGTCAATGGGTATAACCAAATTACAGGTAATGTAAAACGAATCCGAAATCGAAAAAATCCATTTGAAATTCAAAGAGGATATGCAGATGGAGATGAAATTGAAATTAGTTTGCCTTCAGGATTTTCTATTGAATTTCTACCGAGTAATTTTGAATTGAAAACGAAGTTTGGGGAATATAAAACCGAAATCATCAAGAAAGATGCTGGTAATCTTGTTTACAAGCGAACCCTGTTTTTGAAAAAAGGATTGTATTCTAACAAAGAGTACGACGAATACCGACTTTTTATTGAACAGGTTTCCAGAAATGACAATGCCAAAATTATTTTAACCAAGAATTTATAAAGCGCCATGAAATGTAACCAACTAACCATTATTTTATTTTTTACTCTGTTTTTTTATAATGCTAATGCACAGGAATTTAAACTAGGGAAAGTTTCAATAGAAGAACTTCAACAAAAAGTTCACCCGAAAGACACGGCAGCAGTTGCAGCAATATTGTTTAAAAAAGGCGAAACTAGTTTTGAATATTCAACTGACACAGGTTTTGATTTGGTTACTGAAATATCCATGAGAATCAAGATTTACAAAAAGGAAGGGTATGATTGGGCTAATCATGAAGTAATCTTTAGACCAGAAGGCTCTTCTAGGGAAAGTATTGATTTTTCGGATGCGGTTACTTATAATTTAGTAAGTGGTAAAATTGAAAAGACAAAACTGAAAAGCGAAGGAGAGTTTGAAGAAAAAGTAAATAGATATTGGAATAAAAAGAAAATTACAATGCCTAATGTAAAAGAAGGCTCTGTTATAGAGTTTAAATATAAAATAAAAAGCAATAGTATCGGAATGCTTAGAGATTGGAGTTTTCAGACAATTATTCCAATCAATTTTGTCGAATATATAACCTATATACCTGAATATTTTATTTTTAATAGAAAACTAAAAGGATTTGTATCACCTAAAATATCTGTTGATAAACGTAGACAATCTAAAATGGTAAATGGTTTGGTAACTAAAGATGGATCTGTTTCAACAGTCTCTAATTTTTCTCAAGGGAAATTAGATTATGAAGAAACAAAAACAACCTATCTAATCGAAAATATACCAGCAATCAAAGAAGAAGCGTTTGTTAATAATATAAATAATTATTCGGCTAGTTTAGAGCAGGAGCTGTCTATGACACATTACCCGAACGAGCCTATGAAACCCTTTTCATCAGATTGGAATGCCGTGGTGAAGACCATTTATGACTATGAAGATTTTGGACCTGAATTGAATAAAACCAATTATTTTGAAGCGGATTTGAAACCTATAATTGCGGGATTAGATACTCCGGAAGAAAAAATAACAGCACTGTTAAATTATGTAAAAACTACTGTAAAATGGAATGATTACTATGGTTATTCTTGTAATGATGGAGTTAAAAAAGCCTATAAAGATAAAACTGGAAATGTAGCCGAAATCAATTTAATGTTAACTGCTATGTTGCGTTATGCTGGATTGACTGCGAATCCAGTTTTAGTTAGCACACGTTCTAATGGGATTGCAGTTTTTCCCAATAGAACAGCTTTTAATTATGTTATTGCTGCTGTAGAAACTCCAAATGGATTGATATTATTGGATGCATCGGATGCATTTTCGACACCAAATGTATTGCCTTTTAGAGCATTAAACTGGGAAGGAAGATTGATACGAAAAGATGGAACATCCGAAGAGGTAGATTTAATGCCGAAAATCGCATCAAATAATACAGTAATGATGAATTATACAGTTGATGCTAATGGGTTAGTTTCAGGGAAATTGAGAAGGCAGAGAACGGATCACAATGCTATGATTTTTAGAAAAAATGTTGATAATATTAAAGAGGATGCTTATCTGGAAAAGTTGGAAAATGACAATGAAAAGATAGAGATAAAAGAATATTTAAGAGCAAACGAAAAAGAGTTGAAATTGCCTGTGACAGAAACTTTCTCTTTTTCGGGTTCCAATCTTTGTGAGGGAATTGGAGGTAAAATTTATATAAATCCACTGCTATTTCTTACAGATGAACGAAACCCCTTCAAACAGGAAAATAGAGAATATCCTATAGATTATGGGTTTCCGTTTTTGGATAAATACAGTATTAATATTCAAATTCCGGACGGATATAAAGTAGAAACACTTCCAGCGCCTGCGGTTCTTAATATGCAGGATAATTTGGGAAGTTTTAAGTTCATGACTAATTTGTCTGAGAATACTATTCAAGTAGTATTAACACATCAAATCAACACACCGATTATTTCATCTGAATATTATTCAATGTTAAAAGAATATTATCAAGGTATGATAACAAAAGAAAATGAAAAAATAATTCTAACAAAAATATAATAGCATATGTCATTCAAAAAAACACTGTTTATAGTATTGTTTTTGGTTTCCTTTTTAAATACCAAAGCACAAATTTTTGAATTGGGTAAAGTTTCGATTGCGGAATTAGAAGAAAAAGAACATCCTAAAGACCCTTCGGCAGTAGCGGCGATATTATTCAAAAAAGGAAAGATGAGTCTTGAATATACTAAAAGCGAAGGTTTTGTAATGATAACTGAAGTGAAAACCAGAATTAAGATTTATAAAAAAGAAGGGTATGATTGGGCAAATCAAAAAGTGCGTTACTATCTAGGGAATAATTCTAAAGAAAATGTTTCTTTTACGGATGCTATAACATACAATTTACTGGATGGGAAAATTGAGAAAACGAAACTGAAAAGTGACGGAACATTTGATGAGACTATCAATAGATTTTGGGGGCAGAAAAAGATAACAATGCCAAATGTAAAAGAAGGTTCTGTAATAGAATTTCAGTATACAATTCGATCACTGAGTATCGGAATGCCGAGAGAGTATAGTTTCCAGACCACAATCCCAGTAAATTATTCAGAGTACAGAACTTTTATTCCACAATATTTTATTTATAATGCCAATCAAAAAGGATTTATTTTTCCAAAAGTAACGGTAGAGAAAAAACCAAAAACAATTAAATTTTTGGATATGGAAAGCAAACAAGCGGGAATAGCCTCTAGTAATGTAAATACATCATTTTATGAAAGTACACTAGAATATGAAGAAACTAGAACCACTTATTTAGTAGAGAATTTACCTGCGATGAATGAAGAATCTTTTGTGAATAATATTGATAATTACACATCAAGTTTGGTACAGGAATTATCTATGACACAATATCCTAATCAGCCTTTGAAGCCGTATTCGACCGATTGGAAATCAGTAGTAAAGACAATTTATGAGTACGATGATTTTGGACCTGAATTGGATAAAACAGGTTATTTTGAAGATGATATAAATGCTTTAATCAAAGGGTTGAATACCCAAGAAGAAAAAGTAGCGGCTATTTTTAATTACGTTAAATCTAGTGTGAAATGGAATGATTATTATGGTTATTCTTGTAACGACGGTGTGAAAAAAGCATACAAAGATAAAACAGGAAATGTGGCCGAAATTAACCTTATGCTAACTGCTATGCTGCGTTATGCTGGAATCAATGCTAATCCAGTATTGTTAAGTACACGCGCTAACGGAGTAGCATTATTTCCTAATAGAACAGCTTTTGATTATGTAATTGCAGCTGTAGAAATACAAGATGGCTTAGTTTTATTGGATGCAACGGAGAAATATTCGTTACCTAATGTTTTGCCATTAAGAGACCTGAACTGGTTTGGAAGGCTAATTAGAAAAGATAGAACATCTGTAGAAGTGGACTTGACACCAAAAATACTTTCGAAAGAAATTATAAATACCAGTTTTGTTGTCAATAGCAATGGTGTAATTACCGGCAAAGTAAGAAAACAACTTACCGATCATGAAGCACTTTATTTTAGACAAAAAAACTTAATAACAAGTAAAGATAATTACTTGGAAGAATTAGAAAACAAAAACAATGCTATTGAAATAACAGATTATGTTAGAGAAAATGATTTGAACTTGGCAAAGCCAATTCTTGAAACATATACTTTTAAAGACTCTAAAGATTTTGAAAGTATAAATGGAAAAATCTATATAGCTCCATTATTGTTTTTGTCAACTAAAGTAAATCCTTTTAAACAGGAAGTAAGAGCATATCCAGTTGATTTTGGCTATCCTATAGAGAATAAGTATAATATTATGATAGAAATACCAGAAGGTTATGCTGTAGAATCTTTGCCTGTTTCAATGAATATTGCTACGCCAGACAACATTGGAACATATAAATATGTTATTGGTGCTACTGGAAATAAAATCCAAATTTCAATTACCTCAGATATTACCTCAGCAATAGTTCCAGCGGATTATTATACTGCTTTAAAAGAATTCTTTCAGAAAATGATTGACAAGCAAAATGAAAAAATAGTGCTTAAAAAAGTATAATTAAATGAAAATTGTTAAACTTGTAATTGTTTTATTTTTTGTTTCCTGTGTTACAAAAAGTAGTGCGCAAAATTTTGAGTTAGGAAAAGTTTCTACTAAAGAGCTCTTAGAAAAATTTCATGCTGAAGATTCTACTGCAGTTGCAGCCATTTTATTTAAAAAGGCAAGAACTTTTTTTAGTTATAATTCAACAAGTGGATTCACAGTAAATCATGAATATATCTACAGAATCAAAATTTATAAAAAAGAAGGACTTAGTTGGGCAAATTTTGAGGTTCCGTATTATGTTGGTTATGAAGAGATGAAAGATGAATCGGTTAAATTTTCAAATTGTGTAACTTATAATCTTGAAAATGGGAATATTGTTAAAACGAAATTAAACAATGAAGGCACTTTCAAAAAAAATGTGAATGAATATTGGAACGAAGCTTCCATAACTATGCCCAATGTTAAAGTGGGTTCTGTAATAGAGTTTAAATATATTTTGAAATCAGAAGCAATCGTTAAGTTTCCTAAATTTAAAATGCAATATGATATTCCGGTGAATTATGCCGAATATGAAACAGAAATTCCAGAATATTTTATTTACAAACCAATTTTGACGGGCTATGTGAAGATTAAGGCAGAAGCAAAATATGTAAATGGATCTCAGAGTTTCGAAAATAAATACAACCAATCGGCATCTATTAGTTATAAGCAAATTAACAGTGTTTATCTTGCTGAAAATATTCCTGCACTCAAAGAAGAGGAATATATTGATAATATTGAAAATTACAGATCGTCTATTTATAATGAATTAGAAAGAACGCGCTTTCCTGATCAACCGGTTAAAGATTATTCGATAACTTGGGAGGGAGTTGCTAAAACTATTTTTGAAAACGAAAGTTTTGGTAAAGAGCTGAATGAACGCATGTATCTTATTCAGGATATTAAAATGATACTCAAAAGCGCTGTTTCTGAAGAGGAAAAATTAGATATCATTTTTAAATTTGTAAAATCAAAAATGAACTGGGATGGGGAATATGGTTTTTATACCCAAAAAGGAGTGAAAAAGGCATACGCTGATAAAACAGGAAATGTAGCCGAAATAAATTTTATTTTAATAGCAATGCTAAAATTTGCTGGGATAAATGCCAATCCGGTTTTGATAAGTACGATAGAACATGGAGTTCCTGCATTTCCTAACAGGACAGTTTTTAATTATGTAATTGCTGCTGCTGAAATAGAAGGAAAGCAAATTCTATTAGATGCAACACATAAATATACTACACAGAATATTTTGCCTTTGAATACCTTAAACTGGACAGGACGACTTATTAAATCCGATGGAACATCACAAGAAGTTAATATGGTACCAAATTTAGTATCGAATAAAAACTATAATTTAATGGTAAAAATTGATGATAGAGGAACTGTGTCTGGAAAGTTTAGGGCTCAAAAGAAAGATTATGAGGCGTATAGTTTTAGAGAAAAAAATGCTCAAATCAATAAAGAAAATTATCTGGAAAAATTAGAAAATGATTTGGATGGAATCCAAATTAGTAACTATGAGATAGAAAATAAAGACACAGATTTTTCAAAACCTGTCTTGGAAACTTTTACTTTTACATCAGATAATCATTGTGAAAGAATAGGCAATAAAATGTTTATTAATCCCATGTTGTTTTTTGCTTTAACGAAAAATCCATTTCTTCAGGAAAAAAGGAAGATGCCAATTTATTTTGGTTATCCAAAGCAAGATAAATATAATATAAATATAGAAATTCCGGAGGGATATGCAGTGGAATCTATTCCGAAAGCAATGAAAATTGCAACGGAAGATAAAATAGTATTATTTACAATTAATACACAGGTTGAAGGAAATAGAATTCAAATCATAATTACGAGAGAAATTAATGCTGCCATTTTGCCTGCGGATTATTATTATGATTTAAAAGAATTCTTTCAAAAAATTATTGATAAACAAAACGAAAAAATAGTACTTAAAAAACTATAATAATGAACCTAAAAAACTCCCAACTAGACGTTGACACTTGGATAAAAGAACACGGCGTTCGTTATTTTAATGAATTGACCAATATGGCACAACTTACTGAAGAAGTAGGAGAAGTAGCCCGAATCATTGCTCGTCGTTACGGAGAACAATCCGAAAAAGAATCGGATAAAAACAAAGACCTTGGCGAAGAATTAGCCGATGTGGTTTTCGTGGTTTTATGTTTGGCAAACCAAACGGGAATCGATTTACAAGCTGCTTTCGATAAGAAAATGGATCTGAAATCGATCCGTGACAAAGACCGTCACAAAAACAACGAGAAACTAAAATAATGTTATAAGTAGAGGTAAAGCTTTGGTGTATGCTTTTTTTAAAATAAATTTGCCAAAACGTACCAAACAATCAACCTAAGATGAATTTACTGTTACAAACTTCCCATTCTAATTTACAAGCTCAAATTGCAGTTACCGGCTCAAAAAGTGAAACCAACAGACTATTATTGTTGCAAGCCTTGTTCCCCAATATTACTTTGGCCAATACTTCAAACTCAGATGATAGTGAAGTAATGCAAAAAGCATTGAAAGGAAACGAGGAAATAGTAGATATTCATCATGCGGGAACAGCGATGCGTTTTCTAACAGCTTATTTTGCTGTAAACGAAGGTCGTGAAGTAGTGTTGACTGGTTCTCAGCGAATGACTGAGCGTCCAATAAAAGTTTTGGTGGAAGCATTGCAACAATTGGGTGCACAAATTTCTTATGAAAATGAAGTAGGTTATCCACCTATTCGAATCAAAGGACAAAAAATCACCGCTTCTAAGGTTAACATTCCGGCAAATGTAAGCAGTCAATACATATCTGCATTGTCACTAGTGGCGCCAAAACTAGAAAATGGAATTGAAATCACTTTAGTTGGTGAAATCACGTCAGTTCCATATATTAAAATGACCTTGGCTTTGTTGAATGATTTGGACATCAAAACTAGTTTTGAAGGAAATGTGATTACTGTTTATCCAAAAAAAGAAGTGGAATCGAAAGTAATGACCGTAGAATCCGATTGGAGTTCAGCTTCTTACTTTTTCAGTTTGGCTGCTTTAGCAGATAACGCAGCTATTTCATTGACGAGTTATAAAGAAACTAGTTTGCAAGGAGATTCCGCTTTGGTTGAAATCTATAAGCAAATGGGAGTTGACACGCATTTTGAAGAAAATAAAATGACGCTTACAAAACAAGTGGATTTTATTCCTCAAACGGTAACTTTTGAGCTTAACAATACACCTGATATTGCACAAACCATTGTAGTTACTTGCCTTGGACTAGGAATTGGTTGTCATCTTACCGGACTTCATACTTTGAAAATTAAAGAAACTGACAGGCTGGAAGCACTGCGAATTGAGATGACAAAACTCGGTGCTAATATATCAGTTACCAATGACAGCTTGACACTTGTTGCTTCAAACGCAATTAATCAGAATGTGCCAATTGCTACTTATAACGATCACAGAATGGCGATGGCATTTGCGCCATTAGCTTTAAAAGTACCAATAATCATCGAAAATGCAGAAGTAGTTTCAAAATCGTATCCTGATTTTTGGAATGATTTAAAAACTTTAGGCTTCGAAATTTCAGAAAAATAAGAGTTGTAAACACTAGTGAATCAGCTGCTTTTGAAAATAAAAGGCAAAACACTTGACAACGCCTATCTCACAATCGTATATTTGCAAACGATTTAGAATTTTGCTGTCCTGAGCGATGTTGATGGGCCTAATTTATAAGTCATAACTCATAAATTTTTTAAATGAAATTATCACATTTTCAATTCGATTTACCAAAAGAACTTCTTGCCGAATATCCAGCTGAAAACAGGGACGAATCACGTCTAATGGTTATTGATCGTAAGAAGCAAACTATAGAACATAAAATGTTCAAAGATGTTATCGATTATTTTGATGACGGAGATGTTTTAATTCTGAATAATACTAAAGTTTTTCCAGCGCGTTTGTATGGAAACAAGGAAAAAACAGGAGCAAGAATCGAAGTTTTTTTACTTAGAGAATTAAACTCTGAGCAAAGACTTTGGGATGTTTTAGTTGATCCAGCGCGTAAAATCAGAATTGGAAATAAATTATACTTTGGAGATGACGACTCATTAGTTGCCGAAGTTATCGACAATACCACTTCTCGTGGTAGAACATTGCGTTTCCTTTACGATGGTTCTTATGAAGAATTCAGAAATAAATTAACGGAACTTGGAGAAACTCCAATCCCAAAATACATTTCAAGAGACGTAACTCCAGAAGATGCGGAACGTTACCAAACTATTTATGCTAAAGAAGAAGGAGCTGTTGCGGCACCAACTGCAGGATTGCACTTCTCGAAACATTTGTTGAAAAAACTGGAAATTAAAGGGATAAAATTTGCCGAAGTTACGCTTCACGTAGGTTTGGGAACTTTCAATCCAGTTGAGGTTGAAGATTTATCAAAACACAAAATGGATTCTGAGGAATTAAAAATCACTCAAGAAGCCTGTGATATTGTTAACGATGCCAAAGTGAAAAAGAAACGTATTTGTGCAGTAGGAACTACTTCTATGCGTGCCGTCGAAAGTTCTGTTTCATCACAAAGTACGCTAAATCCTTTTGATGGTTGGACAAATAAATTTGTATTTCCTCCTCACGATTTCAGTATTGCTACGTGTATGATTACAAATTTTCACACACCAAAATCTACTTTATTAATGATGGTTTCAGCATTTTGCGGACATGATTTAATGAAAAGAGCCTATGCAGAAGCAATCAAAGAAGGATACAAATTCTATTCTTATGGTGATGCCATGTTGATCATATAATCTGAATTTATTTCAGATTCTAAATAATAAAATCTCGTCAGCAATGGCGAGATTTTTTTTTGGTGTGTGTCCCGCTGAAAAAGCGGGTCGGGCTGTACGCTGTATCTTTATTTTCTTAAAGAAAGAAAATAAAGGATGCCGCTTCCATCCCTCACACAAAATAATTAGGGATGATTCATGATTTGTATTCCTAATTCACTTGATAAACCAGTTTTACTGTAATATTAGCCGTTTTGTTTTTGGACTGCGTATTAAATGAACCGCCATAAGAAAAATCTTCCGATGAGTTTTGACCCGTTATTTGGAAAACACCCATATCTGAT
Organism: Flavobacterium cryoconiti; assembly: GCF_048158645.1. NCBI lineage: Bacteria > Pseudomonadati > Bacteroidota > Flavobacteriia > Flavobacteriales > Flavobacteriaceae > Flavobacterium > Flavobacterium cryoconiti. The sequence continues at coordinate 22,686 of NZ_JBLNKW010000010.1, read as the reverse complement.
TTTTTTAGATTCCCAAGGTTTGCATCTGCATTTTCGGCAATACTTTTAGCTCTGATACTCGCGTCTTTTGTAGCTTCGGCAATCATTTTTATTTTCAACTCCGCTAATTTGGTGTAATAATATTCAGGAGGATTAGAGTAAAATTCTACTCCCGAATTAATTAATTCGCTGGATTGTCTTGATATTTCTTCAATTTTATTAACTTCCTTAGATTGTATACTCACACTTTGAGTCAATGTGAATCCGGTAAAAATTTGTTGTTTTGTAGTTCCATTTTCATTAAAAACAGTTTGGAAATCTTTATTAAAATTCACCGCGGAAAATACCATTTCAGTCGGAGCAATTCCTTTACTTGATAAATAGCTTTTTATTTTTTCTCTATCGGTATCCAATGATGCATAAGCTTCTTTCAAAGTGGTGCTTTTTTTAGAGAAAGAACCGCTCCACACTATTAAATCCGAAACGAAATCTTTCTTCCCTAGACCAGTCACGCTTATAGTATCATTGTTCTTATTTCGATTCTGAAAAGCATTCGAAAATAAATAAGCTGAAATCACAACTGCCAGCGAAATAATAATAACATTCAAATTGTTTTTAAGCATAGCTAAGATTTTATATTCAATCAAATATAATCAAATAACGAGTTTGTTTTTAATTCAGTATGCTATAGATGAATTATTTTTTCCTTCTCCAAAGTTTATTTTTTAACTATTATCTTTAGGTCTATCCTTTTAAAAGGCTTTTATCTATCGGTCTTTTTTTACTACTTTTACCAAACAAAACACAAACAATGACTTTTGAAAATACCCTTGAATTTGCAAAACAACTCGATTTACAAGATCAGTTAAATAAATACCAAGATGAATTTATTTTTCCGCAGGTAAACGGAAAAAAAGTAATTTATTTTACAGGAAATTCACTGGGATTACAACCTAAACGCACCAAAGCATACGTAGATGAGGTTATGAATGACTGGGGAAACCTTGCCGTTGAAGGTCATTTTTATGCACAAAAACCGTGGTGGGATTACCAAGAGCGATTTGCGAATCCGTTGAGTAAAATTGTTGGTGCCTTGCCAAGTGAAGTAACTGTAATGAATACGTTGACGGTTAATCTTCATTTGTTGATGGTTTCTTTTTACCGACCCACAACAACCAGATATAAAATCATTTGTGAGGAAAAAGCGTTTCCTTCAGATCAATATATGTTTCAAAGTCAAGTGCATTTTCACGGGAACAAACCAGAAGATGCTATTGTTGAAATCAAGCGTCGCGAAGGCGAGCACAATATTCGCTTAGAAGACGTTTTGTCCAAAATTGAAGAAGTAGGTGAGGAATTGGCTTTGGTTTTAATTGGCGGTGTCAATTATTACACGGGGCAAGTTTTTGACATGAAAACGATAACTGCCGCAGGTCATAGAGCAGGAGCTTATGTAGGTTGGGATTTAGCTCATGCTGCAGGAAATATAAAACTGGAATTGCACGATTGGGATGTGGATTTTGCCGCTTGGTGCAGTTATAAATACATGAATTCAGGTCCTGGAAATGCTTCAGGATGTTTTATTCATGAAAAGCACCACAATAATTCGGAGTTGCCAAGATTCGCCGGTTGGTGGGGGCACAATAAAGAACGTCGTTTCAAGATGGAACAAACTTTCGATCCCATTCATAGTGCCGATGGTTGGCAAATCAGTAATTTACCAGTGCTTTCTTTAGCACCCTATTTGGCATCAGTTGAAATGTTTGATGAAATAGGAATGGACGCTTTAATCCAAAAAAGAGATAAAATTACTTCCTATTTAGAGTTTATTCTACATGAGATAGACAAGGAGGTGGATAGTAGCTTCGAAATCATTACACCATCAAATCCATCCGAAAGAGCGTCACAATTGTCAGTATTACTTCATGGAGAAGGACGCAGTTTGTTTGACTATCTTATGGAAAATGGTGTTATAACGGATTGGCGGGAACCTAATGTTATTCGTTTGGCTCCAGTTCCATTATATACTTCTTTTGAGGATATGTATGACTTTGGTCAAATCTTGAAAGCCGGAATTTTAGGGTAATAGTACCGTAATTATATAAGAAATAGTTTAAATTCTATAAGTTTTATTTGATAGTTTGAACGTTCCTTTGTAGGATTAGAAATTATGAAAAATTTAAAATCATGAAAAAAATATACATTACAGTACTGTCATTAGTTATTGTTTCTTGTCAAAATCAAGGAAAAATGGAGCTTCAAAAAGCGAAACTGGCTACTGTGGATTCCATGAAACAAGTTACTGTAGATTCCATGAATGTTGAATTTGAGAAACAAAAAGTCATAGATTCCATGCAAATTGAAATGACTAAAGTTAAAGATGCCAAGATAGAAACCCAAAAAGAAGTTGTTGTTGTCAATCATCAGGCAGCAGCTACCACAACTACCACGACCACGAAAAAGAAAGGTTGGAGTGGAGCTGCAAAAGGAGCAGTTATTGGAGCTGGGGTTGGAGCGGTTACAGGAGCAATCATCAGTAAGAAAAAAGGTCAGGGAGCAATAATTGGTGGTTTGGCAGGAGCAGGAGTAGGTGCTGGGACTGGTGCGATTATTGACGGAAGTAAAAAATAATACATAAATTTTTATATAAAAGAGTGTTTAAGTTCTAATCGAATTTAAACACTCTTTTTATTTGTTGCAGTCTTTAAGTTTAATAGGAATCCATATCTCCAATAATAGCATTGGCCTTAATTTTGATTTTATACAATTCTTCGGGATTTATTTTATTTAATAAATTCAACATCATTCCCATGCGTTGGTTTCCTTTGAAATACTCTTTTTTTTCATCCAGAAAATTCCAGTATAACGTATTAAATGGACATGCTTTATCTCCAAATTTCTCTTTGACATTGTAATGACATTTGACACAATTATTACTCATTTTATTGATGTAACTTCCGGAAGAGACATAGGGTTTTGTAGCAATAATTCCCCCATCTGCATATTGTGACATACCGCGGGTATTTGGCATTTCGACCCATTCAATAGCATCTATGTAAACGCCCAGATACCATTGGTCTACTTCATCTGGATGAATTTGTGTCAGTAGCGTAAAATTCCCTATCACCATGAGGCGTTGAATATGATGTGCATAGGCTTCATCTAAACTTTGATTGATAGCGTAACTCATGCAATTCATTTTGGTTTTACCTGTCCAGAAAAAATCTGGTAACTTGTTGTAGTTTTTCAAAACATTCATTTGGGCGTAATTGGGCATTTCTTTCCAATAAATTCCCCGAATGTATTCTCGCCAACCCAGAATTTGACGCACAAATCCTTCTACTTGCGAGAGTGTTATTTCGGCCTCATTTGCATGATAAAAAGAAATAACGGTCTCGATGACCTCTTTTGGCGAAAGCATTTTACTATTCATGGCAAAAGACAAACGAGAATGGAAAAGGAATTTTTCTTGGGTATGTATTGCATCTTCATAATCACCAAAATGTTTCAACAGATTTCTACAGAAATAATCTAAAACCTCCAGAGATTGCTCACGAGAAATAGGCCAACTGAAATTATTCGTGTCAATGTTTCCAAAAGTGATTATACCAGCTTCTTTTATTTGAGTTATAACTTCAGAAACGTTCAGATGAAAATTTTTTTCTGGCGGAACTGGAACTTCGCCTTTGTATTTTTTACGATTATCAGCATCAAAATTCCATTGGTTTCCCAAAGGAGTTGCCCCATTCATTAAGATATGATGTTTTTTACGCATGTTGCGATAGAAATTTTCCATCAACAATAACTTCTTTCCTTCAAAAAAAACGGTGAGTTCGTGACGCGTGGTGTAAAAATGTTCGGAGTCAAAAGCTTCTGATTTGATTTTTAGATTGGAACAAATCATTTTTAGTTGTTGATCCAGTCGGTATTCGTCGGGTAACTGGTATTCAAATTTTTCTATTTTATACTTTTCGATACAAACGCCAATAATTTTTTCTAAATCCTGTGGATTCTCGGCATCGGTAATTTGAAAATATACCGCTTGATGTCCATCTGCTTTTATAGCTGTATAAAAATTCCTCATCGACAGAAAAAATGCTACCACTTTTTGGATGTGATGTTTTACATAATCAGTTTCCTGACGTATTTCTGCCAAGACATAAATCGTGTTATTGTCACATTCCTGAAACCAGGAATGCTGTGAATTTAACTGATCGCCAAGGATTAATCGCAGTTTTTTCATTTTCTATTTTTTGAAAAATGAAGTAGTTGGGATTTCTTTTCGGGCATATTGAAAACGATCCACTAATTTGGGTAAACAATACCCGTCGAGTCCATTTAATGCCACAACGTTTCCTTTGTCAATTTGTAACCAACCATCTTTGTGTTCTAATTCTTCTTCAAAAAATAAATTTTCGATAGAAGCAATAATGTGAATGGTGTCATTTTCCTTGATAAAATATTCATTTACATACTTGCAATACAATTGAACCGGACTTCCTTTTACGAAAGGGATTTCAATATTATTTTTATATTCTTCTTCAAGATTGGTTTTGTTAAATTCAGAAATTCCCAATTCATAGTTTGCCGAGGTGTGATGCGCATCCTCAATCATATCCACCGTAATGTGATTCACGGTAAAGTAACCTGTTTCCCGTATGTTTTTGTACGTGTCTCTTGGAACGGTTGTAGGTCTCATTATAAATCCAATCAAGGCAGGATTACTTCCTAAATGAGTGATGCTGCTAAAAATGGCTACATTAGATTTTCCATCAATGGATTTTGTAGCAAGTAAATTAGCGGATTTATATCCGGTGCAAGAATTGATCAAATTTAATCTTTCGATTTTCTCCATTTGGGAAATATCGTCTCTAGTAATATGCTTCATGTCTTTTTTAATTTAGAACAAATATACTTTTTGTTTAATTAAATTTAAAATAAATTAAACAAAATAATTGTATTCAATATTTTAAAATCAAAAAGCTATAGAAAATAAATACTTTAAAATAACTTTCAAATCCTATATATTTGTTTATCAATTTATCCAAAAATGAAAAAAATAAAAAAGATATTTCTGGTTTTACTTACGTTAGTAGCGATTATAACAATAGCTTTAATTGTTTATGGGTTTTATCTAAAACCAAAATATGAAGGCGAATTGCAACTGAAAAATATTCAGAAAGAAACAACGGTATATTTTGATGAATTTGGAGTGCCTCATATTTATGCCAATAATTCAAAGGATGCTATGGAAGCTTTGGGTTATGTGCATGCACAGGACCGGTTATGGCAAATGGAATTGATGCGACGCATTGCTCCTGGGCGCTTGTCTGAAATTTTTGGTTCGGTCGCATTGAAAAACGATAAATTTTTTGCAGGACTGGGAATAGAAGAAGCTTCAGCAAAAGCGATTGCAACTTTTGATAAAAATAGCCCAAGTTACCAATTGACGATGGCATATTTGGATGGAATTAATCAATATATTGATGAAGGAAAAACACCAATAGAGTTTAGTTTAGTTGGAGTGAAGAAAGAGAAATTTACGATAAAAGATGTCTATAATATTTTTGGATATATGTCTTTTAGTTTTGCAATGGCTCAAAAATCAGATCCGTTATTGACAGATATACGAAATAAATATGGAATGGAGTATCTCAAGGATTTTGGAATTGACGGCTCTTTTAATACCACTCGAATAAAAAACGCCAAAGAAAAACCACAGGAATATAACACTATTGCAAAATCGATAGCTTCGCTTTTAGATCAGTCGCCAATTCCTCCATTTGTAGGAAGTAATAGTTGGGTTATAGCACCAAAGAAAACTAAGAACGGTAAAGTTATTTTTGCCAATGATCCTCACATCGGTTTTTCACAACCCGGAACTTGGTACGAAGCACATTTGGTAACGCCTGATTTTGAATTGTACGGTTGTTATTTGGCGGGAACACCCTATCCTTTGTTAGGTCACAATCGTGAATATGCGTATGGTTTGACGATGTTTGAAAATGATGATATTGATTTGTACCAAGAAGAAAATAATCCAAATGATGCGAATGTTTACAAAACGCCAAACGGTTTCAGTGCATATGAAATTAGAAAAAAAACTATAAAAGTAAAAGATACCGCAGATGTAGTTTTAAATGTAAAAGTGACGCGTCACGGTCCTATTATGAATGATCTTATTGATGGTTTAAATAAAAAGAAACCCGTTGCGATGTCTTGGATTTATACACAGCAGCCCATACAAATTCTAGATGCTGTTTATAGACTTTCGCATGCCAAAAGTAAAGAAGATTTTCACAAAGGAGTAGCTTTAATTGCTGCGCCGGGATTGAATGTAATGTATGGCGATGCCAAAGGAAATGTGGCTTGGTGGGCGACAGGAAAATTATACAAACACAATGAGGGGGTGAATACTAATTTTATTTTGGATGGAGCCAGCGGTAAAGATGATATTATCGAATATTTGGATTTCTCCAAAAATCCTTCGGCGGAGAATCCAGATTGGAATTATGTGTATTCTGCGAATAATCAACCGGAACCAATAGACGGTTTTTTATATCCGGGGTATTACCTCCCAGAAGACAGAGCCAAAAGAATCACCCAGTTATTAAATCCAAAATCAAATTGGGATAAGGAGTCTGTTAGTAAAATGATTTTCGATAACACTTCATTAGCAGCTCCACAAGTTCTGTCAAATTTATTTTCGAGTGTCAATTATAATGCCCTTTCTAAAAATGAAAAAGAAGCCATTACTATTTTAAAATCTTGGCAAGGATCTAATAATCTTAATGACGTCGCTCCAACAATTTACAACAAATGGATTTATCTTTATTTGAAAAATACCTTTGAAGACGAACTCGGTGAAACTAATTTCAAACAATTTCTTGGAACACATATTATGAAGCAAATTGTAGCTAAACAAATGGCTAATGAAAATTCACTTTGGTGGGATAATATTACTAGCAAAAGTGTAAAAGAAACTAGATCTCAAATCCTTTCACAATCGTTTAAGGAAGCTATTGTTTCATTAGAAAAACAATTAGGGAATTCAGTGCCAGCTTGGACTTGGAATAAAGTACATGTTTTAGAACATCAGCATCCATTGGGTAAAGTGGCTGCATTACGAAGAATTTTCAATGTGGGGCCTTTTGAAGTTCCAGGGTCCAATGAGGTAATCAACAATCAGTTTTTTGATTATACAGATGAAGCAAATTATGTTGTAAAAGGAGGGCCTTCAACGAGAAGAATTATTGATTTTTCGGATGTAGAAAACAGTTGGAGTATTCTGCCAACAGGACAATCAGGGAATCCATTGAGTTCACATTACAGCGATCAAGCGGAACTTTACAATGCGGGAAAATTTAGAAAAATGAAACTTAATAAGGATGAGATTGTTAGAACTTCAACAAAATTGGTCTTTGTTCCCTATAAAAATTAATAGTTTTAAAGTCCTTAGTCTAATAAAATCAGTAATTTTGCCTAACTTTTTATAAAAAATTAATGCAAACTCCCAAAAAAATAGCGGTTGTAGGTTCTGGATTAGTAGGATCTTTATTAGCTATTTACCTTCGCAAAGCAGGACATATAGTTCATGTTTATGATAGAAGTCCAGATATTAGACAAATTCAGTTTTCAGGACGTTCCATCAATTTAGCCATGTCTAACCGGGGTTGGAAAGCGCTAGATGGAGTAGGAGTGGGTGATGCGGTACGTGAGATTGCAATTCCTATGGATAAACGTGCCATTCATCTTGTGGATAAGCTTAATTTTCAAAATTACGGACAAGAAGGGGAATCTATTTATTCGATTTCGAGAGGAACTTTAAATAGAAAAATGATTGACTTGGCCGAAACTGCAGGTGCTCAATTCTTTTTTGATCATAAAATTTGGGATGTAACTTTAGATGATGCGACCCTGCATATTGGAGAAACTGAAAGAGGAGCTTGGCAAGAAAAAAAATACGATATGGTCTTTGGTGCCGATGGTGCTTTTTCTAGAATTCGTCACCGCATGCAACGTCAAAGCATGTTTGATTATTCACAAGAATTTCTGCCTATTGGATATAAAGAATTAAATATTCCTGCAAATAATGATGCCACACATAAATTAGACAAGAATTCTTTTCATATTTGGCCACGCGGCGAATACATGTTGATTGCATTGCCTAATTTAGACGGTAGTTTTACGTGTACCTTGTTTATGCCTTTTGAAGGAGAAAATTCTTTTGCAGCATTAAAAGATCAAAAAGAGGTCGAAGCTTTTTTTGAAAAGAATTTACCAGATACGATTGATGTAATTCCAAAATTGACAGAAGATTTCTTCAATAACCCAACAAGTACGTTGGTAACCATGAAATGCTTTCCTTGGACTTATGAAGATAAAATTGCCTTAATTGGTGATGCCTGTCATGCAATTGTGCCATTTTATGGGCAGGGAATGAATGCGGGTTTTGAAGATATTTCAGTGCTATATGAAATGATTGAAAAGTATGGTGATGATTGGAAAACTATTTTTTCGGAATATCAAAAATCACGTAAACCAAATGCAGATGCAATTGCAGAACTTTCCTATCGTAATTTTATGGAGATGAGTTCTAAAACAGCTGATGAAAAATTCTTATTACAAAAGAAAATCGAAAAATCCTTCTCGGATAAACATCCTGATAAATGGATTCCGCTTTATAGTAGAGTAACGTTTAGTGATCGTCCTTATGCCGAAGCTTTGGCAATTGGGGATTATCAAAATGCCATTATGGAGGAAATTTTAAAAATGGAAAACATTGAAAATATTTGGAATAGCCAAACTGTAGAGAACAAAATATTGGAATTATTGCAATAGTTTTTTTGGAGTTATTTAAGGTCAGTTCGCTTCTAGTTAATAGCTGAAATCCCATCTCATTTTTTTAACGAGATGGGATTTCCGCTTTAAACGAAGTGCATAAAACTCCTTAGAAATAAAATCAGGTGAGGCTTCCGAGACTATTTATTCCTCACGGTGTACTTTTGTGAAATCGAAAGCAGGTTTGCAAATGGCAATATATTCACACGGTTCATTAAAAGGATTAGAATATTGTACCCGAGTGTTTTTCTCAATTTTTATAGATTGACCAGTTTCAAGAATTACAATTTCATCTTCAATGATAAATTGCTTTTTTCCTTTTATAATATAGGTGTATTCTTCAAATTCGGGTGTTTGAAAAGGTTCGCTCCACTTGGGCGGTGCAATCATGTGTGCAATTGAAATATCAGGATTGTTTGTGGTTGCGATTCCGTGATGCTCTTCAATTAATTTACCATCTGTTGTTGGAACAACAAATGGTGTTTTTTGAATAAAATATTTTTTCATTTTTTGAATTGATTTTTGAAATACTCTTCAAGAAGTTTGATTCTAAAAGGGTGCTGTAGAACTTATTTTTTGAACATTTTTGTTAAAATACCAAAAGCGCCTCTTATAAAAGTTGCACTAGTCAATACTTTTAAAACGGATTTTCCAACAACACTCGCCGTGCTTGGTCCACTATTTTCTTCTTTTTTAATTGTTTTTTCTTGTTCTTGTGCTGCAACTTCCTGTTCGACAATAACAATTTTTTTATTGAGCATTTCGTAAGCACTTTCACGATCAATAAGTTCACTGTATTTCTTTACCAGTTTTGATTTAGTGTTGATTTCTTGAATTTCACTTTCTGTTAAAATATCCATTCTGCTCATCGGTGCACGCATCATGGTCGCAGCAAGCGGAGTAGGAATTCCTTTTTCGTTGAGTGCAGTAACCAAAGCTTCTCCAATTCCAAGGCTAGTCAGCACTTCATCGGTTTTGTAATATTCTGATGTTGGATAATTATCGGCTGTTTGTTTTATTGCCTGTCGATCATTGGCAGTAAAAGCCCTTAAAGCATGTTGTATTTTTAAACCTAATTGTGCCAAAACGCCACTTGGAATATCCATAGGATTTTGAGTAATAAAGTAAATCCCAATTCCTTTTGAACGGATTAATTTTATGATAGTTTCTATTTGTTCTAATAATGCTTTGCTTGCTTCATTAAATATTAAATGGGCTTCATCAATAAAAATTACTAATTCAGGTTGATCGGCATCTCCTTTTTCAGGCATTTGTTGGTATATTTCAGCCAATAAACTAAGCATGAATGTCGAAAATAATTTTGGCTTATCTTGAATATCAGTCAAACGAAGGATGTTGACATATCCTTTACCATTTTCATCAATTCGCATCAAATCCTCAATATCAAAAGACATTTCTCCAAAAAATAAGTCAGCACCTTGTTGCTCTAATTCAATTATTTTTCTAAGAATAATTCCAGTGGTTGAAGTTGAAATTTTACCATAATCTGCCGTAATCTCGTCTTTTCCTTCTTCGGTTATATAATTGATTACTTTTTTGATGTCTTTAAGATCTAATAAAGGCATTTTATTGTCATCACAGTATTTGAATATAACAGCAATAACGCCAGCTTGAGTATCGTTTAATCCTAATATTCTTGAGAATAGTACAGGACCAAATTCTGATACTGTTGCACGAAGGCGTACTCCATTTTGTTCAGACAAAGTCAGTAATTCAACCGGAAAGCTGGATACACTGTATGGGATGTTGATTTTAGCATGACGTTCGGTAATAAAAGGTTTTTCCTCCCCTTCTTTTGCAATACCACTAAAATCCCCTTTTATATCCATCATTAATACTGGAATTCCAAAAGAGGACAACTGTTCTGAAAGGACCTGGATAGTTTTAGTTTTTCCTGTTCCGGTAGCACCGGCAATTAAGCCATGTCGGTTCATTGTTTTTAATGGTATTTTTACATGTGCATCCGCCAAAGCCTCGCCGTCTAATATTGCTCCACCTAAAATAATGCTTTCTCCTTTCGAAATATAACCGTTTGTAATGTGTTGTGTGAAATCTTCTTTTCTGCTCATAATGGGGGTCTAATTTAAATGATTTGCAAGGTATTAATTATTGTAATTTGTATAAATAAAGCGTTAACTGCAGTTTTCCTGCTTTTTTATTGTTAATAATAAAAAAAAATATTTTTAGCTATTTCAATCTGGTTATTGAAAAATTATCTTAATATGTCATAAAACAATATGTTTTTTTTTGTAAAACAACTGATTTACTTGTGAATTCTGATATAAATGCAAATTTTAAATTAACAAATTATTTTTCGGAATAAAATTAATTAGAATAAAATTAAAAAAAGTTTTTTTATTTAAACTAAAAATATAAATTTGCTCCACTACAAGTTTATTATAACTAAAGAATAAATTATTTAAAACTATTAAAATTAAAAAAAATGGCAAACGTTAAAAAAGAAAACGGTTCAAAAGGTGGAGGAATGATTTCAGGAATCATTATTGTAGCATGTGTTTTTGTTGGATGGATAGTATGGAATTTTATAATGGGTAATGGTGCTAATTTCGAGGGTGGAATTAATACAGGTCACCCACTACCAGGAAATTACTTGGCAATGGTTTATAAAGGAGGTCCTATTGTACCTATTTTATTAGGTTGTTTATTAATGGTTATTGTGTTTTCATTCGAGCGTTTTGCAGTTATTTCAAAAGCAGCTGGTAAAGGAAATCTTGATCAATTCATGAAAAGTGTTCAAGGAAATATTACTACAGGTGATATTGACGGTGCTATCGCTTTATGTGACAAACAAAAAGGATCAGTTGCAAATGCAATTAAATCTGCTTTATTGAAATACCAAGATGTTAAAAAAGAAGGATTAGATAGCGAAGCTGCTGCTGAAACAATTCACAAAGAAATTGAAGAAGCGACTTCATTAGAAATGCCAATGTTAGAAAAACATATGACTATTCTTTCTACATTAGTTTCATTAGGAACTCTTGCAGGTTTGTTAGGAACAGTAACAGGGATGATTAAAGCGTTTGGTGCTTTGGCTTCTGCTGGAACTCCAGATCAAGCTGCACTTGCAAATGGTATCTCTGAAGCCTTGATTAACACTGCAACAGGTATCTCTACTTCTGCATTAGCAATCGTTGCTTACAACTTTTTTACTTCTAAAATTGATACTTTGACTTATTCTATTGATGAGGCAGGTAATACAATTGTAAATACTTACAGACACTACAGAAGTACACAAAAATAATTAATAATTTAGTTTATAAGAAAATAGTAATCTTGTAAAAGAGCTATTTTCTTATAAATATTAAAAAATATATTAATGGCTATAAAAATGTCCAAAAAAGCAGCGTCTATTGACATGACTGCTATGTGTGATGTGGCTTTTCTTTTGCTTACGTTCTTTATTTTGACCGCTACAGCTAAGATTCCAGAAGCATTGCCGGTAGATACGCCAGCTTCAACAGTTCAGTCTAAGTTGCCGGATTCGGATTTAGCAACGATTACTGTTGGAAAAGGGAAAGTGTTTTTTGACCTAAAAGGAAGAGAAGTTCGTAAAAGAACTTTAGAATTAATGGGACAAAAATATGGTGTTGCATTTACAGAGGATGAATCATCAAAATTTGCTTTAATGGAAGGAATTGGAGTGCCGATTTCAAACTTAAAGCAACTTATCTCTATGAAAACTGCAGAGCGAAGTAAAGAAGGTGTTCAGCCGGGAGTTCCTAAAGATTCACTTGATAATCAATTGAAAGAGTGGATTTACAATGCTCGTATTGCAAATATTGAGGTCGATGATAAAGAATTGCAATTTGCTATAAAAGGTGATGCAAAGGAAGAATATCCGTCTATTAAAAAGGTAATGGATATTTTACAAGACCAAAAAATCAATAGCTTCAATCTAGTTACTGGTTTGAGAGCAAAAGATAAATAACTAAAAAAAATACACTAAAATGGCTGAATTAAATACCGGCGACGGTGGAGGCAAAAAAGGTGGAAAAGTAAGAAGTAAAAAGGCAAATTCAAAAGTAGATTTAACTGCTATGGTGGATTTGGCATTCTTATTGATTACATTTTTTATGCTTACTACTACGTTGTCTAAACCGCAATCGATGCCTTTGGGTTTGCCAGATAAAGAAGACGATAAAACTAAGGATAAACCAATTAAAGTTGACGAAAACCGTACAATGACTGTGTTATTAGGTGCTAATAACAAAATGACATATTACATGGGTTTATTGGCTACTCCTATTGCTGGTCCTAAGGAAATCTCTTATGGTAAAGAAGGTATTCGTAAAGAATTATTGAAGAGAAAAAAATCAGTATTAGAATATACCGGTAAGAAAGATAAAGGAATGATTGTAATTATCAAGCCAAGTAAAAAATCAAATTACCGTAATTTAGTAGATATTCTAGACGAAATGGCAATTGTTGATGTTCCAACATATGCAATCGTAAATGATTTTACTCCTGAGGAACAAAAATTGTTAGAAGGTAAATAAGATTTATCTTATTACTCAATAACCTAATAACTAAGAAAAATGAAATTAGATATATTCACAAACCAATGGCTTGATATTGTATTCGAAGGTCGCAATAAGGCCTATGGTGCTTATGAGCTTAGAAAAACAAATACGAAGACTACGGTTAAAGCTCTTGTGCTTGGCGCAATTGTTTTCGCTCTTGCTGTTAGTGCGCCACTTATAATGAGTCTTATTCCTAATTCTTCAGATGATTCTGATACTTTAGATACTAAGATTACAACTGTAAAGTTGCCGCCTAAGAAAGAAGAAGTAAAAAAAGATCTTCCACCACCTCCACCACCTCCACCAAAAGTGGACCAAGTGAAATTTGTTAAGCCAGTTGTGGCTAAAGCAGATGAGGTTACAGAAGAACCACCAAAAATTGTTGAAATTAAAGACAAAAAATTAGGTGCAGAAACTATTAAAGGGGATCCAGATGCTGAATTATCTGTAGAACCAGTTGGAAACGGACCTAGTGCTGTAGTTGAAGAAGATAACCAAATTTACAACACTGCAGGTATCGAAGTAAAACCTGATTTTCCAGGAGGTATGGAGAAATTCTATAAGTATGTTGGTAATAATTACCAAACTCCTGAAGAAGAAGGTTTAAAAGGTAAAGTTTATGTTACTTTTGTTGTAGAAAAAGATGGTTCATTAACTGATATCAAAGTAATCAGAGATATTGGTTACGGTACAGGAAAAGAAGCAATACGTGTTTTGAACAAATGCCCTAAATGGAATCCAGGAGAGCAAAATGGTAAAAAAGTAAGGGTACTTTATTCTCTTCCAATTACTATTCAATCTGCTGAATAATGTTAAATAACATAGTAAATAATATTAAGAAGAAATCGCTTAAAGAGCGATTTCTTCTTGTTTTAGGAATTTTGTTTTTTCTAGTTTACCTTATTTTAGGTTTATTTATTATCTTTATGAAGAATTTTCCTTTAGCAATTCAACCTAATTATAGGATTGCGTTTGGCGTATTACTTATTGTATATGCTTCTATTAGATTCTTCCGAATTATTAATGATAACAAAAACTAGATTATGAAAAATTATGCTAAAATTTCGTATTTTGTTTTTCTTGCAGTAATTGTAGTCTTCTTAGCTTGTAACCAGTCTAAAAGTTCAAAGGATAATGAAACCATACTGAAAGGTTCTGTTTCAATTTTTGTGGATGAAACTTTGACGCCTATTATTGAGGATCAAGTTGCTGTATTTGAAAGTAAATATGATGCTAAAATAAAACTTATTTCAAAATCTGAATCTGAAACTGTTAATTCATTGTTTAAGGAGAGAGCGGCAATAGCTATTTTGGCTAGAAATTTGACAACAGAAGAATTGAAGATTTTTGATCAAAGAAAAATCATCCCTAAAGTAACAATATTTGCTACAGATGCAATTGCGTTGATTTCAAATAAGAACAATAAGGATACTATTATAGCGTTAAAAGATGTAATTGATTATATGCAAGGGAAATCTGTCCCGTCCATTAAAGGGTTAGTGTTTGATAATCCAAACTCAAGTACAGTTCGATATATAAATTCTCTAGCAGGTTTAAATGCTATTCCAGAAAAAGGTGTTTTTTCATTTAAAACCAATGATGAAGTTATTAAATATGTTTCTGAAAATGATGGGATGATTGGGATTGTAGGAGTTAATTGGCTTTCTCAACCAATGCCTGCGATGCAAAAATATGTTGATAACGTAAATACGTTAAGTGTTAAAGGACTTAATACTGATAATTCATTTTCTCCTTCCCAAAATAATATAGCAGAAGGGAAATACCCTTTGGCACGCGATTTGTATATAATCAATTGTCAAGGATATTCAGGTTTAGGAATGGGCTTTGCTTCATTTGTAGCCGGAGATATTGGACAAAGAGTAATTTTAAAATCTGGTTTGCTTCCTGTTCGTATTCCTGGCAGGAATATTACAATAAGGAATAAAATTGAAAATGATAAAAAATAAATTAACTACAATAAAGATGAATAAATTTAAAATTTTTAGTGTTGCTTTATTGGCTTCGGTAACCGTAAGTCAAGCGCAAGATTTGAATCCGGCCAAAAAAGCAATTGACGCAGAACAGTTTGATAGTGCAAAATCGATTTTAAAATCAATCGTGAATTCTAAACCATCTAACGGGAGAGCTGCTTTCCTTTTAGGGAATGTATATCTTACTCAAAACATAGCAGATAGTGCTAAAATTTATTTTCAAAAAGGATTAACTGGTTCTGATGGAGCGAAACTTAATTATATTGGGTTAGGTCAATTAGACTTAGATAATGGAAATGTAGCTGCTGCTCAAGCAAATTTTGCATTGGCTGCGAAAGACATGAAAAAGAAAGATGTAGAAGAATATATCTACATTGGTAAAGCATATATGGCGGCTAATAAGCCTGATTATAAAAGTGCATTGTCTATTTTGACAAGAGCAAAAATTAACAATCCTCAAGATGCACAAGTTTTACTTGAACTTGGGAATGCTTTTTACGGAGATAAGAATCAAAATGAGGCATATGTTGCTTATCGTGATGCTTATCAAGCGGATCCTACTTTAATTAGAGCTAAAATGCAATTAGGTGTTTTACTTAAAGGGGCAAAAGCTTATACTGAAGCAGTAAAAGCATATGATAACGTAATTGCTACAAATGCAAGTTACGGACCTGTTTACCGTGAATTGGCAGAAACGTATTATTTGTGGGGAAGAAATGAGCCGTCTAAAGGTAAAGAGTACTTGCAAAAAGCGTTAGGTTATTATGAAAAATACATGACTTTAACGGATTATTCGTTAGCTTCTCGTATGCGTCATGCTGACTTTTTAATCTTAGCGGGTGACTATAAAGCGTTAGAAGTTGAAGCTAATAAAATGAAAGAATTAGATAAAGTAAATCCTAGAATTTTACGTTATTTAGGTTTTGCTGCATATGAAAATGGGAATGTTGATGTTGCAATTCAATCTTTAGAAAGTTTTATTGCAAATCCTGCTAATAAAGTACTTGCTTTAGATTATCAATATTTAGGTTTTTCTAAAATTAAAAAAGCAATAAGTGCTGATGGTAAAACTGTTGACCCTACTCTTTTTAATAATGGTGTTTCAGATGTTAAGAAAGCGGTTGAAATGGAAATTTCCATCACTAATAATCTTGCTGATATTGGTAAAAAATTATACGAACAAAAATTATTCAAAGAAGCAGCTGCGATTTATGAAATAGCAACTACGAATAAAGAATCTAGAAATTACTTGCTTGATAATTTCTATTTAGGTAACTCATTGTATTATGACAATACTAAAAAGGATGTTGTTAAGCCAGATCCTATTGCACTTCAAAAAGCGGATGTAGCTTTTGGAAATGTTATTGAAGCTTCACCATCTACTCAAGATGCTTATATCTTTAGAGCTAGAACTAATAGATTGCTTGAAAAAGATGACATGATGGTTAAGTATTATGAAGCTTATATCGCAGTTGTTACTGAAAAAGGTGCTGAAGAATTAGCTAAACCAGCAGTAAAAACTAAATTGATTGAATGTTATAATAACATGGCAGCTAGTTTCGCTAATACGGATAAAGTAAAAGCAAAAGAATATTTTAATAAAACTCTTGCATTAGATCCTACAAATAATTATGCAACTGAATCATTGAAAACGTTAAAATAATTGTTTTTTAAATAATTGAAACCGATAACTTTTTAAAGTTATCGGTTTTTTTGTGCGTAATCGTGACTGTTAATTACTTAAGATTAGTGGAGTTTTCGCTCTGAATTAGGTGAAGTGATCTAGCTAGATACTTTTAGAGGTGATTTTTAGAAAGCATTTTATAAATATCAAATTAACTCATTTTCTAATTAACTATCTTTGCACTTTAAAATTAAATAATGTTATCAAAAGAAATACAATTAGAAGTTAATAAAGGCGCGATGCTTCCGTTGATGGAAGAATTTTATACTATTCAAGGGGAAGGATTTCATACAGGAACAGCCGCATACTTTATTAGAATTGGCGGGTGCGATGTGGGTTGTCATTGGTGTGATGTTAAAGAAAGCTGGAATGCCGAATTGCATCCTCCTACTGGTGTAGACTTAATTGTTACAAATGCAAGTAAGTATTCAGAAACGGTTGTAGTTACTGGTGGTGAACCTCTAATGTGGGATATGTCTTTGCTTACGCAAAAGCTAAAAGATAATAATAGAAAAGTCCATATAGAAACTTCAGGGGCATATCCATTAACGGGAATTTGGGATTGGATTTGTTTGTCGCCAAAGAAAAATAAATTACCTACTCAGACAGTTTATGATAATGCACATGAGTTGAAAGTAATCATTTATAATAAACATGATTTTATTTTTGCTGAAGAGCAAGCTGAAAAAGTGAATAATAATGCTATTTTATTCCTGCAACCAGAATGGAGTAAAAAAGAAGAAATGACTCCGTTGATTGTAGATTATGTGATGAACAATCCGAAATGGCGTGTTTCTTTACAAACGCATAAATATTTGAATATTCCTTAAAAATTTAAAACCCCAAACTACAAATTGTAGTTTGGGGTTTTAAATTAAATATCATCTATAACTAGTTTTCGGAATACTTACTTTTTGCAATCCGATTACCTAGCGAACATAGCTCCTAAAACTACCAACCTTTTTGTTTTTTTAATTCCGTAATATGTGCTAAGTGGTGGTTTCCATGCCAAGCATAAGTTCCTATTATTTCCTTCAATTGAAATGCAGCGTTATGCTCCGGATGTATAAAGGATTTTTCTAAATCAGCTTCAGAAAGACTATTCATTAGATATGCCAAACGAAAATGTAAGCCTTCCAGAAAGGAAAGAGTAGGCTGAATAGGCATTGTTAAATTATCATGCAATTCTGCCCAACGATCTTCGTGATAAAATTTTATTACGGGTTTGTCTTCAGTCAGTGTCCACTTGATTCTAATGAAGCAATTCATGTGACTATCGGCGCAATGGTGAATGACTTGACGAATTGTCCATCCATCCTGACGATATGGTGTTTCAAGTTGTTCATCGGTTAAATGAATTACTTCTTTTCTTAATCGCTCTGGGAAATTTGCGATTTCTGCTATTTTATTAGTTAGATAATCGCTGGAATAGATTTCTGGGGCGATAAATTTTCCGATAGGATAACGTAATTTTTCTAATGATGAATTTTTCATATTGTAATTTATTTTTTTAAATCGAAAGTTTAGCTAAATAGTCATAATGCTCCCCTTCAAGAACTAATTCGCATTGTAATCCATTGGCGAAAGCCGCATTCTGTAAGGTATTATAATCTAGGTAAAGCCAAGGAAATTCTTCTTCTTTTTCATTTTTATAGCGTATTGTAAAAGTCAATTCGCCATAATACCCTTTGCTGGGAATCCATTTTCCGCCATCTTCATCATTATCAAACATATAAATAATATCCGAAGAATCAATAAGAATTTGTCCGTTTGGATTAAGTAAGCTTCTTAGTTTCTCTAAAAATGTAGTCGTCTCTTTTAGTGTTCCAAAAATACCGGTCCCATTCATTAATAATAAAATAGTGTCAAATTTATTTCTAGGATTGTCAGTGTCCATTTCAAGAATATTTTGAACTTGAACATTTTTCAAACCTCGTAGTTGGCAGGCTTCAACTGCATTTTTAGAAATATCAATCGAACGGACATCAAAATTTCTTTCGTTTTGTAAAAACAAACTATGACTTCCAGCACCACATCCAACATCTAAAATCTTCCCCTTAGCAAGTTGTAAGGCTTTTTGTTCCAATTTAGGCATTTCATTATAAGAACGAAATAAATAGGCAACACTCATTTCGTCGTCTTCAGAAATGGAGGTTTCCGTGATTAAATCTTCTGGGGAATTATTAGTTTGAAAATCAAGTATGGCTTTGCCAAAAAGGTCTTTCATCTTTTTTGTTTAAAGTTTAAGGTTTCAGGATTCAAGTTTGTTACTTTTGTGGTTCCAACTTTAAATTTTAAACTTGAAACATATTTTAAACAATCTTCCTAAAGAAGCCAAAGATAAGCATATCGAAAATAAAAAGTATTTCGATAAGCTGAAAAAGAAGACGCCTAAGAATTTGGATTACGTGATGCAGGATTTGCATGACGCCGAATTTAAGAAAACGGATTGTTTGAAGTGTGCCAATTGTTGTAAAACTACTGGGCCATTATTTACAGATGCGGATATTGAGCGTGTTTCAAAATATCTTAGACAAAAGCCACAGCAGTTTATTGAACAGCATTTGAGAATCGATGAAGACAGGGATTATGTGTTGCAAAGTGTTCCGTGTACTTTTCTGGACAATGAAAATGCATGCATGATTTATGATGTTCGCCCAAAAGCATGCAGAGAATTTCCGCATACGGATAGGAAAAAGTTCCAGCAAATTACAGATCTAACGTTGAAAAACGTAGCAATATGTCCAGCCGCTTTTAATATTGTAGAGGAAATGAAGAAAAAAATGCCTCTTTAAAAATTTTCCGTATCGTTTCCTCTCCTTTGGAGAGTCCCGAGGCTTCGGGAGGGGTGAGGATTAATAAATCAAATATTTCGTTCTCATTTTTTTAAACTCAATTAACCCTTTCTTCCAGCTTTCTCTGATTTCCTCTTCCGGAGTTCCATTTTCTATTTGTTGTTGCAGTTTTTTAGTTCCTGCAAGTTTTGTAAAAAAGGGATTGAAAAATTTCGATTTGTCTGTCGTGGTTTGATAAGCTTTAATTAACCATTTTAATTCCAATCGATTTACTTTTGGATGTGTTGATAAATCTTCTCCGTAACATTCTATACCATTGTAAATTGGATTTTGAGCACCAAAATTTGGTTTAGGAATAAAACTAAAACCACTTTTCGGTAAATAAGGAGAGCCATAAATTTGAAACTGTTTTTCAGTGCCACGACCCACACTCACATTTGTGCCTTCAAAAAGACATAAACTCGCATAAAGATTTACGGCTTGATCATTTGGAAGATTTGGCGAAGGTTTTACAGGTAGACTATAATTCATTTTTCGGTTGTAATTAATACATGGAATTACGGTCAGCTTGCATTGCACACCACTCTTTAGCCATTTTTCGCCATTTACCATTTTTGCATACTCGCCAATTGTCATTCCGTGAAGCAAAGGAATGGGGTGCATACCCACAAAACTGGTGAATGCTTTTTCTAAAATGGGTCCATCTACAATACTTCCGTTAGGATTCGGTCTGTCAAGAACTAAAAGCGGAATATTATTTTCAGCACAAGCTTCCATAATATAATGTAACGAAGAAATATAAGTGTAAAATCGTGCGCCTACGTCTTGCAAATCAAAAATCATAATATCTATATCGGCTAGTTGTTCTGATTTCGGTTTTTTATTATCGCCATAAAGAGAAATAATCGGTAGCTCAGTTTTAGAATCTTTACCGTCAACTATATGTTCGCCAGCATCTGCAGTTCCGCGAAAACCATGCTCAGGTGCAAATATTTTTTGGATTGCAATATTTTTTTCTAATATGAAATCTACCAAATGAGTTTTATTGGAGAGGATTCCGGTCTGGTTGGTTACAATTCCAATTTTCTTGTTCTTTAATAATGGGAGATAGTTTTCATAATTGTCGGCTCCAGTTTTTATTTCTTTAGATGATTTGTTTTTACTGTTTTCTAAATCCGATTTTACAGTTCCTTTTAAATCTTTTTTTCTAGCCGAACAGGATGTCGAAATGATTATTAAAAATATAAAGCAAAGTGATAATTTGAAAAATGGTGTCATATATAGGTTCAAATAAAATTAATGCCAATTAGTGTAATTCGTGTTTTAGCTGTATTTTTGGCACAAGCGACGCAAACTGGTGAAGCAAATCCAAATTAGAAATCGAATCAAATTGAATTTAGAATATTTCATAGCCAAACGACTCATAACTGCTAAAGATTATAAAAGTAGCATATCTGCGCCAATTATAAAAATTGCAATTTCAGCAATTGCCATTGGTATGATTATGATGATTGTTTCGGTAGCAACGGGAATCGGGTTGCAACAAAAAATCCGAGAAAAGGTTTCAGCTTTCAATGGACATATCATTATTTCGAATTACGATAACAATCAATCCGAAGTTACATTAGTTCCAATTTCTAAAAAACAGGATTTTTATCCAAAATTCACGGCTGTTCCTGGAGTGAGTCATATTCAAGCCATCGCCAGTAAAGCCGGAATTATCAGAACCGAATCAGCTTTTGAGGGAATCATCTTCAAGGGAGTAGGCAGTGATTATAGATGGGATAATATAAAGGAGTATCTGGTTTCTGGAAAGTTGCCTGATTTCTCAAAAAACATCAATCAAGAAGTATTGATATCGCAATTCCTTGCCAATAGATTGAATCTAAAAGTGGGAGATTCTTTCAATACATTCTTTATAAAAGAAAACCAAAATCAATTACCTAACATCCGAAGATTTAAAATAACTGGGATTTTCAATTCTGGTTTTCAAGAATTCGATGCTACATATGTAATAGGTGATATTCGCCACATGCAGCGTATCAATAAATGGGCGCCAGATCAAGTAGGTGCTTTTGAAGTTTTTGTAAATGATTTTAATGATATCAAGTCAATAGGGGAGCAAGTCTATGAACAAACGTCGTCAACACTCGATACTAAAACCATAATTGAAAAATACAGCTATATATTCGAGTGGCTTCAACTATTTGATTTTAATATCATCGTCATATTAGTAGTCATGATACTTGTCGCTACGATTAATATGGTCGTTGCACTACTAGTATTAATACTCGAGCGAACCCAAATGATAGGAATACTAAAAGCATTAGGAGCTAATAATTGGTCAGTTCGAAAAATATTTCTATACAATGCTTTTTATCTTATCGTAAGAGGATTGTTTTGGGGTAATCTTATCGGAATCTCATTATTGTTAATTCAACAACAATTCGGGATAATCCAATTGAATCCCGAAAATTACTACGTCAATCAAGCCCCAGTCTACCTAAATTGGGGATATATATTGTTGCTGAATTTACTCACAGTCACTATTTGTTTCTTGGTATTGCTAATTCCTTCCTATATAATAACAAAAATTTCACCAGTCAAAGCAATACGTTTCGATTAATGTATCATTTGGGCGTTTCCCATTATGAAAAAAGAGGCAATTATCATTATAGGTAGTTGCCTCTTTTGTTATAATGGGGTCGGGCTATCCGCTGCAAGTCCTCGAAAAATTCCATTTCATTCCATTTTTCTGTGGGCTTTTCACTTCTATCCCTAACGCTGGTAGCGTTTCAGTCGAGTTTGTGATTTCTCCGAAGTAGAAATCTTCA
>NZ_JBLNKW010000009.1:0-213973 GCF_048158645.1 Flavobacterium cryoconiti | reverse complement strand
TTATCTCAGGTAATAACAACTTGAGGATGTCGATAAAAGAATCTTGCATTCAGGTATAATTTAGAAATACAAATATCTAGATTTTAATATTTCCCCACAACAATATGTCTTGATCCGAAATAGGGGGATCAAGTCCAATACCTGTGGAGTGATAAAAATTAAGCATATATTGTGATGTATACTTTCAGGGACTTCTTAGTAATTGAGCTTCTCACAGCTCTAGGCCTGATGGAAGCGGCATCCTTTTATTCTCGTTTTTTTACGAGAATAAAAGATACAGCGGATAGCAGGAAATAGCTCCTGAAAAATATAATTGCATATTACCAAAAAAGTAGTAATTTGTGGTCTAATATTTTAAAGTATATTTAAATTTACAGCCTTGATTTTAATAAAATAACAAAACATATGTACCATTCGAAAATAGCAGGATTAGGATTTTACGTTCCTTCCAATATAGTTACCAATGATGATTTGTCTAAAATTATAGATACGAATGATGAATGGATTCAGGAGCGTACGGGTATTCAGGAAAGAAGACACATTATACGTGGGGAAGATACGACGACTTCGATGGGAGTGAAAGCGGCTGAAATCGCGATTGAGCGTTCCGGTGTTGCAAAGTCAGCTATTGATTTTATAGTTTTTGCCACATTAAGTCCTGATTACTATTTTCCTGGACCAGGAGTTTTAGTTCAACGTGATTTAGGTCTTAGAACTGTAGGTGCATTGGATGTTAGAAATCAATGTTCCGGTTTTATTTATGCGTTGTCAGTAGCTGATCAATACATCAAAACGGGAATGTATAAAAATGTTTTGGTAATTGGTTCAGAAGTCCATTCAACCGGATTGGATATGACGACACGAGGCAGAGGTGTTTCTGTAATTTTTGGAGATGGAGCAGGAGCAGCCGTTTTGAGCAGAGAAGAAGATTTGACTAAAGGAATTTTATCCACGCATTTGCATTCAGAGGGGCAACACGCCGAAGAATTAATTGTGAAAGCACCAGGAATGGGTGGACGCTGGGTTACTGATATTTTAGCCGATAATGATCCGGATGATGAAAGTTATTTTCCTTATATGAATGGACAATTGGTCTTTAAAAATGCTGTAGTTCGTTTCAGCGAAGTAATAAATGAAGGTTTGCAAGCAAATAACTTGCAGGTTTCAGATATTGATATGTTAATTCCGCATCAGGCGAATTTGAGAATTTCCCAATTTATCCAAAAGAAATTCAATCTTACGGATGAACAAGTGTATAATAATATTCAAAAATACGGTAATACAACTGCCGCTTCTATTCCAATTGCTTTGACAGAAGCTTGGGAAAAAGGAAAAATAAAATCAGGAGATACAGTAGTTTTGGCTGCTTTTGGTAGCGGATTTACTTGGGGAAGCGCTATTATTAAATGGTAATGAATTATTTATCGATTATAAACGTATTATTTTAATAGAAGAAAACCCGAAGTAGTTACTTTGGGTTTTTTTGTTATTGTGAATTCTTAAGAAATAAATGGAATCTTAAAATGATTTATTTTTTGATGATGTTTAAATTTTGAATTCAGTTTCTTTGATTTACAACTATTTTTATATATTTGCTAAATCGATTTAGCAAAATTGATTTAACTAGAATTATAAAATGATAATCATATAAAAAAGCAAAATGAAATTTTATCCATTACAATTTGATCCTATTTTAAAAGAAAGAATTTGGGGCGGTGAAAAACTGAAAACGGTACTTCATAAACCAATTACATCAAAAATAACTGGTGAAAGCTGGGAGTTATCTACTGTCGAAGGAGATGTGAGTGTCATTGCTAATGGAGATTGGAAAGGGAAATCGTTGACTGATATTATCAATGAATGTCCTAATGAGATTTTAGGAACAGAGGTTCATGCTCAGTTTGGAAAGCAGTTTCCGTTGCTTTTTAAATATCTGGATGCCCGTGAAGATTTGTCCATACAAGTTCATCCTAATGATGAGTTGGCCAAAAAGCGTCACAATTCTTTTGGAAAAACGGAGATGTGGTACATTATGCAAGCTGATGATGATGCTCGAATAATTGTTGGCTTTAAAGAAAAATCGAATGCCAGCGATTATTTAGAAAATCTAAAAAATAAAACAGTACTTTCTATTCTGGATGATGTAAAAGTAAAGTCTGGTGATGTTTTCTTTTTGGAAACGGGAACGGTTCACGCTATTGGTGCGGGATTAGTTGTTGCCGAAATTCAGCAAACTTCTGATATTACGTATCGATTGTATGATTTTGAGCGAATTGATGCTAGTGGTAATACTAGGGAATTACATGTTGATTTGGCTTTGGATGCGATTAACTACAATGTGGTAGAGACTCAAAAAGAATATACTAAAAAGGTAAACGAATCCAATAATGTTGTAGACTGTCCTTATTTCACGACTAATTTCATTCCGTTAGATGGGGCAATTACCGTTTCTAAATCTGGGAAAAGCTTTACGGTATATATGTGTGTGGAAGGAACATTTGAAATTGAATACAACAATTCAAAATTGCAATATAAAAGAGGAGATACGGTTTTAATTCCAGCTGCTATGAATGCATTTGTTCTCCAAGGAAAAGCTTCCCTTTTAGAGGTGTTTATTTCATAAGTAGTTATTCTTATTGAGTTAAGTTGTTTTTTTGTCAGATTGAAATTAGTTGAGAGTCTGATTTTAATGCGAATTTATTTATTATACAGATTAAGGATATATCTGTATATATCCTTAAATACTGTGTATTTACTGGTTTATTAACTTTATAAAAAGAATTCTTTTAAAAAAATATTTACTAAAACGATTTTGTAACTATTTTTATATATATATTTGTCACAGAATTAATAACAGTTTAATATAAAATTAACACGCTAAATGAAAAAAATCACCATTAAAGATATTGCGCTGGAAGCTAAGGTTTCCATCTCTACGGTATCTTTTGTCCTTAACGATAAGGGTGAGAAAATGAACATTAGCAAGGCTGTTATTAAAAAAGTGCAGGAAGTTGCTGAAAAGTTACATTACAGACCTAATATGATTGCGAGTAGTCTTCGAACTGGAAAGACAAGATCGATTGGTCTTATTGTGGAGGATATTTCGAATCAATTTTTTTCTGATCTGGCAAGGGTAATTGAGGATGAGGCAAAAAAACTGGGTTACAGAGTTTTTTATTGCAGTACCGGTAATGATGATGATCGTTCTGATGAACTGATACAAAGCCTTCTTCAGGCTAATGTGGATGGTTTTATTATTACTCCAACAGAAAAATTGGAAAAAAGTATCGATCACCTGATTAAATTAAAAAAGCCTGTGGTATTGATTGACAGGTATTTTCCAGGGCAAAATGTTAGTCATGTTGTTATGGATAATTATGAAGGATCTTATTCCGCTACACAATTTCTTATAAAGAAAGGGCGTCGTAGTATTGCTTTTGTAAATAACACATCAGGAATGATTCAGATGCAATTGAGGGAAAAGGGCTATGTTGATGCGATGAAAGAGGCAGGACTTTACCAAGAATCCCTTATTCTTCATTTAGAATATCATAGTAATGAAGATGCTAAAATTGCAGCTATAGTTCATTTTTTTGAAAAGAATACTGGGATTGATGCTGTTCTTTTTTCAGCTAACTATATGGGACTTGCCGGATTACAGGCTTTTCGTAAAATGGATTTAGAAATACCAAAGGATTTGTCTGTTATTAGTTTTGATGATCATTATAGTTTTAGATTACATACGCCATCAATATCTGTTATTGAGCAACCTATTGATGCTATAGCTGTGAAAGCTGTAGGATTGCTTATGGATCAAATGATAGATGGTAGGGATTTTGTAATAGAGAAGGTGCTTCAAAAAGGGAAACTTCTCATAAGGGAATCTGTATAATTTAGATTAGGGCTATTCATTTTATTGCAAAAAATGAAAAGTTCGTTTTTTTTATCATTTTGCTAAATCGATTTAGTAAATGAGTTGTAATCTTACTCAAAAGGTAAGTGATTTAAAAAATGAAAATGTAGCTGATTTTCATTTAATTATTAAGTTGGAATAGTTGTTTCAAGCAATTTTATAAGGAATTGGAATAACTATTTAGGAGTTGAAAATGCTATATTTTTTTGTTAATTATAAAATCGATAATTGCTCTATTCGGTTTTTGAATGATAAAGAGGAAAGAATAGTAGTTGTGAATTCAGTATGTTTTTTAATCGTAAAGTCGATAATTGCTCTATTCGATTTTGATTAAAAGATAGGTTAGCTTTAAAAGGCATGGAAATCTGTGCGCTTTTTTATTTACGAAATCGATATAGTCGCTCAATTCGATCCTTGTTTAATAAGAATAGGAAGCTATTTTGAAATATTGAAAATATAACAAATGTTTTTTCTTCTAATTATTGAATCGATTTAAACCATCGATTTATAGTATTTAAAGTGCAAGAAATTAGAATAGAATTGGAGAATTTATTCCAGTCTTATTTTGAAATTGAGTTCTTATTTTTTTATTAATTTTTTAAAACAAAACCAAAAACAAACTAAAACAAATTGCTTATGAAACGAATTTTAGCAGTGTTAGGATTGGTTATGCTTAGCTGCTTTGGCGCAATAGCACAAAACCGATCCATAACAGGCGTAGTCGCAGATGCAGGAAACAAGGGTATTGTTTCTGCAACCGTAAAGGTAAAAGGGAAATCCATTAGTACAATAACAGATTCAGACGGGCACTTTGCGGTCATGGTGCCTTCAGGTAAAACCACTCTGACTGTATCTTCTATAGGATTTGGTTCTAAATCAGTAGATGTTACTGAAAATGAAAATAATATTACCGTTATACTGGCTTTAAGCACACAAGAGCTTGGAGAAGTAGTTGTTACTTCCTTAGGAGTAAAAAAACAAAAACGAGTACTAGGTTATGCAGTTGGTCAGGTAAAAGGGGATGATTTATCTAAAGCAAAAGAAATCAATTTAGGAAATGCTTTGCAAGGCCGAGTGGCTGGAGTAAACGTTTCCGGAACTGCGACAGGACCAGCAGGTTCCAGTAGAGTCGTAATTCGTGGTGCTACATCAGCATCCGGTTCTAATCAACCTTTGTATGTTGTGGATGGAATTCCAATAGACAATACGCAACAAGGTAACGCTGGACGTTGGGGTGGAGCTGACAAAGGAGATGGTTTATCTTCTTTTAACCCAGATGATATTGCTTCAGTATCTGTTATGAAAGGGAGTGCCGCTTCTGCATTATACGGATATAGAGGATCGAATGGGGTTATCTTAATTACCACTAAAAGAGGGAAATCAGGACACGGAATAGGAGTAGAATATACCTCAAACTACACTTTTGAAAAAGTATTTAAAACTACCGATTGGCAATATGTATATGGTTCAGGAGACAGAGGGCAAAAACCAGCTAATTTAGCCGATGCTCAGGATTTATATAATTATTCTTGGGGAGCAAAATTAGATGGTTCTCAGGTGCTTTCTATCGATGGTTTGATGCATCCTTATAGTGCTCAAAAGGATAACATGAAAAACTTCTATAACAATGGTACGACTAATTCGAATACTATTGCATTAACTGGTGGAGATGATAAAATCAATTATCGATTTTCATTAGGAAATGTTGAGAATAAAGCCATTTTGCCTAGTGCAGGTTTCAATAGAAAAAATTTCACTTTATCGTTGAATGCAACTCCAAATGACAAAATTACTTTGGAGACCAATGCACAATATGTTATTGAAGGAGCAAATAACAGACCTTTTCTTTCGGATTCACCAAAGAATGCGAATCTATCCGTTTATCAATTGGCGACCAATACAGATGTTAGATGGTTGCAACCAGGTGTAGATGCAAACGGGTTTGAAGCGAATCATTTTGGGGGTAATATTTATTCTCAAACGCCATATTTCGCTACAAATTATGTTAAGAATTTTGATCGTAGAAACCGATTTATTGGTTCTTCCAGTATTACTTACAACTTCAATCAAAATCTTTATGCAAAGGGTAAATTAGGTATTGACCATATTAATTATGAATATACTGATATCGAGCCTACAGGTATAGCTTTTAATCCAAATGGAGGAATGAATGTTATTCAACAAACCAGATATGAGTATAATGCTGAGGGAATCCTTGGATATAAAAACACCTTTTTGGATAAATTTGAAGTCAATGCTTTTGTGGGAGCAAACCGTCAGCATAATCGCAGCAAAGGAATCAACCTTAGCGGTAGTGAATTCATTGTGCCTTTTCAATATTTTTATGGCAACCTGAAAAATAAATCTTCTAATGAAAATTTTGCAGAAAGTGAAGTGAACTCCTTGTTTGGTTCTGCCGATTTGAGTTATAAAAATTTGTTTTTTGTAAGCTTTACTGGACGTGAAGACTGGTTTTCTACTTTGAGTCCAAAAAACAATCACACCTTTTATCCGTCGGTTAGTACCAGTTTTATTTATTCGGATGCTGTCAAATTGCCAGATTGGTGGAGCTACGGTAAATTCAGAGGTGGTTGGGGTAATGTAGGAGGTGCTTTGCCAGATGCCTATGCTTTAGTTTTAACATACAATCCAGTAGGGCAAGGTTATTTTGGACAACCATTGGTTGGAACAAATGGAAATACTATACCTAATGGAAATTTACAACCATATAATGTAAGAACTATAGAATTTGGTACAGAAAACTCTTTCTTTAAAAACAGATTGAGCTTAGATGTGACTTACTATAGCAAAACAACCACTAATGATATTGCTGATGCAAACGTTTCTATTTCATCAGGTTATAATTCAACAAAAATAAATGTAGGTGAAATTTCTAATAAAGGGGTAGAACTACAAATAAGCGGAATCCCTTTTAAAACAGAGCATTTTACATGGAATACTGGTTTTAATATGGGGTATAACCAAAGTAAAGTAGTAAAACTTTCGGATGAACTTAAGTCTAAAACTTTGGCTGATAATAGAGATGGTAATGCTTTTATTGTTTTAGAAGAAGGGCAACCGTTTGGGATTATAAAAGCATATAATTATGAAAGAAATGCAAGTGGAGCTTTGGTATACAATGCTGATGGTACTTTACGCAGAGGTGAATTAGTAACTGCAGGTAAAGGTGTAGCTCCATATAGTATGGGCTTTACCAATGATTTCTCTTATAAAAATTTCAGATTATCAGTATTGATTGACGCTAAATTTGGTGGTGATGTATTTTCATCCAGTAACTACTTAGGATATCGTTTAGGATTGCACAAAGGAACATTGGAAGGAAGAGAAGATGGAATTCCGGTTAATGGTGTAGATGTAAATGGAGCTCCGGTAAATGTAACTGCAAATGCACAGGATTACTGGAGAGCATGGGCACGTGGACAAACAGCTAATTTTGTTTATTCTTCTGATTTTATCAAGTTGAGATCGGTATCGCTAGGTTATGACTTTCCAAAAAGTTTCCTTGGAAAATCACATATCGAAGGGGTAAATATTTCTTTCGTAGCTCGTAACTTACTTAGTCTTTATAGTAAGGTTCCTAATGTTGATCCTGAATCAAATTATCAAAATGGTAATGAACAAGGACTTGAAAGAGGTGGAGTGCCTGTAACCAGAAGCTTTGGGTTAAACCTGAATGTTAAGTTTTAATAAAAAAACATACGAAGATGAAAAATAATTTAATAAAGTATTTAAGCGCTGGTTTAGGATGTATTCTAGTGCTTACTTCCTGCGACAATGGGTTTGAAGATTTAAATAAAAACCCTAATGCCTATGTAACCCCTGATGTAAATTCCGTTTTTTCTTTATCAGAAGTGTACATGAATGGACAAGATTATGAAAATCATAGAGCAAACTTGATTTATGCGAGTGCTATGGTTCAACATTTAGGTTCATTTGCCTATTCTGGTGATAAATATGCCTATTCAACCGAGTGGTCTGGAGCTTTTTTTGGATCAACTTATAGCAACGGAATAAAAGAAACATCACAATTATTAGCAACCATTCCGGATACTCCAGAAAATGCGAATAAGAGAAGTGCTGTTAGAATCATTAAAGCATATTTATTTCATCGTTTGACTGATTTGTACGGAGATGTTCCTTATTTTGATGCAGGTAAAGGATATACTAATGTAATTCTGAAACCTAAATACGATAAGCAACAAGATATTTATAACGATCTTTTAAAAGAATTAGATGAATCAGCTCAAGCTTTAGATGCAAGCAAACCCTTTTTTACTTCTTCAGATTTGTTTTATTCGGGAGATGTTGCTAAATGGAAAAAGTTTTCTTACTCTCTAATGCTTAGATTGGGAATGCGTCTTTCTAAAGTAGATCCTGCAAAAGCACAACTTTGGGTTGGTAAAGCAATAGCTGGAGGCGTTTTTCAATCCAATGCTGATAATGTTATTTTAAATCATGCTACCGGACCTGACGGCGTAAACAGAAATCCTTATACAACTCCTTATTTACGTGAAGATTTACAAGAAGGAAATGGTAGTACAAAACTTGGTAAGACATTTATTGATCAATTGCAAAACACCAGTGATCCGCGTTTGCGTATCTATGCTCGTATAGAAAGCACGGGAGATAATACACCTGCTAGTCAAAAAGGATTACCTAATGGCTATACTTCAGGAACAATAACTACGCATCCAAGCTGGACTGCTGCAGGAATTAAAGCGTATTCTGATCCTAATACCTTGACTATATTGCGTCAAGATGCCCCAGATATTATTATGAGTTATGCCGAAGTACAATTTTTATTAGCTGAAGCAGCTGTAAGAGGATGGGATTCAGGAAATGCACAAACCTATTACAACAACGGAGTAACTGCTGCCATGCAAATGCTTACTGTATATGGAAATGCCGTGGCTCCTGTAAGTAATGTTGAAGTTGCTGCTTATTTAGTTGCAAATCCTTTTATGACTTTGGGTACAACTGCCGCTAAATTAAATCAGATAGGAACACAAAAATGGATTGCATTATTCTTCAATGGATTAGAAGCATTTGCCGAGATTAGAAGAACGGGTTATCCAATTATAACACCAGTAAATTTTCCAGGTAATTTAACTGGAGGAACAATGCCAAGACGTTTAATTTATGACGAAACGGAACGTGTTAATAATACTGCTAATTATAATACAGCTATTACACAACAAGGTACGGATGAATTCACAACCAGAGTTTGGTGGGATAAGCCTTGATTTTAAAGCAGTAGTTTAGATAAAACTTAATCTGAGTCGGGTAGTAAAACCTACCCGACTTATTTTAAATTAAGCTATCGGTATTAATAACAACAAGAAAGTATGAAAAAGTTTTTGTTACCTATTGGGATTGGTTTACTGTTTTTTTTACCTGTTTTTTCGCAGCAGACAAAATTGTTTTCTTTGCTCCCTGCTGAAAAAACTGGAATTATGTTCAATAACCTTTTAAAAGAAACACCCGAACTTAACATTATAACCTATGAATATTTTTACAATGGCGGTGGTATAGCTGCCGGCGATTTTAATAATGATGGATTAATAGATCTGTATTTTACCGCTAATACACAGCCCAACAAATTATATTTGAATAAAGGAGACTTTAAATTTGAAGATAATACAAAAAGTGCCGGTGTAGATGGGCGTAAAGGATGGAAAACAGGCGTAAGTGTGGCAGATGTTAATGGGGATGGTTGGCTGGACTTGTATGTTAGTTATTCCGGCGATACCGAACCTGAAAAGAGAAGGAACCAGTTGTTTATCAATAATGGGCCTTCTCCCTCTGTCAACGGTGAAATTACATTTACAGATAAAGCTGTAGAAATGGGAGTTGCTGATTCCGGCTATTCTACCCAAGCTGCTTTTTTTGATTATGACCGTGATGGTGATTTGGATCTTTTTGTACTAAATCACAATATTAAAGAATTACGGAATTTTGATGCAGCTTTTGTCAAAAAGATGGTAGACCCTGATGCAGGTGATCGACTTTATCGGAATGATAACAATCATTTCACAGATGTAACCGTGGAAGCGGGTATTATATCAAATCCACTTGGATATGGGCTTTCAGTTATTGTCAGTGATATTAATAATGATGGATGGCCAGATTTTTATGTGTCCAATGATTATGTAGAAGAAGATTATCTCTATATCAATAATGGAGATGGAACTTTTACGGATCGTTTAAAAGAGCAAATGGGACATATTTCTAATTTTTCTATGGGAGCTGATATCGCGGACATTAATAATGATGGATGGCCAGATATTTATACGCTGGACATGTTGCCGGCAGATAATAAAAGGCAGAAATTATTATACGCTCCAGATAATTATGAGCTCTATAACAACACTTTACAAAATGGGTTTTACCACCAGTTAATGCGCAATATGTTACAGGTAAATAATGGGAATAACACTTTTAGCGAAACGGGACAATTAAGCGGAATTTCTAATACGGATTGGAGTTGGTCAGCTTTGTTTGCTGATTTTAATAATGATGGTAATAAAGATCTTTTTGTTTCCAATGGATATGGAAGAGACATGATAAATCGCGATTTTGCAAAATTTTATGCGAATGAACGATTGAAATATTTGCGTGGAGAGTCTGGAGAAAGAATGTTTCAAATGCTGAAAGGAATCCAGTCTACACCACTTCACAATTATATTTTTGAAAATAAAGGAAATCTTCAGTTTAAAGATTGCTCCATGGATTGGGGACTCGAAAATGAAAATTTTTCTCAGGGATCAGTTTATGCGGATCTTGATAATGACGGAGATCTTGATTTGGTAATAAACCGGATGAATGATGTTGCAGCAATTTATCGCAATAATGCTATTGAAATGAATAATACGGGGAATTATATTAACGTAGCGTTGCAAATGCCGGGGCAAAATAGAAATGCTTTGGGAGCGAAAGTAAAAGTGTATACCCCAAAAGGAATCGTAACACAGGAAAATTATCCGATACATGGTTTTCAAAGTGCAATGCAAGAACCCATACATATTGGTTTGCCTTCTGCGACAATTGATTCGATTGCTGTTTATTGGCCGAATGGCAAATTGGAGACACTTAAAAATAACACCGTAAATCAAACGATACATGTTACATATACTAATCCAAATCGTATTTATTCTGCTTCAACTAGTACTTCAACTGTATTTTCTTTAGCAGATGTTTCTGTTCCTTACAGACATACTGAAGAAGAAACGAATGATTTTAAAACACAGCCTTTAATGACGAATATGCTTTCGTATAGCGGTCCACATATCGCCAAAGCAGATGTCAACAAAGACGGATTGGAAGATATTTTCATTGGTGGAGCTAAAAATCAGGCAGGGCAGTTATTATTGCAACAGCAAAATGGAAGTTTTATTCGTTCCCCCCAAAAGGCATTTGAAGGAGACAGCCTTTCTGAGGATGTAGATGCATTATTTTTTGATGCCGATATGGATGGAGATATGGATTTGTATGTCGTAAGCGGTGGTTATGCATTTGATGAAAATGACGCGGCTTTACAAGACCGAATTTATATAAATGACAACGGTACATTTGTAAAAAGTCAGGGCGCTTTACCAATAGAAACAAGTAATGGTTCTTGTGTGAAACTAGCGGATGTAGATGGTGATGGCGATCCTGACTTATTTATAGGTGGTCGTGTTATTTCGGGAAAATATCCTGAAACCCCCGAGAGTTTTTTATTATTGAATGATGGAAAAGGGAAGTTTACGAATGCCATTGCAACAGTAGCACCTGGATTGCAACGGTTAGGTATGATTACTGATGCCATGTGGATGGATGTAAATAAAGATGGAAAACCGGATTTGGTTGTTTGTGGGGAATGGATGAAAATATCTTGTTTCGAAAACAAAAATGGTCAGCTTGTCGATGCAACTCAAAAATATTTCCCCACTGCTTTATCTGGTTGGTGGAACCGATTGGCTTCAGCCGATTTAGATGGTGATGGCGATTTAGATTTGGTAGCCGCAAACTGGGGTACCAACAGTCAAATCAAGGTTAGCAATACTGAACCTGCCACACTTTATTATGGTGATTTTGACAAAAATGGTTCTATGGATCCGTTTTTATGTCAATACATTCAGGGCAAATCTTTTCCCGTGGCGAGCAGAGATGAATTGACCGATCAGATGGTGAGCCTCCGACAACGCTTTCCTACTTATGATTCCTATTCAGAAGCAACTATCAATGAAGTTTTATCACCAGAGCAATTGCAATTGGCAAAAGTTCTGAAAGCGGATTCTTTTGAAACAAGTTGGTTCGAAAATAAGAATGGTACTTTCATTCCACACAGTTTACCCATGCAGGCAAATTATGCTCCTGTTTATGCTATTGCCATTGCAGATTATAATCATGACGGTAAAAATGACATTCTATTAGGGGGAAATATAGAGAAAACAAGAATAAAAATTGGAAAAATAGATGCTAATTATGGTGTTTTATTGACAGGAGACAGAAAAGGAAATTTTACTTATATGCCTCAACTAAGTTCTGGTTTGAATGTAAAGGGCTGCGTAAAGGACATTATTTTTATAGAATCTAAGAGTGAAAAAAAGGTCTTGTTTTCTATCAACAATCAGCTTCCTGCGGTTTACAAATATTAATATATCCAATATGAGAAAATATATTTTTATCGCGATTGTACTTTTTCTGGGAACTACCTGTTTTTCCCAGAATTCTGAAAAATTTTCTTCAAAGGATTATGTTTCAGCTTTAAAAAAAGTAACCGATGTCATGGTTAATGATGTTACATCACCAGTGGCAGCAGCTAGATACTATGCCTATGTAACGCTTGCGTCGAATGAAGTAATGTCGTTATTTCAAATGCCGGAGCAATCTTTTTCGAAATCGCTCAATGGTTTCCCAAAAGTACAGGTTGCCGATACGCTTATCACAAAAAGTGACGCTTCTTTAGCATCCGTGTATGCCGTTTATAAAATGGCAGAAGAACTGTTGCCATCTGGATATAAGTTTTCAACCAAAGGGGATTCTTTAATGCGGGTAGCTGTAAAAAAAGGAATTTCTAAAGAACAAACGGAGCGTACTTCACAGCTGGTGCAACTTGCAATAACTCAAATCACACCGTATATAAGAGCTGATAATTTTCGAAAATTAAGTAGCTTTAAAAAATATACGCCATTAAGTGGTGACGGACATTGGCAGCCAACCGGACCGGGATATATGCAAGCACTGGAGCCAAACTGGAACCAAATACGACCTTTTTTATTGGATTCTGCCCAACAATTTAAACCCATAGCTCCCATTGTATTCGATACTGTGAAAACATCTCCTTTCTATAAACAAATGGATGAGGTTTATTCCATTGTAAACAAATTGACCAAAAAACAAAAAGCAATAGCCAGTTTTTGGGATTGTAATCCTTTTGCTTTACAACAGATTGGACATGTGGAATTTGGGTTGAAAAAAATATCTCCAGGCGGACATTGGATTGGTATTACGGGGAATGCCTGTTTAAAAAAGGAAACAAGTTTAGAACAAACTATTTTTATTCATGCAACTGTCGCTATTACATTAACCGATGCATTTATTTCCTGTTGGGATGGAAAATATAAAACGAATAGGGTAAGACCAGAAACGGCAATTAATAAATGGATTGACAATAAATGGAAACCATTGTTACAAACACCGCCTTTTCCGGAATATACCTCAGGACATAGTGTAATATCTACGGCGGCGGCAACAGTGCTTACTAAAATATTCGGAGATAATTTTTCCTTTACAGATACAACTGAAACAGAATTTGGTTTGCCTGAAAGAAAATTTAAATCCTTTTTACAGGCATCACAAGAAGCAGCTATTTCAAGGTTGTACGGGGGTATTCATTTTAGGGACGCTATTGATAATGGAGTTTTGCAAGGGGAGCAAATTGGGAAATACATTGTCATAAAAATATTGGAATCAAATAACAGAAATTTTACTTTTATGAAAGATAAAAAGCAACACAATAACCAAATAATCAGCCATAATGAAATGTAAAAAAGACTTTTGTTGGTTTGTAATTTTTTGTTTTACAAATCTGTTCTTTGTGGCGAATGCTCAAAATAGTTCAATAGTTCTAAAAAATGGCTGGCAATTTCGTCAGGAGAAAACGGTAAAATGGAATGCCGCTACAGTTCCGGGAGAAGTGCATACTGATTTGCTGAATAACAAACTCATTCCAGATCCTTTTTATCGTGATAATGAAAAAAAACTGCAATGGATAGAGAAAAAGAACTGGGAGTATAAAACCACTTTTCAAGTAACGGCAGCAACGTTAAATGAAAAAAATGCAGAACTGGTTTTTGATGGACTGGATACATATGCAACGGTTTATTTGAATAAACAGTTAATCTTAAAAGCAGATAACATGTTTCGTCAATGGCGGGTAGACGTGAAAAAAATAATAAAATCAGGTAATAATGATTTGGTAGTTGTATTTCAATCGGTACAAAACGTTGTTGATTTCCTTGCCAAAAAAGATTTGCCTTTTGTAATTCCGGACAATCCTCGTGCGTATGTTCGTAAAGCCCAATATCATTTTGGATGGGATTGGGGACCTAAATTTACTACTTGTGGCATTTGGAAAGCAGTGCGATTGGAAACTTACGATGAAAAAACACCAGAGAAGCCTTATGTTCTAAACCGTAAAATAGAATTGGTGCAACAGCCGGATAGTCTTGGAAAATCATTTTATTTTAAAATTGATGGCAAGCCGGTTTATATGAAAGGAGCCAATTACATTCCATCGGATGCTTTTCTTTCGAGAGTTACCAAAAAAGAATATGAAAAAGTAATTTCAATGGCAAAAGATGCCAATATGAATATGCTTCGTGTTTGGGGTGGCGGAATTTATGAAGACGATTATTTTTATGATTTATGTGATAAATATGGAATCAACGTTTGGCAGGATTTCATGTTTGCCGGAACGATGGTTCCTGGAGATAAAGCTTTTTTTGATAATGTAAAAGAAGAAGTGCAATACCAAGTGAAGCGTTTGCGTCATCATCCAAGTATTGTTTTGTGGTGCGGTAATAACGAATCTGATGAAGCATTTAAAAACTGGGGATGGCAAAAGGCGATGAATATGCCGAAGCAGGATTCTATTCGTTTGTGGAAAGATTATGTTCGATTGTTTCAGGACAGTATTCCAAAATGGGTAAAAGAGGTAGATAATAAAAGACCGTATATCAGCAGTTCGCCATTATTTGGTTGGGGTAAGAAACAAAGTATTACAGAAGGGGACAGCCATTATTGGGGAACTTGGTGGGGATTGGAAGATATTGAAGTGGTTAAAAATAAAACAGGACGTTTTGTTAGTGAATACGGAATGCAAGCCATGCCGAATTATTCTTCAATAGAAAAATTTACGTCACCGGAAGACCGTTATTTATTTTCGGATGTATTAAAAGCACATCAAAAAGCAGGGAAAGGTTTTACAAAGTTAAACTCCTATTTGAACCGCTATTTTATTGATTCCACCAAAGTGAAAAATATGAAAGTGGAGGATTATACCTATTTGACCCAATGTTTGCAATATTATTCGCTAAAGAACATTATTGGGATTCATCGTTCCAAAGCGCCTTATAATATGGGAACTGTAGTTTGGCAATTGAATGATTGTTGGCCCGTGGCGAGTTGGAGTGTCACCGATTATTATAACCGACAACCCAAAGCAGCTTGGTACGCCATGCGGGAAGCGTATCGGGATGACAAAACTCCTGAGATTGACCTGACTCGACCTATAGATTTGAAATTGGAAAATCCTAAAATCAGTTGGGCTATTAAAGGAAATGAAATAATCATTAAAGCTTTGAAAGCAGCCAAATATGTCTTTGTAGAGATTAAGGGATACAAAGGAAAACTAAGTACTAATTATATGGATTTGAAAGCTGGAGAAGAAATGAAAATTTCGTTCGAAGGAAAAATAACAAAGCCAATTATAAAAGTTACATCATTATATGATGTAATTAATCGATATAAATAAAAACAAATAGAATTGTAGCGGAGGAACTTTTATCCGTTAGAAATGAGTTAATTTTAACAAAGTCAATTAATAAAATAAAGAATAATGTTTGCAAAATATAGTAAAATAGCCTTTTCAGGGATTGTTGCGTTCAGTATATTATTTACAGAGCCGGCAGTTTCACAAGTAAAAACTGGAAAGCAGTATTTAGATTACACGCAATATGTCAATCCATTTATAGGATCAGCTGGACATGGACATGTTTTTGTGGGAGCCAATGTTCCTTTTGGATCCGTTCAGTTAGGGCCGGTAAATGTTTTTGAAGGCTGGGATTGGTGCAGCGGTTATAATTATGCGAGTAATACAATATTAGGATTTACACATACCCATTTGAGCGGTACAGGAATTGGAGATTTGAATGATATTTTGTTATTGCCGGTATCGGGTAAAGTGCCGCTTACCAAAGGAACAAAAGAAGATATGGTTACCGGTTATGGGTCTTATTTTTCACATAAAAATGAAATAAGCAAGCCAGGATATTACAGCGTTTTGCTGGATAAATATAAAATAAAAGCAGAATTAACAGCTACTGAAAGAGTTGGGTTTCATAAATATACTTTTAATGCTGCGAATGATTCTCATGTTCTTTTAGACCTTGCAGATGGTATTGGATGGGATAAACCTGTGAAGACTTTTATCAAAAAAATAAATAAAACTACTATTGTAGGTTTCCGATATTCTGCAGGATGGGCTACCGATCAACGGGTATATTTCGCTATTGAATTCTCTCAGCCTATTGCAAATATCGCTTTGTATGATAGCACTGCTATAGTAAAAGGGAATGAGGGAGAAGGCGTTCGAATGAAAGCAGTTATTGATTTTGCAACTTTAAAAAACAAACAGGTTTTAGTCAAAGTGGGTCTTTCTCCTGTAAGTTATGAGAATGCTTCCGCAAATATAAAAGCGGAGATTCCAAATTGGGATTTTGATAAAACGGTGAAACAAGCCAATTCAAAATGGAATACCGAATTAAATAAGATTCAGATTAAGGCCGATGAAAAAACG
This sequence comes from Flavobacterium cryoconiti, assembly GCF_048158645.1. Lineage (NCBI taxonomy): Bacteria > Pseudomonadati > Bacteroidota > Flavobacteriia > Flavobacteriales > Flavobacteriaceae > Flavobacterium > Flavobacterium cryoconiti. Next base: position 196,976 of record NZ_JBLNKW010000009.1, on the reverse strand, counting down.
ATGAAAGTTTTTTACACTTCATTGTATCACACGATGTTTGCGCCTTCTATTTTTAATGATGCCAATGGCGATTACAGAGGAACAGATAAAAAAGTATATGAAAAAGCAAATTTCACTAATTATACCACTTTTTCACTTTGGGATACGTACCGTGCTTTGCATCCTTTGTACACGATTACGCAACCTGATAAAATTAATGATATTGTGAAATCATTCTTGGCAATTTATCAGCAACAAGGGAGATTACCGGTTTGGCATTTGATGGGTAATGAAACCAATACCATGAATGGAAATCATTCCATTGCTGTTATTGTCGATGCTTATCTAAAAGGATATCGCGATTATGATACGGCTCTTGCGTACGAAGCCATTAAGAAAACGGCGATGCAAACCCGTGACGGAATGGATTATGTTCAAAAACTGCAATACATTCCTGCCGATACGATGTTAGAAACCGTTGGAAATGCTTTGGAATATGCCATCGATGATTGGTGCGTTGCCCAAATGGCAAAAGCTTTAAATAAGACGGAGGATTTTGCTTATTTTTCAAAAAGAGCCAATTTGTATAAACTTTATTTTGATAAAGAAACCACTTTTATGAGAGGGAAATTAGCCAATGGAAATTGGAGAACGCCTTTCAATCCGCTTTCATCTGCCCATCGCAAAGACGATTATGTAGAAGGAAATGCTTGGCAATACACTTGGCTAGTACCTCAAGATCCTCATGGTTTAATTGATTTGTTTGGAGGTGAAGATAAGTTTCTTGCCAAATTAGATGCTTTATTTCTAATAACTGACAAGGTGGAAGGTGAAGAAGCTTCTCCGGATATAAGTGGTTTGATTGGGCAATATGCACAAGGAAACGAACCCAATCATCATATTCCTTATTTGTATGCCTATGCAGGGCAACCTTGGAAAACGGCAAAACTGATTCGGGAAATTGATGATAAATTTTATTCCACAAAACCGGATGGATTATGTGGGAACGAAGATTTAGGACAAATGTCAGCTTGGTATGTTTTCTCCGCAATGGGGTTTTATTCGGTTAATCCAGCAAATGGTGTTTATGTTTTGGGAAGTCCTTTGGTAAATAATGCTACAATAAATTATAAGGGTGGTATTTCTTTCAAATTAACAGCAATAGATAATAGCCGTACCAATATGTATATTCAAAAAGCAGAATATAATGGGAAGCCCTATGCCAAATCCTATATTACTCACGAAATGATTACAAAAGGAGGAGAATTGAAATTGTATATGGGAAGTAAACCGTCAACTACTTGGGGTGTAAAAAAAGAAGACAGACCAATGTAGGAATGTTCAGTAGTCAGTTTTTAGTAATCAGCTATAGTAGATAGTGGCTGAGGTTTTTAAGAATCATTTTATATTAAAATTATGAAAATAAAGAATTTGATTTTTGGTTTAATGTTACTTAGTGTTGTTGTAAATGCACAGACTAAAGTTATAGATCCAGTAGAATATGTAAACCCTTTGATGGGAACACAATCTTCACCCAATCTTTCCAATGGGAATACATATCCTGCAATTTGCAGGCCTTGGGGGATGAATTTTTGGACACCGCAAACTGGTAAAATGGGTGATGGATGGGCGTATACGTATACAGCTGATAAGATTAGAGGATTCAAACAAACGCATCAACCTTCGCCATGGATGAATGATTACGGGCAGTTTTCCATTATGCCTGTTACAGGTAAATTAGCTTTTAAAGAAGATGAAAGAGCCAGTTGGTTCAGTCATAAAGCTGAAACCGTGAAACCGTATTATTACAGCGTATATCTTGCTGATTATGATGTCACGACCGAAATAACAACAACCGAAAGAGCAGCGCACTTTCAAATTACATTCCCGGAAAATGAGCAATCTTCCATCGTAATTGATGCTTTCGATAAAGGTTCTTATATTAAAATCATCCCTTCCGAAAATAAGATTATAGGATACACAACTCGCAATAGCGGTGGTGTTCCTGCTAATTTTAAAAACTATTTTGTGCTACTATTCGATAAGTCTTTTTCATCGAATTATACTTGGAAAGACACTGTTTTGGAGAAAGATAAATTGGAAAGTTTAGCCAATCATGCCGGTGCTGTGGTGACTTTTAAAACTAAAAAAGGAGAAAAAATTAATGTCAGAGTTGCTTCATCATTTATTAGTTTAGAGCAAGCCGAGTTGAATTTGAAAATGGAATTAGGGAATGCTTCTTTTGAAAAAACTGTAACAGAATCAAAAGAAGAATGGAATAAAGTTTTAGGAAAAATAAAAGTTGAAGGTAGCAGTGACGAACAATTCAAAACTTTTTATTCTTGTTTGTATCGCACCGCATGTTTTCCCCAAAAGCAATACGAGATAGATTCTAAAGGGAAAATTGTTCATTACAGCCCATATAATGGAAAAGTATTGCCGGGTTATATGTACGCCGGTACTGGTTTTTGGGATACTTTTCGAGCGTTATATCCATTACTTAATTTAGTTTATCCTTCCATAAATAAAGAAATGCAGAAAGGTTTGATTAATGATTATAAAGAAGGTGGCTTTTTACCGGAATGGTCCAGTCCCGGATTTAGAAATGTGATGGTGGGGAATAATTCGGCTTCCGTAGTTTCTGATGCTTATATAAAAGGATTGCGAGGATATAATATTGACAAGTTGTACGAAGCGTTATTGCACGGAGCCAATAATGAAGGACCGATGGATGCGGTAGGAAGAACAGGAGTGAAGTATTACAATACGTTGGGTTATGTTCCTTATGATGTAAAGATTAATGAAAATGCTGCACGAACATTAGAATATGCGTATGATGATTTTGCTATTTGGAAATTGGCAAAAGCCTTAAATCGTTCAAAAGCAGAAATTAATTTGTTCGAAAAACGAATGATGAATTATAAAAACGTTTTCAATCCTTCCATCAAGTTGATGAGCGGAAGAAATAAAGACGGAAGTTTTCCTGCGGATTTCAATCCTTTCAAATGGGGTGATGCTTTTACCGAGGGAAATAGTTGGCATTACAGCTGGAGTGTGTTTCATGATGTGCAAGGTTTGGTAGATTTAATGGGCGGCGAAAAAGCATTCACTACTAAGTTGGATGCTGTTTTTACCATGCCTCCAGTTTTTGACGACAGTTATTATGGTTCGGTTATTCATGAAATTCGGGAAATGCAAATTATGAATATGGGACAATATGCACACGGGAATCAGCCCATTCAACATATGATTTATTTGTATAATTATGCTGGTCAGCCTTGGAAAACACAATACTGGTCCAGAGAAGTAATGAATCGTTTGTACAAACCAACAGCAGACGGTTATTGTGGGGATGAAGATAACGGACAAACTTCGGCTTGGTATATTTTCTCAGCTATGGGTTTTTATCCCGTTTGTCCTGCCACAGAGGAATATGTTCTTGGAGCACCTTTGTTCAAAAAAACAACTTTAGAATTAGAAAACGGGAAGCAACTTATTATAAATGCACCAAATAATTCGGGAGACAATAAATACGTTCAGGAGTTAAAATGGAATAATGAAACCTACACAAAGAACTACATCAATCATTTTGATGTGTTGAAAGGTGCCGAGTTGAATTTTGACATGATTAGTACACCGAACGTAGAAAGAGGAACTTCAGCGAGTAGTTATCCATATTCTTATTCAACTTCAAAATAATTACGATGCAAACACGTAGAAAATTTATAAAAAACACAGGAATTTTATCCGCAGGATTATTAGCACTTCAATCGAAAGTTTTTGCTTCTGAGTCCAATATTTTTAATTTTCCAATGAAGGATTTTGTTAGCAAACGTCCTCCATTGGCCGAGAGAAAATTCACCAGTAAAGCAGTAGAAGCCGCTATTGTACGCATCAAGAAACAAATAGCAAACCCAGAACTGGCTTGGTTGTTCGAAAACTGTTTTCCAAACACATTAGACACAACAGTTGATTTTGAAATCATTGACGGTAAACCGGATACGTATGTAATTACTGGAGATATCGATGCGATGTGGTTGCGCGACAGTACAGCTCAAATTTGGCCTTATCTCCCATTTGTAAAAGAAGATGCTAAACTTGGGGAACTGGTTAAAGGAGTAATTAACCGCCAGACTAAATGTATTTTGCTCGATCCGTATGCCAATGCTTTTTATAAAGATTTCACGAAAGTAAGTGAGTGGAAAAATGACTTGACAAAGATGAAACCCGGCATTCATGAGCGTAAATGGGAGATAGACAGTTTGTGTTATCCTATCAGACTGGCGCATGGGTATTGGAAACAAACAGGAGATACCAGCTTGTTTGATAAAAAATGGAAAGAAGCGATGCTTTTAGTATTGCAAACGTTCAAAGAACAACAACGAATGCATGATAAAGGACCTTACAGTTTTCAGCGCGAAACCGCTTGGGCAACTGACGGAGTTCCTTTAAGTGGTTATGGTTATCCGGTAAAACCTTGCGGATTAATCGTTTCTACTTTCAGACCAAGTGATGACAGTACTTTGTTTGGATATTTAATTCCAAGTAATATGTTTGCCATTGAAGTACTGGGTTATTTAATGGAGATTTTCTCTTTACCGGAAATGAAAGATATTGATTTGGTCGCTAAAGCAAAAGAATTGCAGGAACAGGTTCAAAAAGGATTAAAAGAAAACGGAATTATTCAGCATCCAAAATTTGGAAAAATCATCGCTTTTGAAGTAAATGGATATGGAAGTTTTCACATGATGGATGATGCCAACGTGCCTTCCTTATTGTCATTACCTTATTTAGGAGCCATTCAACCTAATAATGCTTTATATCTTAATACTCGAAAAGTAGTGCTTTCAGAAAACAATCCGTTTTTCTATAAAGGAAAAGCTGGAGAAGGTGTTGGAGGTCCCCACACTGGCGCTGATACCATCTGGCCGATGAGTATAATTTTAAGAGCGATCACCAGTGTAGATGAAAAAGAAATTAGTAAATGTATTAGCAATTTGATAAAAACAAATGCAGATACGGGGTTTATGCATGAGTCTTTTCATAAAGACGATGTCACAAAATTTACGCGTAAATGGTTTGCTTGGGCGAATACATTGTTTGGTGAATTGATTGTTCATACCAGTATTAAATATCCTCATATTCTGAGTGATAAAAATATTTGATTCGAGTATTACAGCTTTAAACATAAACACTAAACCATCGTTTTTTAACTCTTTATCCAATTCAACAATGAAAAGTATAAAATTTCTGTTTTTATTATTTCTAATCTCCTACTGTACCAATGCTCAAGTAAATAAAAAATTAGATGTAATTGCGTATTACACGGGTGATGATAAACTAATAAATGAATTTGAGGTCAATAAACTGACGCATATCATCTATAGTTTTTGTCATTTGAAGGATGGTAAATTAAATGTCGACACCGCTAAGGATTCTATTACCATTAAATATTTGGTATCCTTAAAAGCTAAAAATCCGCAACTCAAAATTATGTTGTCTTTAGGCGGTTGGGGAGGTTGCGCTTCTTGTTCTGATGTTTTTTCTACGGTAAAAGGAAGAGCAATTTTTGCAAAATCAGTGCAGGAAGTCAATACTTATTTTAAGTGCGATGGATTAGATTTGGATTGGGAATATCCTACCATTGAAGGATATCCGGGTCATTTGTATCAAGAAGGCGATAAAAAGAATTTTACTGAACTTATAAAAACACTTCGTCAAGCTTTAGGAAATAAAAATGAATTGAGCTTTGCGGCTGGAGGATTTCAGAAATATTTGGACCAATCCGTGGAGTGGAAAAAAATAATACTATTGGTGGATCGAGTAAACATTATGAGTTACGATTTAGTCAACGGTTATTCAAAAGTCACAGGACATCATACACCATTGTTTAGTACGAAAAAGGATGAAGAATCTACAGATAAAGCGGTAAGTTATTTGTTAAAATTAGGAATACCAGCCAAGAAATTAGTTATTGGAGCAGCCTTTTATACCCGAGTTTGGAAAGAAGTATCAGCTGTTAATAATGGTTTATACCAATCTGGGGTACCAACTAATGGGGTGAATTTTAGAGAATACGCTACCTCATTTACAGAGGCTAAGGGGTGGAATTATTTTTGGGACAAAAAAGCAAAAGCGCCTTACTGGTATAATGCAAAAGAAAAATTATTTGCTACGGGTGATGATATCGCTTCTGTTAAAACAAAAACAGCATATGCAATACAAAAGAAACTGGGCGGTATTATGTTTTGGGAACTGGTTTTAGATACTTCCCGCAATGGCATGTTAGATGCAATTCATCACATAAAAACAGCTAAATAATTCAATTTGAATCTATCGAAAGTAGTATTCATTATTAAAAATAAGAATCGTTATGGTATTAAAAAAAACAGTTTTACTACTTCTTTTATTAGCTTCAGTGCTGATAAATGCACAACAACAGCCTTCCATTATTCCAAAACCTGTTGATCTTAAAATGGGGAATGGCTACTTTACGATTGATGGAAATACGGCTATTAAATACAAAAAATCACAAAAAGAGCTTAAAGCAACTGCTCATTTTTTTGTTTCCTATATCAAAAATATTTCAGGATTTTCTTTGAAATTAAATAAAGCGACAACAAAAAAAATTGAGCTTGTAATTGATAAAGACATTCCAGATGAAGGATATCAGTTAAATGTATCGCCAACTGGTATTGTAATTAAAGCAAGCAGTCCGAAAGGTATTTTTTACGGTATGCAATCGGTATTTCAAACCCTACCGGCTATACGTACTAATGCAGTTTTGGAAGTGCCGGTTATGCAAGTGGATGATTATCCTCGTTTTAAATGGAGAGGAATGCATCTGGATGTGAGCCGTCATTTCTTTGGTCCTGACGTAATAAAGGAATATATTGATCTTATGGCCTCTTATAAAATGAATGTATTTCACTGGCATCTTGTTGATGACCAAGGCTGGAGAATTGAAATAAAAAAATATCCAAAACTTACTGAAATTGGTGCTTGGAGAGTGGATCATACCAATTTGAACTGGAGAGAAAGACCTCAGGCTAAAGAAGGAGAAAAGCCAACTTATGGCGGATTTTATACACAAGAACAGATTAAAGACATTGTAAAATACGCCTCAGAAAGAAACATAACCATTGTACCTGAAATCGAAATGCCGGGTCATGTGGCTTCTGCTATTGCTTCTTATCCGCAATTGAGTTGTACGCAACAACCACAACTACCCTTAACAGGTGGGAATTATACCAATATGTCATCTAATTATTGTGCCGGTAATGACGAGGTATTCTCTTTCTTGCAGGATGTGTTAACTGAAGTTATAGCCCTTTTTCCTTCTACTTATATTCATTTAGGTGGTGATGAGGTTGACAAAGCACCTTGGAAAAAATGTCCCCGTTGTCAAGCAAGAATGAAAGCGGAAGGACTGAAAGATGAAAATGAGTTGCAGAGTTATTTCATGAAAAGAATGGAAAAATTTATCATCAGCAAGCAAAGAAAAATGATTGGCTGGGATGAAATATTAGAAGGAGGACTTGCTCCCGAAGCAGCCGTGATGAGCTGGCGTGGTGAAGCCGGTGGAATCGAAGCCGCAAAAATGAAACATAATGTAGTGATGACGCCTGGTTCTCCATGTTATTTTGACCATTATCAAGCTGGGCCAGAGGGAGAACCTTTTGCTATTGGCGGTTTCAATACCGTAAAAAAAGTATACGATTATGAACCTATTCCAAAAGAGTTAAACACGGAGGAAGAGAAATATGTTTTAGGTGCTCAGGGTAACTTATGGACGGAATTTATTACTACTACGGAACATCTGGAATATATGGTATTGCCTCGTATGGCAGCTTTAGCAGAAGTTTTATGGTCTCCAAAAGAAAATAAAAACTGGGATAACTTTAACGAACGATTGCAATATCACTTTAAAGGATACGGACAAAAAGGGTTGCATTATTCTCCCGGTAATTTTACGGTAAATATTAAGCCTTCTTCTCAAAATGGGCAATTGCATGTGAATCTCTATTCGGAAGCGCTGAACGGAGAAATTAGGTATACGACTGATGGTTCAGAACCTACTTTGCAAAGCGAAAAATACGAACAACCTATTGCTGTCAAATCTTCTTTTGTACTAAAAGCATCTACTGTTGTAGATGGTCAGATAAAAGGAGCTCAAGCTACAAAGCAAAATTTTGTAATGCACAAAGCCGTTGGAAGTTCCGTACAATACACTAATCCAGTAAGCCAATATTACTTGGCCGATGGCCCAAATTCTTTGACTGATGGAATTAGAGGAGGAAATGCGCCTGGTAAATATTGGCATGGATTCAGTGGAAAAGATATGATTGCAACAGTTGATTTGGGAGAACCAAAAACAATTAAAAGTATTTCATTGGGCTGTCTGCAAAATTACGGTAGTTGGATTTTTCTGCCTCAATCCGTGAAATTTGAAGTGTCAACTGATGGAACTGTTTTCACTGAAATAAAAACGGTGAGCAATCCAATAGATATTAATCAGAAAACAGCGTTATATGATTTTAACGCAACATTTATGCAACAAAAAGTAAAATACATAAGAATAACAGCTAAAAATAATCTCTGTCCTCCAGGGCATAGTGGTGCAGGAAAGCCAGGATGGTTATTTGCAGATGAAATTATAGTAGAATAGGTTAGAGGTAATGTATCAAAAAAGGTTACGTAACTTTTTAAACAAATAGTAAACACAAGAAAAAAATAAATGAATAAATGAATAAAGAATATGCATTAGGGGTAGATGTTGGAGGAACTCACATTACTGCGGCAGTTATAGCTATTGATGAGATGAAAGTGCTTGATTTTTCAGTACATAAAGAGACTTTTGATTCTAATTTGCCTGCGGTTGAGGTTTTAGATATTTGGGAGAAAGCCATTCACACTTCATGGAAGAATTCAGGAGTAGAAAAATTATTAGGATTAGCGATATGTATGCCGGGTCCGTTTGATTATGCAAGTGGTATTTGTTGGATAAAAGGACAAGCTAAATACGAACATTTTTATAGTTTAAACATTCGTGAATTAATTCGGAAAAGGCTTAATTTGCCTGATGATTTACCTATTCTTTTCGATAATGATGCCAATTGTTTTGGTAAAGGAGAATTTTTTAAAAATGCAGAAAATAGTTCAAAAAGATTAATAGGAGTGACCCTTGGTACTGGCCTTGGCGCTTCTTTTATAGATAATGGCAAAGCATTAGATTCAGGAACTCAAGTACCTACTGATGGCGAGTTATACAATGTTCCATTTAAAAAAGGTATTGCAGAAGATTATGTCTCGGTGCGGGGACTTTTATCTCGTTATCATGATGTAACGGGAATGAATATTAAGAATGGACTTGAGCTTTTTAATCTGGCTAATGAAGGAGATGTTATGGCTATAAAAGTATTTGAGGAAATGGGAGAGAATTTAGCGGAGATCGTAATTCCGTGGTTTAAAAAATTTGAAGCTGATAGTTTCATAATTGGAGGTAAAATTTCAAATGCAAGTGCTTATTTCTTGTCAGCTTTTAAAGAAAAAATAAAAAATTCAGGTAGTGAAGTTACAGTTTTGATTTCTACTGATAATGAAATAGCAGCTTTGCTGGGAGCTGCAAGTATGCTTTATAAAGAAAATATTTAATTAGTTATTGTGATGCATTTTCTAATTACAGTCGGTTGTTTTTAGACAAAATTATAGTTAATCAAAAGTAAAGAGTATGACAAATCGTAGAAATTTTATAAAAACCGCAGCTATTGGTTCAGTTGCTGTGGCTTTAAATTCATTCAAAGGAAAACCGGAGGAGGAGAGTAGTTTTTTATCTAAAAAAGGGAAGAAACCCATTGTACTCTCTACTTGGCGATTTGGAATTGAAGCTAATGCCGCTGCTTGGGAAATTTTAAAAAATAACGGACGTGCCCTCGATGCAGTTGAAGCTGGGGTGAAAATTCCGGAAGGAGACCCAAAAGAACGAAGTGTGGGGTATGGAGGAAGACCGGATAGAGATGGGCGGGTTACACTCGATGCCTGTATTATGGATGAAAATGCGAATATTGGTTCAGTAGCTTGTTTGGAATATATTAAACACCCTATTTCTGTGGCTCGTGCTGTTATGGAAAAAACACCTCACGTGATGTTGGTTGGCGATGGTGCTTTGCAGTTTGCGTTATCACAAGGTTTTATAAAAGAGAATTTATTGGTCGAAGAATCCGAAAAAGAATGGAAAGAATGGTTGAAAACCAGTCAATATAAACCTATTGCCAATATCGAAAATCACGATACTATCGGGATGATTGCTTTGGATTCAGACGGGAATCTTTCGGGTGCCTGTACTACAAGCGGAATGGCTTTCAAAATGCACGGTCGTGTGGGAGATTCGCCGATTATTGGAGCAGGATTATATGTTGATAACGAAATTGGAGCTGCCACAGCCACAGGTCACGGAGAAGAAGTGATCAGGATTTCAGGTTGTCATTTGGTTGTTGAATTAATGCGTCAAGGCAAATCACCACAAAAAGCGTGTGAAGAAGCTGTTGCTCGAATTGTAAAATTGACAAGGAATAGAAATAAAGATTTAAAAGATATTCAAGTTGGTTTTATTGCCTTGAATAAACAAGGAGAATATGGATCTTATTGCATTCAAGGAGGTTTTAACTATGCTGTTAATAATGAAACGGGAAACCGATTAATTGATGCAGATTATTTTTTGAAATAAATGGAAAAATGTAAACTGGAAATAGCGTGTTTTAATTTGCAATCAGCAATTATTGCACAACAAAATGGTGCCGATAGAGTAGAATTGTGTGCCAATATGAAAGAGGGGGGAACAACGCCCCATTTTGAAATAACTAAAACTGCCCGCGAGGTTCTGTCTATCGATTTGAATGTAATGATTCGACCTCGTGGAGGGAATTTTGTCTATTCGGATGATGAATTTGAACAAATGAAAACGGAAATTGGACAGTTCAAAAAACTAGACGTTGATGGCTTTGTCTTTGGGATTTTAAATAAAAATGGAAGTGTCAATAAAGAACAAAACAAGGAATTAGTGGCATTGGCACATCCGTTTCCATGTACGTTTCATCGTGCTTTTGATGAGGTAAAAGACGTAAATCAATCACTTGAATCCGTAATCGAATGTGGTTTTAAATCCATATTGACTTCCGGACAGGAAAAAAATGTAGTCGAAGGTATTGCTGTTTTGGCTGAATTAATTGAAAAATCGAATAATCGAATTACTATCATCCCCGGGGGTGGCTTGCGGTCATCCAATATTGCATTATTAAAACAAAAAACAAATGCTACCTTTTATCATTCATCTGCTATTACAGATTCCAGTGAAACAGCAAACGGAGATGAGGTAAAAGCATTAAAAGGGAATCTGATATAATTATAAAAAATTCATTTTTTTAAATCAAAAAACCCGGAGTTGGCATACTCCGGGTTTTTCTTTTTTGCAACAAACTATTAAAACTAATTTTTATAAAAGACCACCGCCTCCTTGGGTTTCATTTTTGTCACGCTGTTTTCTCTGAATTGCTTTATTTTTTCCTGCACCAAAACGGTAATTGAATCCAATATATGCCGATTGACTTTCCCAGTTGAATTGACCATTTGATTTATATGGTTTATCGCCATCAAATGCAAAATGCATGGTGTTGAAAACATCGCTGAAACGGGCACTGATGGTTCCGCTTCCTTTCAATATATTATAACTGGTTCCTAGATCCATTTTCCACATGGCATTTCTTTGAAATTGTAGACTTAAATCACGTCCTCTATACATTGCTGATAACTGAAAACGTAGGTCTTTTGTCGCTTTAAATGTATTGCTAATCCTTGCATTGAATGAAGTAGCATCAACACTTACGAATTCAAAATTACCAGGAGTAACTTCAATGGTTCCTTTGACTTTTTTCTTATAAGCGTCCAAACTTATGTTAGCACTCCACCATTTTTTGAAATCTAAATTCCCTGAGATTTCAAATCCATAGGCGTTATTGTTTTCGAAGTTATCGTAGGATAATATTTTTTTGTCACCATTGGTAAACAACACTCGGGTAATTTCGTCTTCAATTCTTCTATAAAATACCCCTGAAGTAATAGAACCAATTTTAGTTTTTCGTGTATAATTCAATTCATATGAATTGGTGAATTGAGGAACAAGATCTGGATTCCCTTTTGAGTCCAATGTAGGAGTACTAAATTCTCTAATTGGGTTTACTTGCGAAAGACTTGGTCTGTCGACTCTTCTTGAAAAATTTAAATTGAAAGAGTTCTTATCACTTGGATTATACGTTAAAAATGTAGAAGGATAAATACTTAAAATATCATCTTTAAATTTACCATCTGCTTGACCAACTTCTTTAAATAAAGCTTCTGCATTGTATTGTTCCAAACGTGCTCCTGCTTGGAAACTCCATTTCTTCCATTGTTTTCCTAAATTGGCATAAGCTGAATAGATTGTTCTTTCGTAAGTGAAATTTGAATTGTAAGCATTATTTAGAAAAAAACTATTGGCGGTATTTTCATTTCTACTTTCTAAACCTAACTCTAATTTGGTGGTTTCCGTTAATGGATTAATATAATCCAGATTAATAATAGTGTTCTTTCCTAAAGTTTCTATTTGATTGCTTCTTGATCTGATAAAAGTCCCGTCATTTCTATTTAGATCTGTATATAGCGCATCTTCCGGACTGTCATTTTTATTATAATTAACTTCTAATTCTAAATTATGTCCCGTTTTTTTGAAATCTAACTTATAATCGAAATTGTAAGTTTGTGAAAGATCCTTGCTTTTTGAATCAAAAGGTTGAAATTGATCTCCATTGGTATCATTAGCATAATTCAAATCAGTGCTTCCAAAGTTATGATCTCTCGAAATATTCTGATTGGTGTAAAAAGAGAAAGTGTTTTTCTCATTGATGTAGAAATCAAATCCCAGTTTGGCTAAATGCGAAGTTCTTTTAGAATTCATATCAAATTTTAAAAGACTCTCTTTGTTAGTTTCTTCACTATTGATAAATCCATGGTTTGAATATTTCCCATGATTAAATCCATAATTTCCATAGAAATTAAATTTTCCAGATCTGTAATTTAAGTCAAGTGATGAGTTTACTTTTGGAGTTTTTCCAAAGGTTACACCATTGTTTATACTGCCATTAAATCCAAGTTTACTATTTTTGTTCAAAACGATATTTATAATACCGCTCATTCCTTCCGGATTGTACTTGGCAGATGGATTGGTGATTAATTCAATTTGTTTAATAGAAGCTGAAGGGATTTGTTGCAATATTTGTGCAGCATCCATATTGGTTGGTTTTCCGTCAATCAAAATACGCACATTTGAATTTCCTCTCAGGCTGATGGCGTTCGTTTGCGGGTCAACACTTACAGATGGGATGTTGTTCATTATTTCTCCGGCAGTTGAACCAGCAGAAATCAAATCTTTACCCACGTTGATAATCTTTCTGTCGATTTTTTGTACAATAGTTGATTTTTCACTTACTACTTCAACACCTTTCAATTGAATCGCATCTTCCTCTAACGGAATTGTGTTCAGATTGACATTTTTGTCTCCATTTGTTAATGAAATTGCTTTAGTAACCGTTTTGTATCCAATAAACTGTATTTCAACGGTATAGTTTTTTAAAGCCAGATTTTTGATAAGAAAAGTCCCTTTATCAGAGGTTATTCCTCCCGTAACCACTTTGTTTTCTTCTTTTACAACAATATTTACATAAGGAAGCGGTTCGTTGCTTTTTTTGTCGACTATTTTACCGGATATGCTTCCAGAATTTTCCAGAAGCGTTGGTTTGACCGAATTTTGCGCTTGTATCGAAAACACGGTTCCGAATAAGCAGAGTAAAATTAATTTGAAATTCATGATGTTTGTTTTTTGATTAAAATTTGATTGATGATGATGCAAAGGTATGTATTTATTTTAAATATATGCATTACATAGTACTATTTTATACATAAAAATATAATATGCTAAATTCAATATTTAAAAGTTACCTAATAGACTATCGAGCTTTCATTTTGTTACAAAAAAAGAATTTTATTTTAATCGAATTAAAAAAGGGCCTTTCCGTAGGGAAATTATATTGTTTTCCAATTTTCAAATCGATGCATTATAACTATATTTGCAACCTTTAAATAAATACATAAAATGACATTATCACAAATTCTTACGCCTTCTATTGAAAAAGCGGTTCTAGCTTTATTTGACATTGCTATTGACAAAGTTGAATTTCAAACCACTCGGAAGGAATTTGAAGGTGATATTACGATGGTTATTTTTCCATTATTGAAAGTTATTAAAAGTAATCCTGTAGAATTAGGAAACAAAATTGGTAACTATTTAGTGGAAAACGTAACTGAAGTGAGTCGTTTTAATGTAGTTTCGGGATTTTTAAACATTGTTATTTCTGATGAATATTATTTGGATTTTTTCAATGAAATAAAAGACAATACAAAGTTTGGTTTCGTGACGCCAAATCCTGACGATAAAGCTGTAATGGTGGAATATTCTTCGCCAAACACCAATAAACCACTACATTTAGGTCACGTTCGTAATAATCTTTTGGGATATTCTGTTGCCGAAATTATCAAAGCATCAGGTAAAAAAGTATATAAAACCCAGATCATAAATGATAGAGGAATTCATATTTGTAAATCAATGTTGGCTTGGCAAAAATTCGGAAACGGACAAACGCCGGATTCAACAGGTTTAAAAGGAGATAAATTAGTTGGAAATTTTTATGTAGCTTTTGATAAAGCCTATAAAGAGGAAATAGCCCAATTAATGAATACTGGAAAAACAGAAGAAGAAGCCAAAAAACAAGCGCCGATAATTTTGGAAGCACAAGAAATGCTTTTAAAATGGGAAGCTGGTGATGCTGAGGTAATAAATCTTTGGAAAACCATGAACCAATGGGTTTATGATGGTTTTGCCATTACGTATAAAAATTTAGGGGTTGATTTTGATTGTTATTACTACGAAAGTAACACTTATTTATTAGGAAAAGACGTTGTTCAAATTGGTTTGGAGAAAGGTGTTTTCGAAAAAGATCCTGACGGTTCCGTTTGGATTGATTTAACTGATGAAGGTTTAGATAGAAAAATTGTACTTCGTTCAGATGGAACTGCTGTTTATATGACGCAAGATATTGGAACCGCTATTCAACGTGTAAAAGATTATCCAGATGTTGGCGGAATGGTTTATACGGTAGGAAACGAACAAGATTATCATTTCAAAGTGTTGTTTCTTATCCTGAAAAAACTTGGTTTTGATTGGTCTGAAAATCTTTTCCATTTATCATATGGAATGGTGGATTTACCTTCCGGAAAAATGAAAAGCCGTGAAGGAACAGTTGTTGATGCAGATGATTTGATGCAGGAAATGACAGATACGGCACAGAAAATTGCTGAGGATTTAGGAAAATTAGACACCTATTCTGCCGAAGAAAAAGCAAAATTATACAATACTATAGGTCTTGGCGCTTTGAAATATTACATTTTGAAAGTGGACCCAAAAAAACGAATCCTTTTTAACCCTGAAGAATCAGTAGATTTTGCAGGAAATACTGGGCCGTTTATTCAATATACGTACGCCCGAATTCAATCTATTATTCGCAAGGCTAATTTTGATTATGTCATTCCGAGCGCAGTCGAGGAACTTCACGAAAAAGAGAAAGAATTATTGAAACAATTGGAGTTATTTCCAGAAGTAATTCAAAATGCGGCTCATAATCACAGTCCGGCTTTACTGGCAAATTTCACGTATGATTTGGTACGGGAATACAATTCGTTCTATCAGGCCGTTCCTATTCTTGGTGAAGAAGATTTAGAGAAGAAAATTTTCAGGGTACAGTTGTCTAAAAAAGTGGCTGATACTATTGCTGCTTCTTTCAGTTTGTTCGGAATTAATGTTCCGGAAAGAATGTAACAAAATAAATTATTCAAATACAAAACGACTTCAAATTGAGGTCGTTTTTTTGTTAAAATAAATTGAAATTCCCTTTGTCAATTATCCAATTATCTGATTGCCTAATTATCTAATTAGTTTATCTTTGCACTTCAATAAAATAAAAAATCATGTTCGATAATTTAAGCGATAAATTAGATAAAGCCTTTCACATACTAAAAGGTCACGGAAAAATCACCGAAGTAAACGTTGCCGAAACATTAAAAGAAGTTCGTAGAGCTTTACTTGATGCTGATGTTAACTTCAAAATCGCTAAAGATTTTACCACTAGAGTAAAGGAAAAAGCAATTGGTCAAGACGTTTTAACTACACTTCAACCAGGGCAGTTATTGGTTAAATTGGTTAAAGATGAATTGACGGAATTGATGGGTGGTGATGTTGCCGGAATTAATTTATCAGGAAATCCTACAGTGATTTTAATGTCTGGTTTGCAAGGTTCAGGGAAAACTACTTTTTCTGGAAAACTGGCAAATTATTTACTTACAAAAAAGAATAAAAAACCACTTTTGGTTGCCTGTGATATTTATCGTCCAGCGGCGATTCAACAATTATATGTTGTTGGTGATTCTATAGGTGTCGAGGTTTACTCCGAACCAGAAAATAAAAATCCGGTTGAAATTGCCCAAAATGCCATCAAACATGCAAAAGCCAATGGGTTTAATGTAGTGATTGTGGATACTGCGGGTCGTTTAGCAGTCGATGCAGCAATGATGGATGAAATTGCGCGTGTTCATAAAGCAATCCAGCCACAAGAAACTTTATTTGTTGTTGATGCAATGACAGGTCAAGATGCAGTAAATACAGCTAAAGCCTTTAATGATATCTTGAATTTTGATGGTGTCATCCTAACTAAATTAGATGGTGATACTCGTGGAGGAGCAGCTTTGTCTATTAAAACTGTAGTAAACAAACCAATTAAGTTTGTTGGTACAGGAGAAAAGATGGATGCAATTGATGTATTCTATCCTATTCGTATGGCCGAACGTATTCTTGGAATGGGTGATGTTGTGTCTTTGGTAGAAAGAGCACAAGAACAATTTGATGAAGAAGAAGCAAGAAAAATTCAAAAGAAAATTGCCAAAAACGAATTTGGTTTTGATGATTTCTTATCTCAAATTCAACAAGTAAAGAAAATGGGTAATATGAAAGATTTGGTTGGAATGATACCAGGTGCTTCAAAAGCCATGAAAGATGTAGAAATTGAAGATGATGCTTTCAAGCATATTGAAGCGATTATCCACTCGATGACTCCAATAGAAAGAAGCAAGCCAGCTCTAATTGATGTGAAAAGAAAAGCTAGAATTGCAAAAGGTTCTGGAACAAAAATTGAGCAAGTCAATCAATTGATGAAACAGTTTGAGCAAATGAGTAAGATGATGAAAATGATGCAAGGGCCAGGAGGTAAAAATTTAATGAAAATGATGGGTGGCATGCAAGGTGGTATGCCAGGGATGCGATAAAAAAATAGTGTTCAGTATTCAGGTTTTTAATAATCAGTTTTGAAACACATTATATTATTAATATTTTAAAAGTTTTTATTTAAGTTTTCAAAACTTTAAACTTTAAACTTTAAACTTTTTAAACAAGAAGAAATGCAACTACTAGACGGAAAAAAAACATCGGAAGATATTAAACACGAAATAGCAGCCGAAGTACAACAAATGAAAAACAATGGGGAAAAAGTACCTCATTTAGCAGCTGTAATCGTTGGTACTAATGGAGCGAGCTTAACTTATGTTGGAAGTAAAGTACGTTCTTGTGAACAAATTGGCTTCGAATCTACTTTAGTAAGTTTACCGGAAACTATTACCGAGGCAGAGTTGCTTTCAAAAATCAAAGAACTTAATGATGATGATAATCTAGATGGTTATATCGTTCAATTGCCTTTGCCGAAACACATTGATGAGCAAAAAATCTTGATGGCTATTGATCCAGATAAAGATGTTGATGGTTTTCATCCTGCCAATTTTGGGAAAATGGCTTTGGAAATGGAAACGTTTTTACCAGCAACTCCATTTGGAATTATGCAATTGTTAGAACGCTACAAAGTTGAAACAGCAGGTAAACATACCGTTGTTATTGGACGTAGCCATATTGTGGGTCGTCCGATGAGCATCTTGATGAGTCGCAAAGGATATCCAGGTGATTCAACGGTAACACTTACTCACAGTAGAACAAAAAATATTGAAGAATTTACAAGAAATGCTGATATTATCATTACAGCATTAGGAGTTCCGAATTATCTTAAAGCCCATATGGTGAAAGACGGTGTGGTAGTAATTGATGTAGGTATTACCAGAGTGGAAGATGCTTCTCACCCAAAAGGATATGTAATAACAGGAGATGTTGATTTTGACGAAGTAAGTAAAAAATCTTCTTTTATAACACCAGTTCCTGGTGGAGTAGGGCCAATGACCATTGCGATGTTATTGCAAAATACACTTCTTGCCAGAAAAATGAGAATAGCAAAAGATAATTAGAAAAGTCAAGCCTATCCGCCACGGCGGATAGGCTTTTTTTATTATGGGAAATCCACAAGGAATACAATTTAAGTCAACAGATGAGTTTCTAGATTATCTTCCTGAAGAGGAACTGGAAATCGTTCTTTTTTTGCGTAAAATTATCTTAGAATGTATTTCAAATTGCAAAGAGAAATTGGCTTACAATGTCCCTTTTTATTATTGTCATTCTCGAATTTGCTTTATTTGGCCCGCTTCTATTCCTTGGGGGAAAGTTGAAAAGGGCGTTGCGATTGGTTTTTGTAAAAACAGTTCATTTTTAGATGAGACTTTTGAAACAACAAAATTTACTTCTAAATTAACCTTTACTTCAGTTAAGGAAATTAATATTGCATTTTTGAGACAACAAATCTATGAAGCCGTTTTGATTGATGAACAAATTGTAAAAGCAAAGCGGAGAAAAATACAATAATTAAGAATCTTTCTTTTTTAATCTACGATCAAATCTTTTGATGAAAATTATTTTATAAAGTTTATTGAAATTAAATCATTTTCTATTTTGAAGTCTAAAAATAATAAATAACTTTGTATTTCAAAGTACTTTAGATATGAATCAAAAACATCAAGAAGATTTATCTCATATTCGTTCCATGATGGAGCGCTCTTCAAGATTTATTTCGTTAAGTGGCCTTTCAGGAGTATTCGCTGGGATATTTGCATTAGCTGGGGCAATTTATGTATATCTGTTATTTAAACAGAATGGTGTCGAATATTTTGATGGTGAGCAAAAGATGTACAGTTATGATTTAATAATGGAATTGACTCTCATCGCTTTGGCAATTTTGATTTTAGCTTTCGGATCTGGTATATTTTTTACTTTGAGAAAAAGTAAAAAGTTTGATTTACCGATTTGGACTAATACTACTAAAAAAATGTTACTGAATTTAGCGATTCCTTTATTTGTTGGAGGCGTATTTTGTATAGCACTTTTATACCATCAATTATTTGCCCTGATTGCACCGACAACTTTATTGTTTTATGGTTTAGCACTTATTAATGCTGAAAAATATACTTTTTCGGATATTAAATATTTGGGTACTTGTGAAATTGTTTTAGGATGTATTTCCCTTTTTTATCTTGGATATGGACTTGTTTTTTGGGCAATAGGATTTGGAATTTTGCACATCCTGTACGGAATAATTATGTTCAAAAAATACAAATAGAAATGAGTATCATTGATAAATTAAATAAAGATTTCGAAAGTCGAGTCAGACTTGGCATCATGTCAGTTTTGATGGTAAATGACTGGATTAATTTTACCGAAATGAAATCTTTATTGAATATTACTGATGGTAATTTAGCGAGTCATTCTTCTTCCTTGGAAAAGTCAGGTTACATAGAAATAAAAAAAGAATTCGTCGGTAAAAAACCAAAAACTTCGTATCGTGTTACTAATATGGGTAGAGCAGCTTTTGTTTCTCACTTGAATAGTCTGGAAAAATTAATCAAATCGAAATAACCCTTTTTTTAATTTAATACTTTGAATTACAAAGTACTTTTAAATTTTTTTTTTATTATGAAAAAACTACATTTTATTTTAGCCAGCAGTTTGGTTTTTACACTGCTTTTTTACAACGAAGATTTGGGTCTCAATTGGGCAATTTTCGGGATGATGCAAATCGCCTTAATTTGTTATTTCTTCCAAGAGAAATTTACCAGTAGATTACATTTGATTTTAGTGGTTACATCAGTTCTGTCTTGCTTTGCGTTTGCTTGGTATGGTGATTTTCCATCATTTTTTGCCATGGCTTTGTCAGTTATTTTTTTACAATTCAAAACACAGGAACCAAAACTTAAATTGTTACAGGCTTTTCCTTTGGTGTTTATCAACGGAATCGCTTCGTTAGGTCGCATATTGATGTTCAGTCAATATCTTCCTAAACGAAAAGTCAATAACAGTTTTGCTAAAAAACTGATTGCTTATTTTGTTATTCCAGTCCTATTTCTTGGGTTGTTTTTAATCGTATATTCTTTTGGAAGCGACCATTTTTCGTCTTTGTTTACCAATTATTATTTAGATATTGATGCTCGGCAAGTATTTGTACTTACCGCTTTAGGATTTTATATTTCGTTCACTTTTTGGAATTATTGGATTCCTGAGGTTTGTTATGAAAAGAATGATATACTGAACAATGATTTTAAGGAAGAAGCCAAAACGCAAAATCAGAATTCATTTTCGTTTCTGGGTATTGATTTTGAAAGAAGAAGTGGCGAGATTACGTTGTTTCTTTTAAATGCGCTTCTTTTGGTTTTCATAGCAACTTATAATTACGAACAGTTTTTTGAAGTGGTCAAAAAATCTAACTTAAGTTCTGATACACACGAAAGAGTAAATGCCGTTATTTTCTCAATCATAATGGCAGTTGGCGTTATTTTATTCTATTTTAAAGGAGGATTTAATTTTGATGAAAAAGCTAAAAATCTTAAAAAATTAGCTAAGATTTGGATTCTTTTAAACGGAATTTTAATAATATGTGCCATAATCAAAAACTCAGAATATGTTTCGTTTTTCGGATTGACTTATAAAAGGTTAGGTGTTTATGCTTTCTTGATTCTAGCCATAATTGGATTGGTAATTTCTTTTATAAAAATCACTAAGCAAAAAACAAATGCTTTTCTTTTCAATCAAATGATTTGGTATTTCTACGGAACAATTTTACTATGCAGTTTTGTCAACTGGGGAAATCTGATTACCAATTATAATATTTCGGTAAACAAAGGTGTTGAACAACGTTTTTTGAGAAGTTTGAATTTTAATCATAAAGCTTATTATGATTATTTTAAGCTCCATCCGGAAGATGTGGAAGACAAACACGATTATAAAGAAGGTTATGTAGCGCGTGTTCAAAATGAAACGATTTTGTCGAAATCCCTCTATTTTGAATTTTTAGATACTAATAAATAAAAAAAATGCCATCAGCAACGGCCGATGGCATTTTTTATTCTTGATAATCACCTCTTTTCTTAAATCTTGGGTCGTCTTTTTTAATGAATTCGGTTCTTCTTTTTGGTGCTTCTGTTTTGGGTAAACTGGCTTCTTCAGTTTTACTTGAAGGTTCAATCAATTCGTTTAATTCTTTTATTTCAGCATCGGTTAAATCGCGATATCGACCAACAGGGACATCTAATGAAATATTGATAATTCGGATGCGTTTTAGAGCCGTAACATCATACCCTAAATATTCGGTCATTCTACGGATTTGACGGTTTAAACCTTGTGTCAAGATAATTTTAAAAGTGAATTTACTGATTTGTTCCACTTTACATTTTCGGGTAACGGTATCCAAAATAGGAACTCCATTACCCATTCTTTCTATGAAACGATCTGTAATAGGTTTGTTTACTGTGACCGTATATTCTTTTTCGTGATTGTTTCTGGCGCGCAATATTTTATTTACGATGTCACCATCGTTAGTCATGAAAATCAGTCCCTCGCTCGCTTTGTCCAATCTTCCGATTGGAAAAATACGTTTGGGGTAATTGATGTAATCTACAATATTATTGCGAACATCTAAATTTGTAGTACATTCAATTCCTACCGGTTTATAGAAAGCAAGATAAACGGGCTTCTCATTTTTCTCACGGATTAGTTTACCGTCAATACGCACTTCGTCATCTGGGGAAACTTTTGTCCCTAATTCCGGAACGACTCCATTGATGGTTACACGACCTTCTTCAATTATTTTGTCTGCTTCACGGCGGGAGCAATACCCAGTTTCTCCTATGAATTTATTGAGGCGTTTTAGATTTTCTTCCATGATGCAAAAGTAGTGCTAAATTGTTTAATCGTTTACGTGGTAATTTATTTATTTGAAAAATTGGGAAGTCAGTAAAAGATTTTGTGGATATCTTATTTAAGTTATTTTGTTTCAAATAAGAATTGAGCCACCTTTTTGTATAATTCATCGTCGTGCATGCTGTGTCCCAAACCTTTAGTTTCGATAAAAACTGAATTTTTCCATGCGCCTGCAATTTTTTTACCTTCCTCAAATAAAACTACCGTGTCGTCAATGTCATGGGCTATTAGTCCTTCTATATTTAATTTAGAAGCAAACATTTTACCTGAAAAATGTTCTAATTGCAGTTTAAAATGATTTAAATAATGGTTTTCTAAAGCTTTAGAAATTTTAGAGTTCAAGCTTAATAACGCAATGTAATTATTAAGGATAATATTGAAATCACTTGGCGCTCCCAGTATTACCATTTTTTTAAGGGAATCATTTTGATATACCGATTGATAATACAAACAGGTTTTTCCGCCCATAGAATGTCCTATCAGGTATTGTGGTTTGAATTTTTGGACAGCAATATGAATAAATTCGGCATACTGAGGAATGCTAAATTCTTTTCCGCTGGATAAGCCATGTGCCGGAGCATCGATGGCAATAATGGTACTTCCTGATTTTTTTAAATAAGGTAAGATGTTCTCCCACCGGGAAGCGTTGCTTTCCCATCCATGAACCAAAAGAATAATGGTGTCATTTCCTTTCCATGTATACGTTTGAAAAGAATGCTCTCCTTGATGAAACGTTTCGGATTGTGCTTCTTGTAGAATTTCAGGAAGATTCTCTTTTGATAGCTTTCCTTCTCTGGGTTCACTAAAAAAAGCATACGCGAGTTGCGAAGCTTTCTTTGGAAATACAAAACTCAAAATGTTAATGTACAATCCAATGGATTTCGTGAAAATAAAAAACAACAATTTCTTCATAATAAAAAAGCCTCCGATTTGGAGGCTTAAATGTAATTAGAATTTAGAAAACAATTGTTCCATTTTCTCTTTTTCTTCGTCGGCCAATGTGCTGTCGACTAATATTCTTCCTGAATGTTCATCAGTGATGATTTTCTTTCTTGAAGCAATTTCTACTTGTGTCTGAGGTGGAATCGTAAAGAATGATCCTGCAGATGCTCCTCTTTCAATAGAAACAACAGCTAATCCATTACGAACACTTGTTCTGATTCTAGTATAAGCTTTCAATAATCTTTCTTCAATCAAAGCTTGGTATTCAGCTGATTTCTCAGATAAAAAAGCTTCTTCTTTAGCAGTTTCAGCCATGATAGCGTCTAACTCTGATTTTTTATGTTTCAAATGATTAGATTTTGCTTCTAATCTTTCTTTTGAATTTGAGATTACTTCTTTCTTGTGCTCGATAGAAGCTTTCATTTCTTTAATTTGTTTTTCAGACAATTGAATTTCTAATTCTTGAAATTCAACCTCTTTAGTCAACGAATTAAATTCTCTGTTATTACGAACAGTTTCTTGTTGCTTCGTATATTTTTTGATAGCCTCTTTGTGCTCATCAATTGCATTCTTTTTTACCTTGATAAGATCTTCGATAACTTCAAGTTCACTTTTCAATTTTTCTGAACGGGTGCTTAAACCTGCAACTTCATCTTCTAAATCCTCTACTTCTAAAGGAAGTTCCCCTCTTACATTTCTGATTTCGTCAATTCTAGAGTCAATTAGCTGTAAATCGTAAATTGCTCTTAACTTGTCCTCAACACTTAATTCTTTCGTATTCGCCATATTCTATAAGTACTTAACTGGATTTGAATTTTCTTCTGATAAAATAACTGCAAAATTAAGGATTTTTTTCCGAAGATACTCAACAATATAATTTTTTGTATAGCGTTCGCTTTCAAAATGTCCAATATCGGCCAATAAAAGCCTATTTTCGGCTTCATAAAACTGATGATACTTCAAATCAGCAGTCAAATAAGCATCGGCACCAGCCCGAATCGCATTTTTTATCGCAAAACTTCCTGCTCCGCCAAGAACTGCCACTTTTTTTATTTCCTTTCCTATAAAGTTAGAATGTCGAATGCCATCAGCTTGCATTTTCTCTTTTGCAAAAAGCAAAAACTCTTTTTCTTTCATGGGATTTTTTAATTCGCCAATCATTCCCAAGCCAATATTTTGATGTTGGTTTTGCAAGTCATAAATTTCATACGCCACTTCTTCATAAGCATGGCTTCTAAATAATGCTTTTAGAATTTTATTTTCTAAATGTTTTTCGAAAGTGACTTCGATTTTGATTTCGTCTCCTTGTACAAATTCGAATCGTTCGCCAACTTGAGGATTACTGTGTTCATTTCCCATATAGGTTCCAATTCCTTTCGAATTAAAACTGCAATTTTCATAATTTCCAATAGTTCCCGCTCCGGCATCAAATAGTGCATTTCGAACTTCTTCCGCATTTTCAGGAATCGTATAAGTTACAAGTTTGCGAATGTAATTTTGTTTTGGAATCAGGATTTTAGTGTTAACCAATCCCAAGGCATCACAAAATATTTTATTTACGCCTTCTTGATGATTATCCAAAGCGGTGTGAACGGCGTAAATGGTAATGTCGTTTTTTATGGCTTTGATAACTGCTCGTTCCACGTAGTTTTTGCCCGTTATTTTTTTTAAACCCGAAAATAATATGGGATGAAAACAAACAACCAAATTGCATTTTTTTGCCATCGCTTCGTCGATTATATTTTCTAAAGCATCATGGCAAACTAAAATTCCTGTCGCTTCTGCTTCTTGATCTCCAACCAATAAACCCACATTGTCAAAATCTTCAGCATAGGCGAGTGGAGCCATTTCTTCGAGTACAGATACTATTTCTTTGATTTTCATTTTCATTTTTTTTCGAATTAACAAATTAACGAATAAACAAATCAACTTTTTTTATAAAGATAAAATATTCTACTTTCGTAAAATGAATTTACTACGAAAATTACTGTTTCCGTTTGCCATTTTATATGGTCTGATAACGAGTATTCGGAATTTTCTTTTCGACAAAGGCATTTTAAAATCTTATTCTTTTGATTTACCCATTATTGCTGTTGGAAACCTTAGCGTTGGCGGAACCGGAAAAACACCTCAAATTGAATATTTGATTCGGTTGCTTTCGGATAAATATAAAATTGCCACGTTAAGCCGCGGTTATAAAAGACAATCTGAAGGATTCATTTTGGCTGATGCCAGTTCAAATGCTGCTATTCTTGGAGACGAGCCTTTTCAGTTTTATCAAAAATTCAAAAATATCAAAGTTGCAGTTGATGCCAATAGAAAAAATGGAATAGAACAACTACTTTCTCAATCCAATAAACCAGAAGTTATTTTGCTTGACGACGCTTTTCAACATAGAAAAGTGAAAGCAGGTTTCTATATTTTACTGACTTCATACGGCGATTTATATTCGGATGATTTTATCTTGCCAACAGGTAATTTACGGGAGAGTAGAAGTGGAGCTCAAAGAGCGAATATAATTATAGTTACAAAATGTCCTACTTCTCTTTCGCTTGACGCGCAAAATGAAGTTAAAAAGAAATTGTACCTTTCTAAAAATCAAGAATTATATTTTACGTACATCGATTATGACGATTGTATTTATTCTGAAGATAAAAAGATAAAAGTAGGCGAAATTAAATCGCTTGATAAAGTACTAATTGCGGGAATTGCTAAGCCCGATCCGTTTTTTGATTATATTAAAAAGGAAAATGATATCTGTTTGTCATTTCCAGACCATCATAATTTTACCGATAAAGATATTTTAGAAATTAAAAATTTAGCTCAGAACAGCCTTATTATCACTACCGAAAAAGATTATGTCAGGTTAAAAGGAAGTTTGACTAGTGAGCAACTTTTTTATATTCCCATAAAAAGTTCTTTTGTTTCAGGAAGTGAAAATTTTGATAAAGTTATCTTGAACTATATTTTAAACAATTAAAATTCAAATCTTCAATAAAGTATTTTAGCGGTTTTTAATTTGTATAATAATTTGGCTCGCATATTTAATTACTCAATTTATCGAAATAAAGGTATTTCAGCAGTTGTATTAGGTTGTTTACAGATATAAAGTATCAATTGACTATTTTATAGATTAGGTTTGACATTGTAATCAATTTTAACAATTGTTAACTTCTTAATCAATTATAATGGAAAGTTGATTTTAGAAAATTCTTCACAAAAATGCACTATAAAGGATCCTCCTTAAAGCATTAATAAATCAACAAACTAAATCCCATTTTATTTAATTCTGATGAAAAAAAAAGAATTATATAGTATAATAGCTATCGCTCTATTTTTATTTCCAAATGTAAATTTCGCTCAAGTTTTAAATTTAGGAACACTTTCAAATTTTGAAGCTTATTCCGGTACTGGAGCAGTTTCTAATATTGGAACCTCACAATTTACGGGTGATATTGGTACAAATGTAGGAGCAATAAGTGGATTTGGTTTACCGACTACTTTTAATGGTATTCCACAAAATGCAAATGCCATTACTACCCAAGCCAAAATTGATTTGCTTAGAGTTTATATTCATCTAAGTGATCTTTTTGTCACAAATACAAGTCATGCTGCTGCTTTTGGAAGTGGTGAAACTATTACGCCTGGGGTTTATTCCATTGCTGGTGCAGGGTCTTTGGCAGGAAGTATTACTCTTGATGGTCAAGGAAATCCAAATGCAGCATTTATAATTAAGTTTGAAGGCGGATTTTCCGCTGGAGCAAGTTCAACTATAGTATTGAGTAATGGAACTCGCGCTTGTAATGTTTTTTGGATTGCTGAAGGAGCAATTTCAATAGGAGCATCAAGTATTACAAAAGGAACTTTAATTGCCCATCCTGGTGCAATTACTGTAGGCGCTAATGGAAATCTAGAAGGAAGAATGCTTTCTTCTGAAGGTGCAATAACTTTTGGACCTGGTTTAGCATATCCTCCGGCTGGTCCAATTACAATTCCGATAAGTTGTGTAAATACATGTAACAATACTATTTTAGGAACTGTTGCCAATTTTGCTCTTTTTACAAGTAAAGGTGCCGTTGCAAATGCTGCTACATCTGGAATAATTGGTGATATTGGTTCAAATGCTGGCGATATAAGTGGTTTTGAAAGCTCAACTGTAGCTGGATCTTTTTATAATGTTGACGCAAAAACAGCCCAAGCTAAAATTGATTTAGAATCTGCGTATGTTCAACTTTATAATACACCAAATACAAATATGTCTCATACGCCAGCTTTTGGGAGTGGAGAAACTTTAAATGCAGGAGTTTATTCGATTTTAGGAGCAGGTTCTTTAACGGGAACAATAACTCTGGATGGTCAAGGAAATCCTGATGCACTTTTCATCTTTAAGTTTGATGGAGCATTTACAACTGCTGCACAGTCGAAAGTGATTTTGGCAAATGGAACTCGAAGATGTAATGTTTTTTGGATAGCTGAAGGTGCAGTTTCTATGGGAACTTTTACTTTTATGAAAGGAACTCTTATTGCTCATAACGGAGCAAATACTATGGGAGCAAATGGTAATCTAGAAGGTAGAATGCTTTCAACTACCGGTGCAATAGGCTTTAGTACTGGAGTTATTTATACCAATACGTTATGTTTTAATGATGTTTTAGATACCATCTCTGCTGTTGATGATACCGCAACAATTGTTAATTCATCCTCAAATTCAATAGGATTTGCAAATGTTTTAGCTAACGATACACTTAATGGAAATAGTATTTTACCAGCAGATGTAACTACTACTTTTGTTAATTCTAGTAATGTTGATATTTCTTTATCTGGAGTAGATGTAGTAGTTTCTCAAGGAACTCCTGCGGGAAATTATACACTTACATATCAAATTTGTCAAATATCTAATCCAAACAATTGTAGTCAAGCTTTAGTTTCATTAACCGTATTGTGTGAGCCAGTAGCAATTCCAACTATAACAATCCAACAACCATCAGTAGCTCAAAACAGAGCAATTATAACAGTAAATTCGCCTATTGGGCCTGGATATACTTATAGTGTTAATGATGTAGATTTTCAAACTAACGTTGTTTTTACAAATGTTCCTTCAAGACAAAAATACAATGTAACTGTTAAAAAAGATAATTGTTTTTCGACAACAGCGGTTACAGTTTATTCTCAGCCATCAAATTAAAAAAGGAAACTATCTTAGAATTAAAATAATAAAATAATTAATTTTTTGATTTTTAAAAGATTCTTTTTCACCTAAATTAGGCTTGATATTTTTAACTATATTTGATTATAAATCACTTCTAATAGCAGTACTTTAAACGATGTACTATGAAGTTTTTTCTAAAATAAATTAGATTAAATTATGTGGGAACAAGTACAAGAAACCGTTAGTTATATTAAAGGAAAAATAGATTTTACACCTGAATATGGTGTGATTTTAGGTTCTGGATTAGGCAGTTTTACTGACGAAATGAAAGTAGAATTTACATTGCCTTACAATGAAATTCCAAATTTTCCCGTGTCAACTGTTCAAGGTCATAAAGGTGCATTGGTTTTTGGAACAATAGGCGATAAAAAAGTAGTTGCAATGCAAGGACGATTTCATTTTTACGAAGGCTATTCGATGAAAGAAGTGACTTTTCCAGTGCGGGTAATGAAGTTTTTAGGTGTTGAAAAATTAATTGTTTCAAATGCATCCGGTGGAGTGAATCCAAAATATAAAGTAGGTTCTATTGTCATGATTACGGATCATATAAATATGACGCCGGAACATCCTTTGCGGGGAAAAAACGATGAACGCTTTGGGCCACGTTTTGTAAATATGAGTGAGCCCTATTCCAGAAAAATGATTGCTAAAGCTACTGAATTAGCAAATGAATTAAATATTGAGGTTCATGAAGGAATTTATCTTGGTTTGCAAGGTCCTACTTTTGAAACTTTGGCCGAATATAGAATGGTAAAAATTCTTGGCGC
The DNA here is from genome assembly GCF_048158645.1 of Flavobacterium cryoconiti. Taxonomy (NCBI): domain Bacteria; kingdom Pseudomonadati; phylum Bacteroidota; class Flavobacteriia; order Flavobacteriales; family Flavobacteriaceae; genus Flavobacterium; species Flavobacterium cryoconiti. Next base: position 167,764 of record NZ_JBLNKW010000009.1, on the reverse strand, counting down.
TGATTGCGTAGGAATGTCAACTGTTCCCGAGGTGATTGTGGCGCGTCACATGGATTTAGAAACATTCGGAATTTCTGTGATTACTGATATGGGAGATGAAAAAAGTATAGGGGCTATTTCTCACGATGAAGTTTTAGAAGCCGCTAAAAATGCAGAACCAAAAGTCAGAAGTCTTATTAAAGAATTGATTTTAAAATATTAGTATCACTACACATTTTTAGCAATTACGGCATAGAAATCTTCTGGTATGAATGGTTTGGTTACAACATCATTCATGCCAAAGGATAAAAGCATATCTCGGTTTTCATCTAATGAGATGGCGGTGAGTGCAATTATAGGTGTTTTAGTGTCAAATTTTCTAATTTCTTCTGTAGCAATAGTTCCATTGATTCCTGGTAAATGGACATCCATAAGAATCAAATCAAATTTGTTGTTTTTTACTATTTCTATAGCCTCTTCACCATTGTCAATTATTTCGCAAAATATTCCTTTATTGCGAAGCATTTTTTCGGTAATCATTTGATTGATTTTATTGTCTTCCACTAAAAGTATTTTTTTGTTTCTTAAGGAAGAATCATCATATGGTTTTGGTTTTTCTTCAATGTTTACTGCTTGCGAGCCTAGTTTAAATTGTAATTCGAATGAAAAAGAAGAGCCTTTTCCTTCTACACTATTTAAATTTATTCTTCCGCCCAGAATTTTAATCAATTTTTTTACAATTGTTAAACCTAAACCAGTTCCACCATATTTGCGATTGATTTCTATTGAACCTTGTGAAAAACTATCAAAAACACTTTGCAATTTATCGGCCGGAATTCCAATTCCTGTATCAATTACTTCAAAATATAAAGTTGCTTTTTTATCTTTTAAAGAATGAAGTTTTGCAATTACACTAACATCACCGTTTTTAGTGAATTTAAGTGCATTATTAATTAGATTCATCATTATCTGAGATAATTTTGTAGGATCACCAATCAAATAATCAGGAATAGCGGGGTCAATTTCGAGTTTGAATTTATTGTTGTTTACTAAAGCTAATTCTTTTAAAGAGTTCTGAATGTCTTCTAATAATTGTTTAAGATTAAAGTTGATGTATTCTATTTCAAGCTTATTAGAATCAATTTTATTAATTTCCAGAATTTCATTTATAAACTTTGTAAGATAATCTCCTGAAAATTTTAAGGAAGACAAATAGTTCATTTGAGATTTTTTTGGATTTTCTTCTAATAATAAATGGGCTATTCCATTTATGGCATTCAGGGGTGTTCGAAGTTCATGGCTTACAGTCGATAAAAATTCAGATCGGGCATTAGAAGCTCTTTCCGCTTTCTCTTTAGCAATTTCTAACTCTTTGTTTTTTTCTTTCAGCATTAGATTGGATTGTGTTCTAATGATATTGTTTTTATACAAGGACAAGCTTAATAAAGATAAAATAGAAATTAATGCAATTGCCAAAATACTGATTAACTTAGAAAATTTACTTGTTTTTTCCTGCTGTTTATTTTCTTGGTTAACTTGTGCTAATTCTTTTAAACGTTCGGATTCTTTAAATTTATCATAATCATCAATTCCCAGTCTTTCATTATTTAAAATTGAAATGCTTTCTTTTAGATTAAGGTGTTGTTTCAAATAAGAATAGGCATTATTTTTATCCAGCATTTTTTCATATACGGAACTTAATGCCAGTAGAATATTTGATTTTTGCTCTAAATCTTCATTTTTTTCATTTAGTTCTAATGCTTTGTTCAGATAATTTAAAGCCAAGTTGTATCTGTCTTTTGTAGCTTCAATAGTCCCAATTTGATATAGGGCCTCTGCTTTAGAATCTACTATTGCTGGACTGTCCGGTTTTGCAATAATGGTTTTAAAAATTGTCGATGCTTCTTCTGAATTTCCTGTCGACTTACTAATTATTCCTCTTTGAAGTGTTAGTATTTCGGCAGTATCTATGATTTTTAATTCGTCAAATATGGATTGAGTTTGGTCAAAACAAATTTCGGCATCAGCAAAATTTGATTTTGCAACATAGCATATACCAAGATAATAGTAAGAATAGGCGTATGTGGCCGTTGGGTTTAAATTTTTATATAATGCAATGCTTTTATGAAAAGTTTCAATGGCATCATTGTATTTTTTTAAATCAAAATAAATTTTAGCCAAACTATACGTTTGATTTGCCTGAGCTTGGACATCGCGAATCTCTCTAGTGTAATTTATTGCTTTTTGCGTGTATAAAAGAGCATTCTTGTACTTGTTATTTAAGATATTGGATTTACTTAAATTACTGTAATATGAAATGCTATCTGTTTTCTCATTGGTTTGAGAATACAGAACTGAATTTAAAAAAAAGATAAAAATGAAAAGGTATTTCATTTATAACTAAATTTTTATTGTTAATTTTTCTTGCTTTCTACCAAAAGAATTAAATCAATAATTCTAGATGAATACCCTATTTCATTGTCATACCATCCTACTACTTTCACCATTTTATCTATTACCGAGGTGAGTTGGGCATCAAAAAGACAAGAGTTTCTATTTCCAATAATATCGACAGAAACAATTGGATCTTCCGTATAATCGAGAATCCCTTTTAAGTTAGTTTGTGCGGCAGTTTTGAAAGCAGCATTTATTTCGTTTATGGTAACAGCTCGTTTTACATTGAATGTAATATCCGTTAAGGAACCATCTGGAACAGGGACTCTAATACCGCATCCACCAATTTTCCCTTGCAATTTAGTGAAAATTTTTGTTAATGCCTTAGCTGCACCTGTAGTTGTAGGAACAATGGATTGACTTGCTCCTCTAGCTCTGCGTAAATCTTTATGTGGTTGATCGTGTAAACTTTGATCTGTAGTATAGGAGTGAATAGTAGTAATATAGGCTTGCTCAATGCCGCAAAGCTCATCAATGACTTTCATCATTGGTGCCGCATTATTCGTTGTGCAGCTGGCGTTGGATATAATGGTTTCAGTGCCGTCGAGAATATTCTCGTTTACACCCAGAACAACCGTTTTTATGGTGTCTACTTCTGAAGGTGCAGAAAGAATTACTTTCTTGGCTCCAGCCAAAATATGAGCATTTATTTCTTCAAAAGTGCGGTACTTTCCAGTCGACTCAATTACATAATCGATGTCTAAACTTTTCCAATCTAAGTTGGGAATACTTTTTTCGTGAAAGAACAAAAAATGTTTTCCATCTATAGAAAAACCTTTTTCATCAGGACTTACAGTAAATGGTAAAACCCCATGGATACTATCGTATTTCACTAAATGCGCCATGGTTTTTTTATCAGCAATATCATTTATGGCAACGACTTCAATGGTTGGATGGTTTAAAAGCAAGCGAAATAAATTCCGACCAATTCTTCCAAAACCATTAATGGCAATTCTTGTTTTCAAATGGATTCGTTTATTCGTTTATTTGGTTAACCGATTATAACCGATTAAACAAATAAATTTTTTATAAAATATGTTTTTGTGCTTTATAAGAAGAACGAACTAATGGTCCGCTTTCTACATGACGAAATCCTAATTCTAAACCAAATTTCTCATATATTGCAAACTGATCCGGCGTTATAAATTCTTTTACCGGCAAGTGTTTTTTACTCGGTTGCAAGTATTGTCCTATCGTTACAATATCAACATTTGCCTCGCGTAAATCGCGCATCGTTTGAAAAACTTCTTCTTCTTTTTCACCAAGACCCAACATGATTCCTGACTTGGTTCGATTAATTCCTTTTTCTTTCAAGTAACGTAATACTTCCAGACTTCGGTCATATTTAGCTTGAATACGTACTTCACGAGTCAATCTGCGAACGGTTTCCACATTATGCGAAACCACTTCAGGATTGGCTTCTACGATACGGTCAATATTTCTTTCGATACCTTGAAAATCAGGAATCAATGTTTCCAGTGTCGTATTTGGGTTCATTCTGCGAATGGCTTTTACGGTTTCAATCCAAATAATTGATCCGCCATCTTTCAAATCATCTCTGTCTACGCTTGTAATTACGGCATGTTTGATGTTCATTATTTTGATAGAACGCGCCACTTTTTCCGGCTCATCCCAATCCACAGTTTCTGGTCTTCCGGTTTTTACACCACAAAAACCACAAGAACGCGTACATACATTTCCTAAAATCATGAATGTAGCCGTTCCTTCACCCCAACATTCGCCCATATTTGGACAACTTCCGGAAGTACAAATCGTGTTCAAACTATATTTATCTACTAAGCCACGAAGCTCTGTATATTTTTGGCCAATTGGGAGTTTTACCTTCAACCATTTCGGTTTTCCTATAGGTAAAGTATTTTCTAAAACAGTTTCCATATATCAATTTTCAAAGTACAAAGATAAGGAAAGTTGATTTAAGAAATAAGATTTTAGAATTAGGATTTAAGAGTGCAAATTTCAATAATTTTCAGGAGCAATTTCCAGCTATACGTTTTAATCTTGTGTTTTGAAATGGGTTTTTCTAGACCATAAAGGTGCTTCCGTTGGTCGCTCTTTTTTGTCGAGAAAAAATACCATTTCAAAACACAAGGATTTCTACTGCTATCTGGGCTATAATGCGTTATAGACAAGATTCGTTTTATAGATTGATTTTTATTGTATCCCATTAAATCAGTTATTCAAAAAATATTATATTTGAAACTCAAAATCGAAAATAAATGAAAAATAAATCAATACTATTAGGGGTATTATTGGTGGTTTTTGGTGTTTCAAAAACCAATGCACAAATTAATTTTGGAGAAAAAGCACTTGGTGCAGTTCAAAAAGGGGTTGCAGGATTCACTTTTAGCGATGCTGATGCGGCAGCTTTATCTAAAGCAGCTGTTGATAAAATGGATGCAGAACATATCGTTACAGGACCAAAAGATCCTTACACCATCCGTCTTAATAAAGTTTTTGGAAAATATACAAGCGGTGACGGATATGCATTAAACTATAAAGTCTATAAGCTAAATGAAGTAAACGCATTTGCCACTGCTGATGGAAGTGTTCGTGTTTATTCAGGATTGATGGATATTATGGATGATAATGAATTGTTGGCCGTTATTGGCCATGAAATAGGACATGTGGCTAATCATGATTCGCGAGATGCTATGAAAGCGGCGTATAAAAAAGAAGCTTTAATAGATGTTGTTGCTTCACAATCGAATAAAGTGGCGGCTGTAACAGATAGCCAATTAGCTAAATTGGGAAGTGTGATGATTGATAGTAAACACAGCAGAAAACAAGAATCAGAAGCCGATGAGTTCTCGTATAATTTCATGAAAAAAAATGGATATAATGTGAATGCGGTTTCTTCAGCCTTTTCTATTTTGGCAAAAATGAGCGAAGGAACTCAAGCTTCTTTTTTGGACAGAATGATGAGTTCACATCCTGATTCTAAAGAAAGAGCTGAAGCTGCAAAACAAAGAGCCGAAACGGATGGATTGTACAAACCGTATGTGCAACAAAAAGCAGTTGTAGCTAAAACTACAACTACTAAAAAAACTACAACCAAAAAGAAGAAATAAGATTTTTTTAAATTGCATAAAAAAGCAGAACTTTTGGGTTCTGCTTTTTTGCTTTTGGAAACTAATCCATTTGTACCGTAATGGGAAGGTTATAGGCAGTTCGAACCGGTTTTGAACCAATCATTCCTGGCGACCATTTGGTTTTCAATGATTTCAATACTCGGATGGCTTCTTTTCCTAAACCATAACCAGGATCTCTTTTTACTTGAATGTCAGTCATGCTTCCGTCTTTTTCTATTACAAAAGCCACATAAACTTTCATGGTGCTGCCGCTGTCAACATCTGGTTTTTCAAAATTATTGCCTACATAAGTATAGAATTTATTAATTCCTCCCGGAAATTCAGGAAGTTTATCTAGAGTTGCAGTGGCTACAATTGTATTTCCGGGATCAATAGGAGTATCAGTTGTCGTTCCTGTTCCAGTGGAAGAAGTTGGATTTATACCAACAGTTGCTGTTCCTTCTGTAGTCGTGTTTGTAACTGTAGTATTATCAGTGTTTTTTGCAATATTTTGATTTGCCAGTTGTGCCTGTACAATTACAGGATTTACAAGTTGGTCACTTTGAATTGGTGCTTCCGTATTTTGTGCTTTTACTTCTGGAAGAACTGGTTTTTCTATTTCCCGAAGCTGATTGGGTATAATATCGGTTACGTTGACTATGGTATTAGTGAATTCGGGTATTGTTATCTTATTTTCAGAATTAAAATAGTTTAGAATCACAGGAATACTCAAGGCACAAGTTAAAAGTAATATTCCCATAAAAAGTGCCATTATTGAAGTTTTGGTACTTTCTTGGCGCAACTGATACGCTCCATATTCTTTGTTTCTGTATTGAAAAACAAGGTCAATCCAGCTGGTCTCGTAAATGCTTAATTTTGACATAATTTATGGATTTAAAGGTTAAGTATCAGTTAAATCATAAGCAAGTGTTGTTTTATTTAACAACGTAAATAACAAGAAATTTAGTATGTAAAATGGGAGTTATTTTTTAGTTTAATTGTTTTAACCGTTTATTGAATTAACCAGTGTCTCAAATAACGATTAAAGGAATAATCATATAGACTGAAAAAAAACAATAAAAAACTATCTTTTATTCTGAATGATTTCCGCAAGAAGTTTTTTGGCGCGAAGCAATTTAATTTTCACATTACTCAACGGTTCGTCAATTTTGTTGGCAATTTCCTGGTAACTCATTTCCTGAAAATAACGCAATTGGATAACCTCTTGGTAATGTGGTTTTAATTCTTTGATGAATTGTAGTAATTGCGAAAGGTTTTGTTCCGTAATCAATTCATCTTCTGCTGATGGAGTAGTGTCAGCAATGTTGTAAGCTTGTTGGTCTTCTTCTTCTGTAATTTCGACAAAAAGACTCGATTTCTTTTTTCGTAATAAATCGATATGTACATTTTTTGCAATAGCGATAAGCCAAGTGTTAAACTGAAATTCAGAGTTGTAAGTCGCTATTTTGTCAAAAGCTTTTGAGAAAGTTTCGATTGTAATATCTTCTGCATTGGTTTCATTTTCAGTGCGCTTGAGCATAAAACCATACACTTCATTCCAATAATAATCCAATAAAAAAGTAAAGGCAACCTGATCGCCTTGTTTTGCTTTTTCTATTTGTTTATTTATTTCCAATGTACCGGTTTTGAGAAAATATTCGTTATAAAGATATTGATTTGTGTCAATATAAGTGCTATCTCCACTATAGGAAACCATACTTTAATGTCATTTTCTTTTAATTTTCCTGCAGAAAATCCAACAATAATCCAAGCGACAAGGTAGCGAAGTATAATTAAACCCAATACTAATATCCATTGAAATTGAAAAGATAATAAGATAATAGGCAATAAAATAAATAGTAATTGCGAACAATAAAAAGCTCCTAATTGTAATTTATCTAAAGGTTTGTAATAATTTGCCGTAGCTATGTGTCTTCTTTTTTGGGTAAACCAGTCTTTAAATGTTGTTTTTGGTTTAGAAAGGGTAAAACTTTCCGGTGTGTAAGCAATAGTTGTATTTTTTGCATTCGCCGCTTGATTGATAAACAAATCATCATCTCCAGAACGAATTTGCATGTGTTCTATAAAGCCATTTACATTAAAAAAAGTTTCTTTTTTGTAGGCTAAATTTCGCCCTACACCCATATAAGGGTGTCCTATTTTTGCCCAAGAAAAATATTGAATTGCCGTAAGCAAAGTTTCAAAGCGAATTATTTTATTCAGAAATGAATTAGGGATTTTTTCATATTTACCGTAACCCAAAACAATTGTCTTTTGCATCGTAAATTGAGAACTCATTGCTGTTAACCAATCTTTTGAAGTTGGGTAACAATCCGCATCAGTGAATAATAAATATTCTTTTTTTGCCGCTTTAATTCCTAAAGTCAATGCATATTTTTTGTTTCCCCAAAAAGCTTCGTTGTTCTTCACTTTTACTAAGCGAACATTTGGATATTGCTTCTCAAATTCTTCAAAAATAGCCAAAGTGTTATCACTTGAAGCATCATCAATCAAGACAATTTCGAAGTCAGGATAGTTTTGTTCAGCAAGTAACGGGATGAAATTTGTTACATTTTCTTCTTCGTTTTTGGCACAAACAATTACCGATATCGGGATTCTTTTTGGCGTTATCTTTTGTGCTTTGGCGAAAGCAAACTTACCAAAAACACCCAGATAATACGAAATTTGAACAGCAACTATAAAAATAAAAAAGTAAAGAATTAGTATAAGCATCTGAGTTTAATGAGTTTTTAATCCCGAAATTTCGGGAGAGTGCAAAGGTATGAATAGAATTGTGAATTGTTAAGTACAATGTGTGAATTTCGAAATAATTTATCGAGGGCATTTCTTCATTTCATTTGCGACAGCAATCGCTTGGACATCTTCTGTCTTTTCTAATTCGGAAATAATGTTTTGGTAATTTTTATCATCTCGGTTTTGCGATAATTTTCTTGTGGCTTGGATTTCTGTGATTTCGATTTCAAATGCTACAATCCCTCGGGTTTGCATCATGGTTTTCTTAGATAAATCTGCTACACGAACTGGGTTTTCAGAATTCTGTTCGTATTTATCAACCAGTTTTTTTAGGGATTCTATTACTGCTTCACCTTCGATGATTTTGATTTTTCCGTAAACATGAACAGCAATATAGTTCCATGTTGGCACATTTTCATGATCGTACCAAGAGGAAGAAATATAAGAATGTGGTCCAGAGAAAACAGCTAAAATTTGGTCGTTATCAGTAAAACCTTTCCATTGTGGGTTTTCTTTAGAAATGTGCCCATGTAAAGTTTCCTTGCCTTCTTTATTGGTATCTAATTCCAAAGGGATATGTGTTGCACACAATTTTCCATTGGTTTGATTGATCAGAATGCCAAAGCTGTTCTCTTGAAGAAATTTTTTGATTTCTTCTTGATTCTCGTTTTTGTAGATTTCTGGAATAAACATCTTTAAATTTAAGAATTAGGATTTAGGAATTTTGAAATACTATTTTGGTATTGACTATCTGAAATCAATCTATATCACATTTACTTCGGCTTCAATGTGAATGCCAAATGTTTTAAAAATAGTTGCTTGAATATCTTTTGAAATATTTAAAATTTCTTGTCCTGTGGCATTACCATAATTTACTAAAACCAAAGCTTGGTTTTTATGGATTCCGGCATCACCAAAACGTTTTCCTTTGAAACCTGCTTGTTCAATCAGCCATCCTGCAGGCACTTTTACTTCAGTTTCAGAAACATCATAGTATTTCATTTCTGGAAATTGCTGGTGTATTTTTTCAAAATCTGATTTTAATAGAATAGGATTTTTAAAAAAACTACCACTGTTTCCTAGTTGTTTTGGATCTGGTAATTTACTTTGTCGAATAGCAATTACGGCATTACTGACGTCTTTTAACGTAGGATTGGTAATGTTATTTTTTTCTAATTCTGACGTAATATCACCGTAAGAAGTATTGATTTTATGATTGCGTTTTGTTAATTTAAAAACAACCGATGTAATGACATATTTGTCTTTAGATTCGTTTTTAAAAACACTTTCTCGGTAGCCAAATTGACATTCCTCTTTTGTGAATGTTTTAATTTCCTGATTTTCTATCGTCATTGATTCGCAGGAAACAAAAGTGTCTTTAATCTCAGTGCCATAAGCGCCAATATTTTGTACAGGAGTAGTACCTACATTTCCCGGAATTAGCGACATGTTTTCTAAACCACCAAAATTTTGGTTGATGGTCCAAAGCACAAATTCATGCCAGCTTTCACCAGCCTGACTTTCGACCCAAACAAAATCATCATTTTCTTCAATAATTTTCTTCCCTTTCAAATCAATATGAATGACCAGTGCATCAATATCTTTTGTCAAAAGCATATTGCTTCCGCCACCTAAAATAAATTTTTTTTGAGATTTATTTTCTTGTAAAATAGTTTTTAATTCTTCGCTTGAATGTACTGCAACGAACTGTTTTGCTTTAGCTTCAATGCCAAAAGTATTGTGTTTTTTTAAAGAGAAATTATGTAGTATTTCCATAAAAGAAAGTGCTTTTTTGAATAGTTTAATCCTAGGTCAAAAGTAAGAATTAAAATTTAGTTGCATACGTTTTCATCCAGATATGCATCATAAACAAAGGCATAATATAAGGAGTCATTCTGGTGTCTCCTTTTTGTAAATTTTGAATTAATTTCTGGATGTTTATGTGTTCAAAATAAGGGATTTGAAACAAATCACTTTTAGAAAAAGATTCTAATTCTTCTTTAAACGCAGGGCTTTTTGTGATGTAATCTCCCCAAGGAGCACTTAGACCTACTTTTTTGAATTTTAGAATTTCTTCAGGTAAGCGTTCTTGCATCGATGATTTCAGGATGAATTTCCACTTTTTCCCTGCAAACAACCATTTATCTTCCAATGAGCCTAATCCAACAATTAATCTTGGATCCAAAAACGGTTCCCTACATTCAATTGATGCACCCATCGTACAGCGGTCGTTTCTGTCCAGAAGCGAGCATAAATAAGTATGTTGGTCAAAATAAAGTGCTTGTCTACGTAAATTGTCCGGATATAAAGATTTCGCTTCTTTATAAATTTGTTTTCTGTATTCGTTTGTAGGGGGAGTATTAATACCAAAAGTTTCCGCAATATCATTGGGGTAAATATTGGACCCATTATATATGATTAAATCAGATTTTTTAATAATTTGGGCATAACGAGTTAACTTTTCGTATCGTGGCTGTTTTGTAAAAACATCTAAATTACCAATTGTGGCAATGGAATTCAATAATGATGGATATTGTAAGGCTTTGTAGCGTACATAGCCACCCATCAATTCATCAGCACCTTCCCCGGAAAGCAACACTTTTACTGACGGTTTAGCCATTTGAGAAACTGCAAGAAGATGCGGCTCACTTAAATGCATGATAGGTTCATCCTGAAAATAGGTAGAAGTTAATAGTTTATCGAAAAGATTTTCACCTTCTAATTGCATCGTATGAAAGCCGTAATCGAATTTATTTGCTAAAATTTTAGCCAAATGTGCTTCGTTGTGTTCTTTCTCTTTGAAACCAATATTGAACGTTTCAATACTTTTGTATTTTTGGTGGTGTAAGGAAGCTAAAACGGAAGAAGAATCTAGTCCGCCACTCAATAATACACCAACAGGAACGTCACTTACCATTCTCAATTTTATGGAATCATCAAAAGTTTCGCGAAACCATTCCACTGGATTTTTTATTTCTGGTTGATTTTGAATTTCCTTTTTTAAATTCCACCATTTTTCCGTAGTGGTTTTTCCGCTTTCATGAATGGTCATGATGTGCCCTGGCAATACTTTTTTTACATTTTGATACAATGTATTTTCACCGGCAACAAATCGGTTAAAAATGTATTCTTCCAGTCCGTCTTGTGCCATTTTGAGAGGAACTCCAGCTGTGAAAAGTGCTTTTTGTTCGGATGCGAAATAAAAGGTCTCGTTGTAAAAAGAATAATATAGTGGCTTAACTCCCATTCTGTCACGAACTACAGTTAGTTTTTTTTCCATTTTATCCCAAATAGCAAATGCAAACATTCCGTTGAGACGGTTGAGCATTTTTAAACCATGTAATTGGAATAATTTCATCAAAACCTCAGTGTCTGAACTGGTCCTAATATCAAATCCATTGCTTTTTAACTCGGGATAAAATTCTTTGAAATTGTAGATTTCGCCATTGTAAACCAATACATATCTTCCATCTTCCGACAGGAAAGGTTGGTGTCCGGCTAAGGAAATGTCCAAAATTGAAAGTCTTCTGTGTCCAAAACCAATATTGTTTTCTATAAACAATCCTTTATCATCAGGTCCGCGATGTTCCAGCGAATCGCGCATCTTTGTGAGAACGCGTTCGTCAACTTTTTTTTGTAATTGTAAATGCAAGATTCCATTAATTCCACACATAGTTAGTTGGGGCTATTATTTGTGTTAATTAATTCGTGGTATTTTTGGGCAATAATTCTCATGTTAATATTGTAATCTGCATTTTGTTCTACAAATATTCTATTTTTTAAAACGGCTTCGTTTCGATATTTATTGTTTTCAAATGCCCAGATTAATTCTTCTGCGAGCATTTCAAAATTATCAACGGTAACTAGTTGTCCATTTTCTCTATGTTTAATCCAACTTTGATTTCCTAGAATATCAGTTACAATTGGATAACAATTAGTAGCCATTGCTTCAAATAAAGAGGCCGAAACGCCTTCAGTTATTGGCATACTAATGTAAATATTAGATTGCTGTAATAGTTTTGGTAATGCTGTATTTGGTATTCTTCCTGTAAAGTTGACCTTGTCTTCAATCTTTAATTTTTTTGCTAATTCTTTTAATGCTAAAAGTTGTGTTCCGTCTCCTATTATAGTAAGTACGAAATCTATTCCTTTTTGGTTTAGAATCGCAAAGGATTTTAAAATAATATCGTGACGGTATTCCGGCAACAAGGAGCGAGTGACGATAGCGCAAATTTTTTCTGGATTGGCATTGTTGGTATTGCCGAATTTCTCCAGATCAATTCCCTTTGGTAAAACCAAAACTTTATTCATATCGACTTTGGCTTCTATCATAGAAAGTGTCATCACAGGACCCCAGGCATGAATTAAATTAGCTTTCTGGAAAGCATAATGTTGAATGAGTTTTTTTAAAGGCAATGAAATAGATTTTTCAGGCCATAAATCGGTTTTGCCTTGTTGTGCAATTGCTATAGATTTTACATTGGATAATGCAGCTAAGAATCCATAACTAGTCGTTCTTTCTGCAATAACCATATCTGGCTGATGCGTTTTTATTAGTTGCCTAATTTTAAAAAAAGCTAATTCAAATTCGAAAATCCTTAAAATTCGGTTGTAAATACAGTTGCTGGGGGTTTTTAATTCCCAAGTAATGATTTCAAAATCACCAAACTCTTTGAGACCATTCATCCAAGTGATGGCATCGGCTCTGTAGGATTCTCCCAGAAAAAGTATTTTCTTTTTTTGCATCGGTATAAATTAGGAATTACTCAGAAGTTAAAGCGCGATTTATAAAGTCATTCAACGGTTTTAATGTTATTAATTTTTTACTCATTGTAGCAACAAAATCTTTTTTTGTCACTTCTGAGATATCAATTCTTTGAGAACATTCGAAACTTTTCAATTTTAAAAATTCAATGGCAGGATGTTCTTTTTCGTATCCTCGTGGCGGATTCTTTAGTGTATCCTTTTCATTTCTATCAAAATCTTTAAATTCCCGTTTAAAATCTTTTTCGTTAAGAATAGCTTCTAAATCATCATGGAAATAAGCAATTTCTTTGCGCATTTTTTTTAAATCTTGCGCTTCGGGGCAATACAATCCACCGGCAATAAAACTGGCGCCTTTTTCTAAATGAAGGTAATAACCAGAGCGATTCATACCTTTTGCTCCCGAAGAAAGCCAAACGCCTAAGTGCGATTTATAAGGAGTCTTATCCTTAGAAAACCGAATGTCACGATTGATTCTAAAAGTGCAATTTTTTACTTCCAACATTTCCAGCGAAGGATCCATTGGTTTCATGACGTCAAGTAAATCAGTAACTAGTTGCTGATACTCTTTCTTAACAGCTTCATACCTTTTTTTATTTTCCAAAAACCAATCACGATTGTTGTTGGCCTTTAAATCATCCAGAAATTGTAGTGTATCTTTTGAAAGCATCTTGAACTATTGTAATTGTTTTTTTAAATCGTCTTCACTAATAAAACCAGAATGCTTCCATTTTACTGCTGCGTTTTCATACAATAATAAGGTAGGAAGTTCACTGATTTTCAATTCAGCCATCAATGTTTTATTCTCATCTGCATTCAATCGAATGATGGTCACGCTATTTGCTAAATCTTTTTGCATTTGCAAAATATATGGGGTCATTTTTTTGCAAGGAGCACACCATTCTGCATAGAAATCAATCAATATTTTTTTGTCTGAATTCAATAGTTTGTTGTATTCCATAACAGATATGCCTATGGTTTTATCGCTTGGTTTTGATAATCCTGCTGCATCCCATTTTAGAATTCCTCCGTCTAATTGATAAATTGTTGTGAAGCCTAATTCGCTTAATTTTTCAGCTGCTTTTTGGCTTCTTCCTCCGCTTTTGCAATACACAAAAACTGGTTTTGATTTATCAAATTTTTCAGCATCAGTAACAAAAGTATTTCCAAGCCAATTTACATTTTTGGCATTGTCAATATGATCTGACGCAAATTCTTCAGGAGTTCTTACGTCGAGAATTTGAGAATTTGGAGTCTCCTTTATTTTTTCTGCAAAAGCTTTGGCTTTAATAGTTTTTACGTTTTTTGAAGTTTGTCCATTACAGGATAGAATTACAAAAGAGAAGATTATAAGACATATAGAATGAAATTTCATTGTGATTTGATTTAAATTGAAATAGGCTAAATTAGGTATTTTTTCATTTTTTTGAACCTTTAAAATTATTAAATAAAAGTTATAAATTGAAAATTTTATAGGTCTGATGCGTCGATTTTACAATAGTTTCCGTGCGCTCCGGATGTGTATCTGAGATAAAAAGCTGTCCAAAAGTATCACTGTTGACCATTTCAATAATTTTTGACACCCGACTTTCATCTAGTTTATCAAAGATATCATCAAATAATAGAATCGGTTTTACGCCACTTTGTTTTTTTAGAAATTCAAACTGTGCTAATTTTAAGGCAATTAAAAATGATTTCTGTTGCCCTTGAGATCCAAATTTCTTGATAGGATGTCCGTCTATTTCAAATGATAAATCATCTTTATGAATTCCCACACTTGTATAATGTAGCGCTCTGTCTTTATTAATGTTCTCTTGTAAAAGCGTCAGTAAATCTTTCTCGAATAAATGACTTTCATATACCAGTTGAACGGTTTCCTGCGAGCCGGTTATGGCTTGATGGTGTGTGTTGAAAATAGGAATAAACTGGTCGATGAATTCTTTTCTTTTTTCGAAAATATAATTTCCAAAACTATTGAGCTGCTCATTATATATAGATAACGTATCGTTTTCAAAAACATGATTCAACGCGAAATATTTCAACAAAGCATTACGCTGGCTCATTACTTTCTGGTATTGAATCAGTTGCTGTAAATAATGGGAGTCTAGTTGCGAAATTACGCTATCCATGAATTTTCTTCTGGTTTCGCTGCCTTCTACAATCAAATCCCTGTCGGCTGGCGAAATAATAACCAAAGGAATAAAACCAATATGATCTGAAAATTTCTCATAAGCTTTCCCGTTGCGTTTTAATATTTTTTTTTGACCTTTTTTTAGACTGCAAAGGATTTGTTCGTTTCTTTCGTTTTTTTCAAATTCAGCATCAATTACAAAAAAATCTTCACCGTGTTTTATATTCTGAACGGCTAATGGATTGAAATAGCTTTTTCCATAGGATAAATGGTAGATTGCATCGAGCACATTAGTCTTTCCAATACCATTTTTACCTACAAAACAATTTATTTTGTTGTCAAAATCGAAATTTGCTTCCGAAAAATTCTTATAATTGAATAATGAAATTTTTTTTAAATACATCTGTAAGGCTTGCTGGTATTGAGAACTTTGATGTTTTTGAACAGGTTTTTCAAAGTGGGTGCAAATTATTGAAAAATATCGATAAAAATGGCTTTTAGATTTGAATAAAAATTTTATTTTTGCGACTCACTAAATTAAAATTAAATGGCTACTTACAGTAAAAGAGGATATAAAGCACCAAAAGAAAAGGAAGTAAAAGACGGAGTTGAAGAGGTAGTAATTGATGAAAAAGACAGCACTACAGCTGGTGTTTTTTCAACATTAGACGAAACAGCTTCAAGAACTGAGGATTGGGTTGCCAGAAATCAAAAAGTCATTATTGGATTAGTTGCAGGTGTTGCATTATTTACTGTTGGTTATTTAGCGTATCAAAAATTTATTGCTACGCCAAAACAAGACGAAGCAGCTAACGAAATGTTTATTGCACAACAAAATTTTCAAAAAGCGACTGATGGAGTAGCTAGTGATTCATTGTATAAATTATCTTTGAATGGTTCAGAAGGTAAATTTGGGTTTTTGAAAATTGCTGATGAATATTCTGGGACAGATGCAGGAAATTTAGCTAACTATTATGCTGGTATTGCTTATTTGAACACAGGGAAATATACTGAAGCAATTGAATATTTAGGTAAATTCAAATCTGAAGATATTGTATTGGGTGCTTTGGCAAAAGGAGCAATAGGTGATGCTTATTCTCAAAAAAATCAACCGAAAGAAGCTTTGGAGAATTATGTAAAAGCTGCTGAGACAAATAAAAATGATTTTACTACACCTCGTTTCTTGTTGAAAGCAGGAAAAACGGCTTTGGCATTAGGAAATAAAGCGGATGCTTTGAAATATTTTGCAGACATAAAAGAAAATTTTGATGCAACTCCAGAAGCTGCTTCAATTGACGTTTTGATAGGATTGGCACAATAGTAAAAATGATTTAAGATTCCTGATTGAAGATTGAAGATTTTTGTTTTCAAAATGCTATCTTTAATATCTCAAATCAAAATTCTATAATCAAAATTCTCAAATCAAATGGCTACCGTAAATAAAAACTTATCCGAGTACGATAAAAATTCAATCCCAAACGCGAAAGATTTTCGCTTTGGGATTGTTGTTTCAGAATGGAATGATTCCATAACTGAAGGACTTTATAAAGGAGCTATAGAAGCCCTTTTGGAAAACCAAGTTCCATCTCAGCATATCATTCGCTGGAATGTTCCTGGAAGCTTTGAGCTTATATATGGCTCAAAGAAAATGTTGCAAACGCAGAATGTTGATGCTGTTATTGCTATTGGATGTGTAATTCAGGGGCAAACAAAGCATTTTGATTTTGTATGTGAAGGAGTAACTCAAGGAATTAAAGATTTGAATGTACAAACTGATATTCCGGTTATTTTTTGTGTTTTGACTGATAATACCATGCAACAATCTATTGATAGAAGTGGAGGAATTCATGGGAACAAAGGTACTGAAGCGGCTATTGCGGCCATAAAAATGGCATATATTCGTCAACAGGCTTCGTTGTCACATCAAATAGATAATCAACATTTACTGTCTGCAGGAGCAATTCAAATTGAAGAAGGTTCGCCTTTAGAGTTGAAAGAATAAATAATAAAAATACTAATTATTAAAACCTATACTGTTTCATGAATAGTATAGGTTTTTTGTTTTTTTTATGATTAAATAAGCTACCATTCCCAATAGAATTTCATTAAATTTGTACTTCTTGGTTCTGAAAACCTAAAAACGTAAACTTTAAACCTAAATTTTTTAATGTCGAGTATTATTCAATTACTTCCTGATCACGTTGCCAATCAAATTGCCGCTGGAGAAGTTGTTCAAAGACCAGCTTCGGTGGTTAAAGAATTGCTTGAAAATGCAGTTGATGCCAGAGCAACGGATATCAAATTAATTATTAAAGATGCAGGGAAGGCATTGGTTCAAGTGATTGATAATGGTTTAGGAATGAGCGTAACCGATGCGCGTTTGTGTTTTGAACGTCATGCCACATCCAAAATTCGTCAAGCCGAAGATTTATTTTCTTTGCATACCAAAGGGTTTCGTGGAGAAGCATTGGCTTCTATTGCGGCGATTGCCCATGTTGAAATGAAAACCAAACAAGATCAAGAAGAACTTGGGACGCACATTATAATTGAAGGCAGTAAATTTGTCTCTCAAGACGTAGCTGTTTTGCCAAAAGGCACTTCGTTTGCAGTTAAAAACCTTTTCTTTAATATTCCGGCAAGACGCAATTTCTTGAAATCAGATACGGTGGAATACCGCCATATTATTGATGAATTTCAACGAGTGGCTTTGGCTCACCCCAAAATACATTTTACATTTTATCACAACGGCAGTGAAATGTTTAATTTACCGCCTTCGACTTTGCGACAAAGAATTGTCAATATTTTTTCCGGTAAAACCAATGAGAAATTAGTTCCAGTTCAGGAAGAAACAGAAATAGTGGCTGTTCAAGGATTTGTAAGTAAACCAGAATTTGCCAAGAAAAACCGTGGAGAACAGTTTTTCTTTGTGAATGACCGTTTTATAAAAAGTGGTTATTTGCATCATGCTGTTATGGCTGCTTATGACGGAATTTTGAAAGATGGTGCGCAACCTAGTTATTTTTTATATTTATCAGTACCGCC
Organism: Flavobacterium cryoconiti; assembly: GCF_048158645.1. Taxonomy (NCBI): domain Bacteria; kingdom Pseudomonadati; phylum Bacteroidota; class Flavobacteriia; order Flavobacteriales; family Flavobacteriaceae; genus Flavobacterium; species Flavobacterium cryoconiti. The sequence goes on along the minus strand of NZ_JBLNKW010000009.1, from coordinate 149,551 downwards.
CAATACGATTGATATCAATATTCATCCCACTAAAACGGAGATTAAGTTTGATGATGAACACGCTTTATATGCGATTTTAAGAGCTTCAATAAAACATAGTTTGGGACAATTTAATGTGGCTCCAGTTTTAGATTTTGATCGAGATTCTAATTTGGACACGCCCTATCATTACAAAGATTTAGAAGGTGCTACGCCAACGATTCAGGTTGATGGGAATTTCAATCCGTTCTCTGAAGATAAACCCAGCAAGCAATTTTCTAGTTATAGAAAACCGGAACCAACAGCAAATTGGGAAAGTTTGTATGTAGGCTTAAAGCAAGATACAGATGAAATTGGTCCTATTACTTTCGAAAATGAAGAAGTGACTTCGTCTTTATTTAATGATGAAGAAGTGGAGCATGCGGTTCATAAAACCTATCAAATTCATAAAAAATACATTGTTTCCTCCATCAAATCAGGAATGGTTATTGTGGATCAACAGCGGGCGCATCAACGTGTTTTGTACGAACAATTTCTAGTTAATATGACAGTTAATCAGGCATCAAGCCAGCAGTTATTATTCCCATTAAACTTGTTTTTTTCGTCAAGCGAAATGGAACTTATCGCTGAATTGCAACTTTCATTAATGAACACCGGATTTGTTTTCGAAGAAAATAATACAGACCATATCGTCATTTCAGGAATACCTGTGAATGTGACAGAGAGTGAAGTCTCATTAGTTTTGGAACAATTGTTAAGTGATTTACAGGATGGAATTCCAGAAAGTAGTTTTAGCCAGAACGATACAATTGCCAAATCAATGGCGAAAAGTTTAGCGGTGAAAACTGGAACACACCTTACAGAAAAAGAACAGGAAAACTTGGTGAACGGGCTGTTTGCCTGTAAAGACCCCAATGTTTCCCCATTTCATAAACCCACTTTCATAACGATGCGTGTGGAAGATTTAGATAAAAAGTTTGCACTATGAGAAACGTAACAGAAACGGTTAAGCAATTAATCATTATTAATATTTTATTTTTTGTGGGGACACTTGCTTTAGGGGATCCCGCTTATAAAATGCTTTCCATGTATTTCCCTGAAAATCCAAATTTCCAAGTTTGGCAGCCTATTTCACACATGTTTATGCATGGTGGATTTATGCATATTTTCTTCAATATGTTTGCGTTATATTCTTTTGGTTCTGCATTAGAGAGTATTTGGGGAAGTAAAAAGTTTCTCTTTTTCTATATTTCCTGTGGCTTAGGTGCAGCATTGCTTCATACGGGAATCAACTATTATTACTATCAGGATGGACTAAATGTTTTGATGGAGCAAGGATTTTCTAAAACGGAAATTTTAGCAGTTTTAAATGGAAAAGGGAATGATCAGATTGTACCGCTTTTAAATAGTCCTAGTTTTCAAAATTTCGTAAGTGCCTATTTTGGAACTGTAGTTGGAGCTTCTGGAGCTATATATGGTGTAATTGTTGCTTTTGCTTTTATGTTTCCTAATGCTGAATTGGCTTTGATGTTTATTCCGGTGCCAATAAAAGCAAAGTATTTTGTACCAGGTTTAGTTTTGGTAGACTTGTATTTAGGAGTTTCTGGTAAATCTATTTTTGGAGGTGGAGGAGGAATTGCCCATTTTGCTCACGTCGGAGGGGCTTTATTTGGCTTTTTAATTATGTGGTACTGGAAGAAAAATCAGTTTAATAAAAATCGCTGGAATTAAAAAAGGAATTAATTTTCATTTGTACTGTTCTCTTTTATGGCTATTATGAATGACATTAAAAACGAATAAATTATGAATATTATAGACGATCTTAAATTACAATACAAAATAGGAGGAGTAGCAATTAGGCTAATCTTCTGGAATGTTCTTTGTTTTTTAGTTTCATTATTGTTTTTTTATAATTTTAAGGTTGGTGCATTTGATTTTCCAAGTTGGATTGCACTTTCCTCAGAGCCTTCTAATTTTATTGTAAAACCTTGGACCTTTTTAACGTATGCTTTTCTACATGATGGTTTTTGGCATTTGTTTTTTAATATGATGGTTTTAAACTTTTCTAGCACTTTATTTCTCACATTTTTTACTCCAAAACAATATTTTGGGTTGTATATATTGAGCGCTATATTTGCTGGAATAGCCTTTGTTACCGGATATTATTTCTTGAATTTAAGTTCGGCTATTGTTGGAGCTTCGGCTGCAATAATGGCTATTTTAGTTGCTACAACAACGTATCATCCTTTGATGAATGTGAGATTACTGTTGATAGGAAATGTAAAATTATGGCATATTACTTTTGTAATTATTCTGATTGATTTAATGCAGTTTCGATTAGAAAATACTGGAGGTCATATTTCTCACCTTTCAGGAGCTTTTTTTGGATTTATTTTCATTAAATTGCTCCAAAATGGAATTGATTTAAGTAAAATAGTTTCTCGCTTTTTAGCTTTTTTTACTAATTTATTTTCAAAATCTTCTTCCACGCCTTTTAAAGCCGTCCATAAAAATTATAGCAAACCAGTTGAAAAAAGCACTTCAAGAATAATTACAAAAGACAAAGCGCAGCAACAGATTGATGAGATTTTGGATAAAATAAGTCAATCCGGTTATGATAGTTTAACCAAAGAAGAAAAAGAATTCTTGTTTAAAGCAGGGAAGTAAGTTGGTAGTTTCCAGCTTTCAATCTGTAGAAAAAAACTAAAAAATGAAAAATCTTTCGTGGTTCAATAAAGGTATGTTTATTTTAAATATGATGCTCACGATAGTGACATTCATTGCTTATGTTTTCCCTTTTTTAGCTCCAAAATCTTTCCCTCTTTTGTCGGTATTGACTCTTTTTATGCCTCTTTTTTTTATTTTAAATGGATTGTTTTTTATTTATTGGGCATTACAGTTTAAAAAAAGAATGTTTGTTTCCGGTTTAGTTCTTTTGATAGGAATTACTTTTATAAATAAATTTTATAAATTTTCTACAACTGACTTTCCGGTCGAAGAAAAGGATTTTACGGTAATGAGTTATAATGTTCACTTGTTTAATGTGTTCAAGTGGATTGATAGAGATGATGTTCCTGCCGAGATTCTAACGTTTATAAATGAAAAAAATCCTGATATTTTGTGTATTCAGGAATATTCTTCCTCAGCTAATATTGATTTAAAAGTATATCCACATCGATATATTTTTACAGATGGAAACAATATTAAAAGTGGGCAAGCTATTTTTTCTAAATTTCCCATTATTGACCAAGGGAATATTATTTTTCCTAACTCAACTAATAATGTTGTTTTTGCTGATATTAAAAAAGGAAAAGATGTTATCAGGATTTATAATATGCATTTACAATCCTTAAAAATATCTCCTGATGTTAATGAAATTGATGAGAATATTGATGCAATTAATCAGGATAAATCTCAAATGATGTTCAAAAGAATTAGTGTTGCTTTTAAACAACAACAAGAGCAAGCAGAGATTTTTATGGAACATAAAAAGGATTGTAAATATCCTATTATAATTTGTGGAGACATGAATAATAGTGCCTTTTCTTATGTTTACCGCAGTATTAAAGGAAAGCTGAAGGACAGTTTTGAAGAAGCTGGAAAAGGTTTTGGTGCCACTTATAAATTTAGATACTATCCTGCCCGTATCGATTATATATTTACTGACGAAAAAATTGCTGTCAAGAAATTTGAAAGTTTTCCGGAATTTATTAATTCGGATCATTTTCCTATAATGGCCAGATTATCTTTCGAATAAAATTGTTGGAATCTATTTTATTATAAGTTCTTGTTTCTTTAAATAATCCATTGCATATTTCCCTTCATTAAATAATAAATCCAGAATACTTAAATTATTGATGAAACCATATTTGTCATCAAAAACCTGAGTGTAACTTTCAAATAAGGAAGGGTCTTTTTTTCCATCTACCAAAAATCTAAAGTCTTTTATGCCATTTGAATCTACTTCATGAAAATATTCGGTAGTTTTAGAATATTCCAGTTTCATTCGCAAACACTTGGTTAGAATGGCTAAAGATTCAAAATTTAAATCTAAAAGGAAGGTGTGTTTTTTTTCGAATATTGGACGTAAATCATCTTCGAAAAATTCAAAAAAGGGAGAGTTTCTGTATGCTGCTTCCAGTGATTTAAAATGTTGTTTTTGCCAGTCAAAATCAGTTTCTATTTTTATGTCTTTTGTCTTTTGATGACTTTCTTTCGAGTGCTTTACAGGGATATTCAATAACTGAATTCCATTTGGACTATAAATATAAGTTCGATTGCGATTGGTTTGTTTCTGGAAATTATCGGCTGTTTCAAATGTAATACTTTCAGACTGTGCCATGGCCACAAAATGGCTAATTGAAGGTAAATAGGTGGGATGGAGTAGGATGTTCATTTGTTGATTTGTTTAAGATTTAAAGTTGTTAGACAAACTTTAAATCTTTTAATTAACTTTTTTCTCTTTTCTTTTTTTCCAGAAATACTCTCCAACAAAGAAGGCTGCTAGTGCGATTAAGAAATGAATTAAATAAGATTTAGGCTCTCCATTTCCATTTACGAAAGAAAAAACTCGATTCCATCTTATTTTTTGAATTCCTTTTCCATCTTTATCCCAACTAAACCAAATGAATACGGGTTTGCCAACTACATGATCAAAAGGAACATATCCCCAAAATCTTGCGTCTAAAGAGTTTTGGCGATTATCTCCCATCATCCAATAATAATCTTGCTTAAAAGTATAGCTCCTAACTGGTTTTCCATTTATTACAATTTTGTCACCGTTAATCAGTAATGTGTTTTTTTCGTATTCCTGTATGATGCGTTTATAAAAGGGAAGTGTTTTTTTGTCTAATTTAATAGTCTCTCCTTTTTTTGGAATATAAATAGGTCCAAAATTGTCAATGTTCCATCCTAACGAATGAATATGAGGAAATACATCTCCATCTTCTCCCTTTGGAAGTAAATACTTTTTGACATCTTTAACTACTGGATTGTTCGATATTCTGTTTGCTTCGTTATCGGTTAATGTTAATATATATTCTCCATTATTGGTCAATGCAAAATCTCCATTCCCATTCTTCAAACCATCTCTAGCTCCATACATGTTTACTAGGGAATTTTGATCCATACTCGTGCCTTGAGTATTTACAAAAAAGTTATATTGGAGTTTTGCACTTTCGGGTAATTTGTTTGGTTTTCCATTGATATAAATGTTCCCTTCACGAATCTCCAAAGAATCCCCAGGTATTGCAACACAGCGTTTTACTAAATTTGTTTTTTTGTCAATCGGTTTGTAATAATTTCTTAGTGGTTTAAAATTATCCATATCCAGTAAAGTGTCTGCGGGTTGATTAAACACTACAATTTCATTGCGTTTAATCGTTTCAAACGAAGGGAATCTAAAATATGGTAATTGAAACTTGTTCAAAATTGAATTTTCCTTTTTTGTAATATCATCATTGAATAGGTATGACTTAACTCCTAAAAAGGGGATTGAATCATGCACCATAGGCAACGCAATTGCAGTCATAGGAGCTCTTGCTCCAAAATTTAATTTACTTACAAATAAATAATCGCCAACGTATAATGTTTTTTCTAATGAAGAAGACGGAATCGTAAATGGCTGTATAAGATAAGTGTGTACTAAAGTAGCTACGATAATTGCAAAAAGTAAAGAACTAATAGTATCTGCTGTTTTGTTTTCAGGTTGTAAACTTCTGTCAGCTTTATAATCTAACTTTTGAGTGTAGTTGATATAATAGATATAGAATCCAAAAGTCACTATACCTAAAAAAGTATCTAAAGGAGATTTTTTTCCAAAACTCCTCAAAGTTTCGACCCAAATTACAGGAAACATAATAAGGTTAATAATGGGGATAAATAGTAAAACCGTCCACCAAGTGGGACGGCCTATTATTTTCATTAAAACTATAGCATTATAAACTGGAATGACAGCTTCCCATCTTTTTCTACCTGCGCTTTCGTATAGTTTCCAAGTCCCTAAAAAGTGAATGACCTGAATGATTAGAAAAAAAAGAAACCACTGATTTAGTGTCATAATATTTGCTTATAGTTTAAAGTTTTTTAGATTTTAGTTTTAGTTAGAGGTCCTTTTTCTCTTTTCTTTTTTTCCAGAAATATTCTCCAACAAAAAATGCAACTAAAGCAAGTAGGAATAGTTTAAAATAAGATTGCGGTTGGCCTTCACCGCTAACAGTTGTGAAAACTCTATCCCAACGAATTTTATTTAATCCTTTTCCATGTGGATCAATACTTAGCCATATAAAAATTGGTTTTCCTACGATGTGATCTTCAGGGACATAACCCCAATAACGACTATCTTCAGAATTATGACGGTTGTCTCCCATCATCCAATAGTAATTTTGGTCGAAAGTATAACTATTGACTACTTTACCATCAATTCTAATTTCGCTTCCATTAACCTTTAAATCTTTTTTCTCATATTCAGAGATAATCATTCTGTAAAATGGTAGCGTTTCGGTGGTTAACGCAACTGTTTTCCCTTTTTGTGGAATATAAATCGGACCAAAATTATCGCGGTTCCATTTGTTGATATGAGGGAATATACCATCTTCAACACCTTTTGAAATTTGTCTTGTAACAGATACTACTCCGGGAACATTTTTTAATCTTTCTGCTCCGGCAGCAGTAAGTGCTTTTAAGAATAAAGTGTCTCTTAAATCACTTTTAAAGCCTGCATCATCCGTAACATCTAATTCTTTTAATAGAGATTCAAAATCGATTGGTGTTTTTTTGTCCAATGCTACTGCATACGAAAACTGAGGTTTTGCTCTTTCCGGTAATTGTAATATTGTACCATTGATGTAAACTATACCGTCTTTTATAGACAAACTATCACCCGGAATACCGACACATCTTTTTACGTAATTCGATTTTTTATCAACGGGCTTATATGCTCTTCTTTTTGATGTGTCAAAAAACTTATAAACGGTATCGACTGGCCAGTTGAAAACTACTATATCTGTTCGGTTTATATTTTGAATACCAGGTAATCTGAAATAAGGTAATTGTGGCCAACTTAGATACGATTTACTTTTAGTCAAAGGGATTGAATCATGAACCATTGGCAAAGCCACAGTAGTCATAGGCACTCTAGCACCATAATTCATTTTGCTTACAAATAAAAAGTCACCAATTAACAATGATTTCTCCAGCGAAGAGGTAGGAATGGTGTAAGGTTGAATAAAATAAGTATGCACTAAAGTAGCTACAATAATTGCAAAAAGTAATGAACTGATTGTGTCTGCTGTTTTATTTTCAGGTTGTAAACTTCTGTCGGTTACGTAATCTAATTTTTGCGTGTAATTAATATAATAGATATAAAAACCAAAAGTAATAATTCCTAAAAAGGTATCTAAAGAAGTTCTTTTTCCAAAACTTCTTAAAGTTTCAACCCAAATTACTGGAAACATTATAAGGTTGATTATAGGTATAAAAAGTAAAATAGTCCACCAAGTAGGGCGTCCTATTATTTTCATTAATACAATGGCATTATATACCGGAATAGCAGCTTCCCAACGTTTTCTGCCAGCAGCTTCATATAACTTCCAAGTTCCTAAAAAGTGAATTATCTGAACTAGAAGAAAAAACACAAACCATTGATATAGTGTCATAATAATGTTATTTTGTTAATCGTTTATTAGATGAATTAAAATTTATTATCTAATTCGTCTATTGAATTTTATCTAAATCTAATACGTCTTTCATTGTGAAAACGCCTTGTTTACCCACAATCCATTCGGCTGCAATCACCGCGCCAAGAGCAAAACCTTCACGATTGTGTGCCGTATGTTTTATCTCTATAGCATCTACATGTGAATTGTACGTTACAGTATGAGTTCCGGGAACAGTACCAATTCTTTTGGTTTCGATATGAATTTGATTTGGTTCAGGATTTTCTAATGTCCAATTGGTGTATGAACTATTTTCGATAACTCCTTTTGCTAATGAAATTGCAGTTCCACTTGGTGCATCCAGTTTTTGAGTATGATGAATTTCTTCCATTTCTACTGTGTAGCTGTCGAATTTTGCCATGATTTTCGCCAAATATTCATTTAGCTCAAAGAAAATATTTACACCTAAACTAAAGTTTGAACTGGAAATAAATGCGCCATTTTTTGCCGCGCATAGTGCGAGCATTTCATCATAATGTTCTAGCCAGCCCGTAGTTCCTGAAATCACCGGTACATTAGCATGAAAACAACTGGAAATATTACTCACTGCGGCAGTTGGAACACTGAAATCGATAGCTACATCAGCATTTGAAAGCCCATCATAAGTATTGAATTCGTCTTTTTTCAAAACAATTTCATGACCTCTTTCAAGAGCAATTCTTTCTATTACTTGACCCATTTTTCCGTATCCTAAAAGCGCAATTTTCATTTGTTTTAATTTTTTAAAATTTAAATAATCAATAACCTGACACGTTGTTTGTCTTGCAGTTAAAAATTATAATTAAGAGTTAGTCCGAAGTTTGTTTTGAATGTTACATCATTTGGATAAATAATTGGTCTTACGGATAAGTTTTCATCAACATTAAATTGTATTAATGCAGCATCCACATTGGCATCCACAATATTCAATGCATAAAATGCCAAAGTGACTAAAGCAGACAAATCCCTATTTCTTTGATAGAATTTTTGACCTGCAATCAATCTGGTTTTGTCCAGATAAGCATAATTGTCATCCGTGTAACCTTCTAATCTTCTTTTATAAGCATCTCTATATTGATGGTATTTTTTATTATTATCAATATAAAAATACAAACTGGTTCCAATAGCTCCGTAAACGAGTGGTATTTTCCAGTATTTTTTATTGTAAGCTTGCCCCAATCCTGGTAAGACGGCCGAATAAAATGCTGCTTTTGCAGGGGTTAAAGGATCTATATCATTCGATTTCAAAGTGTCTTTAGCCACCAAAACCGCATCGGTTTTCGTTTGTGCAAAAACAGTAGCGTTTCCTGCTATAAAGAGGAATAGACCTATGAAAATAATTTTACGCACTACTCGTTTATTAGTTTAATAATTCTGTTGAAGTCTTCCTCCGAGTGAAATGGAATAGTGATTTTTCCTTTACCGTTTCCGGCTACTTTTACATCTACTTTGGTTCCAAAATAATTCGTAAAAGTACTTTTGTGGGCATCTGCGATTTCAAATGAAGCTGCTTTTGGTTTTCCGGCAGGTTTAGGTTTTAAACTTTCCTGATAGTTTTTTACCAAAGCTTCTGTGTCGCGAACTGAAAGGTTCTGACTAACGATTTTTTGATAAATATCAGTTTGAATATCTTGGTCTTCAATGTTGATTATCGCACGACCATGACCCATACTGATAAAACCATCACGAATTCCGGTTTGGATTATAGGGTCTAATTTTAAAAGTCTAAGATAATTAGCAATTGTAGAACGTTTTTTTCCTACACGCTCACTCATTTGTTCTTGAGTCAATTGAATTTCATCAATTAAACGTTGGTACGAAAGTGCAATCTCAATTGGATCTAAATCATGACGTTGAATATTTTCAACCAATGCCATAACCAGCGATTCATTGTCATTTGCAATACGAATATAAGCGGGAACGGTAGTGAGTCCAACAAGAGTTGACGCACGAAGACGGCGCTCCCCTGATATCAATTGATATTTATTGAAGTCTAATTTACGTACGGTAATGGGTTGAATAACGCCTAATTCTTTAATAGAAGTGGCTAATTCTCTCAATGATTCTTCATTGAAATTGCTTCTAGGCTGAAACGGATTTATTTCAATCGCATTTATTTCAAGCTCAATAATATTTCCTACAACTTTATCAGCATTTTTATCGTCAACGGATTTTATGTCGTTTTCCGGGTCTTTCAATAATGCTGATAATCCTCTTCCTAAGGCTTGTTTTTTTAGTGCTTTTGCCATAAAACTATTTACTGTTTTTCTTTATAACTTCTTGAGCAAGATGTAAGTAATTGGTAGCTCCTTTGCTTGTGGCATCGTAGTTTATTATACTTTCTCCAAAGCTTGGCGCTTCGCTCAGTTTTACATTTCTTTGAATAATGGTGTCAAAAACCATGTCATTAAAGTGTTTTTGAACCTCTTCAACTACTTGGTTTGATAAACGCAATCTAGAGTCAAACATGGTCAATAATAGCCCTTCAATATCTAAATCTGGATTGTGAATTTTTTGGATGCTTTTTATGGTGTTCAATAATTTGCCTAAACCTTCCAGTGCAAAATACTCACATTGAATAGGAATAATTACAGAATCTGCTGCAGTCAAAGCATTCAACGTAAGCAATCCAAGAGATGGGGCACAATCGATGATAATATAATCGTACTCATCTTTGACACTTTCTAATGCTTTTTTTAGCATATATTCTCTGTTTTCTTTATCGACTAATTCGATTTCAATAGCAACAAGGTCAATATGTGATGGAATCACGTCCACATTTGGAGCAGAACATTTTATGATGGCCTCTTTCGGCGTATGACTATGCTCCAGAATTTGATAGGTACCTATTTCAACAGATTCAACATCAATACCTAATCCAGAAGAGGCATTCGCCTGTGGATCAGCATCAATAAGTAATACTTTCTTTTCTAAAACCCCCAATGAAGCTGCAAGATTTACTGACGTTGTAGTCTTTCCAACTCCACCTTTTTGATTAGCAATCGCGATGATTTTGCCCATTTATTTTTCTAAATTTTGAACCGTAAAAATACAATTATTTATGGTTTCTAAAAATCTATTTTGTTAACATTTGTTAAAGCTTGATTAGTCGTTATTTGACAGATTCTAATTTTTTAAAACGAATATGATTTTCTGGAGCTATTCCAGCTGTGCGTTACAAGTTCTGGAGCTACTCGGTGTTTTTTCTAAAGCCATAAAAGGAGCTTCCTTTGGTCGCTCTTTTATGTCAAGAAAAAACACCGAGTAGCTAGGCGAAGCTTTTCACTGCCATCTGGTCTAGAAGAGTTGGGATTTAATACCGTTTTTGACGCCAATTTCGTTTAGATTTTCAAATTATTTTTTGCGCCAAATAAATTTATTTCTTATTTTCAAAATAGTTTTGGAGAAGCAAAAAATAGTTATATATTTGCCACCGCTTTCGGGGTGTAGCGTAGCTCGGTTATCGCGCCTGCTTTGGGAGCAGGAGGCCGCAGGTTCGAATCCTGCCACCCCGACTAAAAATCCTTTCTGTCTCAACAGAAGGGATTTTTTTATTATAGAATAACAAAAACTGATTATTCAGCTTCTATAATACAGCAATTATGACTTATTTTTGTGCTGTTAAAAATTATATATACCTTACTATGTCTGATACAATCGAGAAAATTAAATGTCTTATTATAGGTTCTGGTCCAGCAGGTTATACTGCAGCTATTTATGCCGCCAGAGCTAATATGAATCCTGTTTTATACCAAGGAATTCAACCTGGAGGCCAATTAACAACAACCAATGAAGTAGAGAACTTTCCTGGTTATGTTGATGGAGTTACTGGTCCAGAAATGATGGTTCAATTACAAGCACAAGCACAACGTTTCGGTACTGATGTACGTGATGGTTGGGCTACTAAAGTAGATTTTTCAGGAGATATTCATAAAGTTTGGATCAATGGCACTAAAGAATTGCATTGTGAAACTGTAATTATTTCAACCGGAGCGTCTGCTAAATATTTAGGATTGCCTTCGGAACAACATTATTTAAAAATGGGGGGTGGCGTTTCAGCCTGTGCAGTTTGTGATGGTTTTTTCTATAGAAACCAAGAAGTAGTAATCGTTGGAGCAGGAGATTCAGCTTGTGAAGAAGCACACTATTTGTCAAAACTTTGTAAAAAAGTAACAATGTTAGTGCGAAGTGAAAAATTCAGAGCTTCAAAAATTATGGAAGAACGCGTTCGTAAAACGGAAAACATAACTATATTGATGAATCATGATACTGTTGAAGTATTAGGTGACGAACAAGTTGTTGAGGGTGTAAAAGCTTTAGATAAAACTACAGGAGCTATTTTTGATATTCCTGCTACTGGTTTCTTTGTAGCCATTGGTCACAAACCTAATACGGATATTTTTAATGAGTTTATCACATTAGACGAAACAGGATATATCATCAATACTCCAGGAACCTCAAAAACGAATGTTGATGGAGTTTTCGTAGCCGGAGACGCTGCAGATCATGTGTACCGTCAGGCTATTACTGCTGCAGGAACAGGTTGTATGGCTGCTCTGGATGCTGAAAGATATTTGGCTTCTAAAGAATAATCAGAATTAGAAAATTTTAATATAAAAAAAGTCCCAATTTGTAAAAATTTGGGACTTTTTATTTTTTAGCTAGAATCTATTTCAGTTTCTTTATCAATTTAGCTTCATCAGCAAATTTTCTAATTTCAATTTTTGGTGTCCCCATAAGTTGAATTTCGGATTTATTAGCTGCGTCTATAACAACTGTTTTTGTAGTATTTACACTACAATTGGAATAACTTTCGGTGGTGACATCAGCATTTTTTAGAATCAGTTTATTTCCTGTCAAGTTTGAATTATTATCCAATCGGATAATTGCATTGGTCGCATCCCCTTCAATTGTTGCATTTGATTTTTGGTACATATCAACTTTCAAATCAATAGCAGTGACTAATGCTTTTAAGGAGGAATTTTTACTTAATTCGACAATTGCGCTTTCTGATTTTAAATTCAGTTCGATTTTTGATTTATCATCCGCTTGTAGTATGAAATTTTTGGCATTGACATTCAAATAAAATTGGGAATAATCATAAGCTTTAAATGTTAAATTGTCTAGTTGAATTTCTTGTATTGCATTTATAGTTGATTCATTTTTTGAAGTTATCAAATTTAAATCTTTAGTATAAGTAACCCTTACAATTAATTTTTTATAATTTACGGCTTCTTTAGTGGTATAAATACGAAGTGTTTTGTCTCTTAAATCGAATGAAATAATATCATGTAAATTGTCATCCGCTTCAATTTTTAGTTCCGTTTTTTCTCCTCTTTCCAAATGAACTTCGAGATTGTCTTCGACTTCAAGCGTTTCAAAATTGCCAACTTCTTTTTGCTCAACGGTTACCGTTTTTGATCCTTTTATTTTATCTTTTTTTTGTGCCAATGTTAATGTGGTTGATAAAAGGAGTAGGAGTATGGCTGTATATTTTTTCATTTTTATTTGGATTAGGATGTATACAAATATAAAAAAATCATCCACTTTTGATGGATGATTGATCTTATTTTTAAAGTAAATAGTTTTATTATTCCTGATGAATGCTTCCTCCAGAATTTGCTTCTTTTTGAATTGATTTAGGAACTGTATTATAACTTACGGACGCTCCGCTAGATGCTTGTGCATTCAGGCTTACAATTGGATGAACATGGACAGATGCGCCGCTTGAAGCCTCAACACTGATTTCATTTGCCAATAAATCTTTGGCATCTATTGTACTGCCACTTGATGCTTCAGTATCAAGTTTAAGTGCTTTCCCATTTATGTTAATAGTGCTGCCGCTACTGGCTTCACCAAAAATAGTATCCGATTCAATATTTACATCTATTGAGGCCGCGCTTGAAGATTCCAGTTTAATGTTTTCCCCTTTCAATGTATTGCTACTTTTGATTGTAGCTGCACTGGAAGCCTCTAGTCGATTAATAACAGGCATTTTTACCGTTACTTTTTTTGATTTTATATTGTTGAAAGAATTGTAATCACAGGCAATAATGAGAATGCCGTTTTCCACTTTGGTGGTGATTTCTTTCTGCAAATTGTCATCAGCTTCAACAATGATTTCTGTTTTGTCTGATTGTTCAATGACAAGTTCTATGGCATTGCTGACTTCAACACTTTTAAAATCGCCTTGTACAATTCGTTTTTCGGTTGTAACATGACCACTTCCTTCTATTGATTTCATGTTTATCATATGATTACATGATGCAAATAATAAGGCAGTCAAAGTGACAATAATGAATTTTGTGATTAATGTGATGATTTTTATCATGGCTATTTGGTTTTAATGATAATGCCGTCTTTATTAATTTTTAATTCTTGAATGTTATTTTTTGAGTTAATGATAGTGTCATTTTTTACTGAAACTCCGTTTTTATTAATTGTAACTGAGGTTTGAGTGCTGTCATTGTCCGTATCATTATCTACATCATCATATTCATTTTCATCAGCAGGACAATTCAAACATTTTATTTGTGAGTTTTCTACTTTATAAATGTAGCTGTCAGAACTGTAATGTAAGTTGAAGAATGAATCATCTGACCTGTCATAATCCTGAACTGAAGAATCTGGTTTTAATAAAGTTCCTTCAGGTAAATATAAGAAGATTTCTACTTCCTGATCACGAAATTTATTGTTCACTTCAGTCAATAAATAATTGTCAAGAATTACATGATTTCCTTCAATTTTAATAGCATACTTTATTTTTTCGGCTCTTAGTTTAGCATCTTGAAATGATTTTCCTCTTGCCATTTTCTCAATCTGAATGAATGGTAATTTTTCGTCGGTATGTAAAATTTGGAATCTTACATTGTTGGAGTAAATTAATTGTGTATTTGCAGAATCCTGTACAAACTTGAAGTTTTCTCTATCATTAATACTTTTTGTGTAATAATCATTGTATCTGAATTTTACATATAAAGTGTCAGTTGGCGTTAGATTAATAGTTTCTTTTTGAACTGTTTTTCCTTCGTATGCTACTTCAGATGCTTGTTTTATTCCAATTGAAATTAGGATGGCTATAGCAATTATCCAAAGTGCCAGCAGCGTATATTTTGCAATATTTCCTATTGACTTCATAGTTGGAGATAATAGTTTGAATCCTAAAAGAGTCAAGAAAAAGAACGGAATTCCAACAGCAAAGAACATTAATAGTCCAAAAGACCAGATTGGATAATCAGTAAAATTCCCTGCTTCAATGAAACTTTGCCAAGGCACATCAATAAAATTCGAAGAACCTAATGTAAAAACAGCAATTAGTAAAGAAATTAAAGTTGCAATTCCTGTAATGATCAAAATCACCCCTAAAAATTTTGCGAAAACTTTAAAAACTGTCATGATAAAATCACCAAATGAGTTTCCTATTTTGCTGGCACCCGTTTTTATTTGATTGCCATATTTGTCATAATCTACATTTTTTATTTTTCCTGAAACGCTTTCAAACTCTTCTCTGACTTTTTTTTCGATATTAGAAATGTTAACCGGTTCACCTGTCATTTCTAGTTTTTCTGAAGTCGTAATGGCTTCAGGTGTTACAATCCAAAGGATAATGTAAGCAAGAATACCAGTTCCAAATCCAGCAAAAACTAATAATATTAGAACAATTCTAATCCAAACAGCATCGATTCCAAAATAGTGTCCTAATCCTGCAGCAACACCACCAATCATTCCTTTTTCTTTATCTCGGTACAGTTTTTTAGATCTTCTATTAGTGTTGTCACTATACGTTTGAGAACCTTTCAATTCATCTTCAATGATGTAATCTTCAGGTTGTCCCATTACGGCAATTACCTCATCTACATCTTTTAATCCTACAACGTGTTTGTCACTTTTTTGTTTCTCGTTCAATAATTCCGAAACACGCATTTCGATATCTTTTATAATTTCATCATGACCTGATGAATTCGATAAAGAACGTTTTATAGCATCAAAGTATCGTGTTAATTTTTGGTATGCATCTTCATCTATATGAAAGAACATTCCGCCTAGGTTTATATTTACAGTTTTGTTCATGACTATTGTTTTTGGTTGGTTATAAGGTTTACGGCATCAGATAATTCAGTCCAAGTGCCACTAAGTTCGTTTAAAAAAGTTTGTCCTATTTCGGTTAGACCATAGTATTTTCTTGGTGGTCCTGATGTTGATTCTTCCCAACGGTAGTTGAGTAATCCATCATTTTTCAATCGGGTAAGCAGCGGATAAATAGTTCCCTCCACGACTAACAATTTTGCGTTTTTCAAAGTGTCTAATATTTCCGATGTGTAGGCATCTTTTTCTTTCAATACGGATAAGATGCAAAACTCGAGAACACCTTTACGCATCTGGGCTTTTGTGTTTTCAATGTTCATAATTTCTTTTTTTTGATTTTTGGTTGATTAAACTATTCATTTTTTGATTGATGATTGATGATTTTTTTGGAGCTTATTCCTGCTTTCCACTTTATCTTTACTTGCTTAAAGAAAGCAAGTAAAGGATGCCGTTTCAATCAGGGCTATTTGGTTCCTTGTTATTTATTGCTATTATCTTTTAATCTATTTCTTCTCTTATTTAATAAATGGAATCGTGATTGGGTAGTTGTATTTTTCACCATTTGATGTTTTTATGGAAGCATAAATAATCAAAAAGAATTCAGCCACTTTCAAAAGTCCAAAAATCAAAACAGCTACTAAACCTACTGTTAATAATCCGATGTTACCCTCAAAACTAAAATTTCTTAAAATTATATCGTGATCATTTATTAGCGCCTCAAAAGGAATATTCTTTAAGAAAGTAATTAGAAAGATAGGAACAGCTATCATAATTAGGACTAAAGAATACAATAATAAACTCAATTGAAAATTCAGCACTTGCTTTCCATTATGATCCACAAATTCTGATTTGTCTTTTTTTGAAGACCAAATCAATATTGGGAAAATGTAATTTCCAAAAGGAATGAAATATTGAGTTAATGCACTCAAATGAGTAAATGTAGCGGTGTTTTTTTCGGTAGTTGTTTCCATGATTAAAAGTATATAGTAATTTCTTATGCAAATATATAGCTAAAAGACAGTATCTTGTTTCGCATAGTACCAAATATTAACATAAAATTAACAAATTAATTTAATATGTACGCATAGTATTTTTTTGTATTTTAGCAAAAAAACCAGCAATAATGAACCCGCCATGATTCAAAATCCCAAAAATAATGAAGAATGGAAGTGCCATATTGCTATAAAAAAATTAGCTTCATATGAAACTTACCGTATCAAAACTTAATAAATTTCTATTATTCAAATTACCATCGGCATTTATCTGTGGCGTACGTGTAAAAGAGATAGATGAGCATAAATGTGTAGTTTCAGTAAAACACCGCTGGATTAACCAAAATCCATTTAATTCTATGTATTTTGCTGTGCAAGCTATGGCTGCTGAGCTTTCTACGGGAGCTTTGGTTATGTATCAAATTCAAAAAAGCGGCAGAAAAATATCGATGTTAGTCGCTAATAATAAAGGGAATTTTACAAAGAAAGCTACTGGGAGAATCACTTTCACCTGTACCGATGGGCATTTAATAGAAAAAGCCATTCAAGAAACTATTGCTAATGGAGAAGGGCAAACCTTTTGGATGAAATCCATTGGAACTGATGAAAAAGGAATCCAAGTTTCCGAAATGGATTTTGAATGGAGTGTAAGAGTTAAATAAAAAACACTTGTAAATTATTCGTATAGGAATTATAAAAAAGAAAAACGCCTCTAAATTTAGAGGCGTTTCATTTTAAAGTAAGTTATGCTTTTTTAGCACAGCATTTTTTTCCTTCGGCTTTGGTCATTGTTGTACCACATTTTTTACCATCTGCTTGCACCATTTTTGCGTCGCATTTTTTACCTTCAGCTTTGCATTTAATTTTGCATTTTTCCACTTCTGCAGCAGTCATTGCTTTTTCATTCGAATCTGCTTTTGCACAACAAGATTCTTTTTTAGCTTTTTCTTTTGCAATTGGTTTAGTTTCTTGTGCGCTGGCACTGATTGTAAATAAAAGTATTGCTAAAAGGGTACCTATTTTTTTCATTTTTGTAAAGTTAAAATTGTAATTATTGTTTTGTTCAAAAATTAATTGGAATTAATTCCTCAAATATAAAAAGAATAATTAATATCAATTTTAAATTTATGGTTAATGTTTGCTTAATTACGTCAGTTTTAGCATTAGATATGACTTTTTTATTTGATTATAATTTTTTTACTGTAATCTCCCTTCGAAGTTTTTAGTTTTACTATGTAAACTCCGGAACTTAGATTCTTGATTGGAATCTGAATTCTGGTTTGATCTATATTTTCAACATCCCATTTTGTAAGATCTTGCCCTAATAGATTAAACAGGTGGACTTCCTTAACCATCGTGTCAAGTACTTTGTTTTGGATAATTAATATTTTATAGTTGTTTGAATACAAGATTAGAATACCATTATTAATAGTATTGTCTTCAACACCAAGTGTTTTGTTGGTAAATCGCAAAGAGAAACGATTATTGTATTCACCAACAGCAAGCGGAATTTCAAATCCACTATTTTTCATATCATGATAATTTCCGGAAATATTGTCATATAAGTAAATTTCAGTAGTTTCAGGTACGTTTTCTAGCGCATCAATTTTGATGGTAGTCAAGCCTTCATTTGCTATAGTAAGACCTACAGGAATTATTTGGTCATCATTAAAATCTGGTACACCTTGAATCACAAATTTACTATTACTAAATTCCCAATAAATGTTATCTCCTTCCATCTCTAGCATTGGGGCATCATAACCAATGTCAAATTCATTAGTTGTATTACTGTCAACTCCCACTAATAATTGTCGATGCGAACCAACAGGTGAATCAAAACCAAGTCTGATTTTAGATCTTGTATCTATTTCAGCGGTGTTTAATTTAGTAGCTCCGCTTGTTTTCATAAAAAGGGAACTTCCGGAAGATTCTCTGACGAATGCTCGTTGACTATTTTTAAATATTAATGGTCCTCCATCTATAGTGGTCTGAATTCCTATTTGTGGTACAGCATCATCAATATATGCATCCACAAAAAATCCTTGTGCAACTGGGATGTAGCGTCCAGGTATTTTTGATCCTGCGCCAGTAGCAGTTAAAGGGCTGTCTGCTATAGCTGCTACGCCTCCCATTAAAGTATAAGTAGCATAACCACCCTCATATTCAGCCAATAAATGATTGTTTGAGAGACCAAAATGATCCCAAAAATAGAGGGCGCCATTAAATATATTTTTAGTATTTCTTCCAATTTTATTATTTATTGTTTCTTTAATATTATCTTTTATAAATTCATCGGCATCGAGTGCTGATGGATATGGATTTCCAACTAAATAGGTTTGATCTTTACCCAAAGTTAAAGAGATTGTTCCTGAATTTGGCTTGCCAACAAATACATAGTTTTGTAGATCAGTAATTGGAGCCGTGCCATCAGTCCCTTTCATTGTAAATCCTTCACCTATTCTAATCACTCCAGTACTTCCAATATAGTTCCATTGGTAATAATTATCCCAATCCGTATTAGAATTCGGTGTTAATGAATTGTAGGACCAGATCCATCTGTTACTTATTTTTACTGGGTTTAATAAAGCGCCATCAGCAAAATAGGCTCCATCACCAAAGGATATGATTTCTTGATTAAAATTAGAAAGATTTATAACATTTGTTATATCTGTACCATCTCTTAAAACACTTCCAACAGAATAATTAGTATTATTTAGACTAACAGGGGACGACCAGTAATTGTAATTGAAACTGTTTCTTTGCCCTTGTTGGTCTCTCAATAGATATCCTATACCAGCTGTTGGATTTGTTGCAGTTCCAGCTTGTATCAGTTGCGCTTCACCAGTTAAACGTAAATCTCCGCTTAGGAGCGATAAATTATTCAACACGGTTAATTCAAATCCATCAATTACACTTATTCCTTTGGCACCACCCGAATTATTAGTTGTTAAATTATAATAGGTCTCATTGGCTTTTACGCCAAGGTTTATATTCTGAATCTGATTTGATGTATAGCCATTAAAAGTCACTGTTCCTGTTCCTGGAATAAAAGCACCGCTATTTTTCCAGTCACGACTAATTTGTAATTCGGAATTATTGTTATTCACCATGGTAACTGAAGCACTGTTTGCTATAATAATATCTCTGGCGCTTGCGATATAGTTATATAAAGAAGCAAAAGGAGAAGTTCGATCAATTACCGGCATTCTTGGACCTCCCGACGGATTGGTAGGGATTTGTGCATCAATTGTAAGAGAAGGCAATCCTTGTTCCCAGTTTTTACAATCAAACCAATCGGTGCTTACCAAGCCAGTCCATATACCCGGAGTACCTGTCAGCACTGTTACTGTTGCTGCTCCTGTCAATCCTTGTGGTAATGCTACTGTACAGTTTGCATCACTTAAATTGGTAACAGTATAGGTACAGTTAGCTTTGATATTAGAAACACTAAATAGATACGGACTGGCACCATTATACGTTACAGTAGTTGGTGTCGTACCATTAGTATAAGTGATAATCCAAGGTGCAGTACCAGTTAATGCAATACTAAAATTAGCTGTCCCATCATAGCAAATTGTTTGATTTACCCCTATATTAGCAGTAGGTCTTTTATTTACGGTTACTGTAACAAGTGTTGTTCCTTCGCTACCATAACTTCGACAACCATTAAGATAGGATGTTACTTCATAGGTCGTGGTTACTGGTGGCGTTACTGTTACGTTTGTTGAATTGGCAATGCTTATAATTGCCCCTGTTCCAAGATCTTTCCAATCGGATGTTAATGCAGGAACTGGAGTTTGAGGAATTTTAATATTATCTAGTGCCCAGGAACTACCTACATTTGAAGGAAGATTCCTGTCTTCAGTTCCATGATAACTAAATCGTATTCTTAAGTTATTGTATCCTAAGTACGCATCTAAATTTAAACTAATTGCGGTGTTAAATACATTATAAGGAGCTTGATTCCCTGAATAATTGGCCAAATTAGTGGGATAGGTTAGGCCTCCGTCAAAGGATAGGTCCACTTTTCCCCATGCTCCATTATTTAATTTATAAGCAATATCAAATGTTAAATTAGCTGTTGTTAATCCGATAAGATCAAAAATTGGGGTCTCCATTATCGAATTTAAATTACCGCGTACAATGGCGAATTTTTTATCGACAGAATTATATTCGTCACCTGCATTTCCATTAGTTTCTGAAAACGTATGATTTTTTCCATTATCACCAGAGGCGTTAAAATTTCCTCCATCTACAAACCAACCTGGAGGCTGAGCGGTATTGAAAAGTCCTCCATTTTGTAGGGCTTGACTGCTTGAAAAACTAGTTAACGAAATTAAAGTTGTTGATTCTCCTTCGCAAATTGTGGAAGGACTTGCACTTACTGGTGTTGGTTTAATGTTTGGAATTATAAATAAAATGGCTGTATCAGAATAGCCTACTGCACACGATCCATTTTTAACAACGGCTCTAAACAGGGTAGCAGTTGTTATGGCGGTATAAGTATATGTTGTATTGCCGGCATTTCCCTTATCTGACCATGTGTTGCCACCATCTGTTGAAGATTGCCATCTATCAACAATACCGATTTGCCCACTTAAAGCTACAGTTCCACTTGCAGAATGACAATCAGTAAATGTTTTAGCACCACTTGAGAAAGTAACTACGCCTCCTATTGAAGGTGCTGCAACAACAATTGTGGCTGTTATTGGTACTCCCGGGCATCCATTTGAAGTAGGAGTTATCGTAAAAGTTACCGTTACAGCGGCATTAGTTGTGTTTGTCAAAGTTCCACTGATGTTGCCACTTCCACTAGCCAAAATTCCGGTTACTGCGACTGTATTGTCTCTGGTCCAATTAAAAGTAGTTGAAGCTACGTTTTCTGATAAAACTATAGCCGTAATTGCACTGGCTGAACATATTGTTTGTGACGCTGGAGTCGCAACTGCATTTGGTGTTGGATTCACAAGAACTGTTGCTGTTATTGGTGTTCCGGGACATCCATTAGCAGTAGGGGTTATGGTAAAAGTTACGGTTACTGGAGCATTGGTTGTATTGGTTAAATTTCCGCTAATATTTCCACTTCCGCTTGCTGCTATACCGTTTACAGTTACAGTATTATTTCTAGTCCAATTGAATGTAGTTGCAGCAACACTTCCAGAAAGTGCTATTGTTGTAATTGCACTGGCTGAGCATATCGTTTGCGATGCTGGAGTTGCAACCGCATTAGGAGTTGGATTTACCAAGATTGTTGCTGTTATTGAGGTTCCCGGACATCCATTTGAAGTAGGAGTTATTGTAAAAGTTACCGTTACAGCGGCATTAGTTGTGTTTGTCAAAGTTCCACTGATGTTGCCACTTCCGCTAGCCAAAATTCCGGTTACTGCAACTGTATTGTCTCTGGTCCAATTAAAAGTAGTTGAAGCTACGTTTCCTGATAAAACTATAGCCGTAATTGCACTGGCTGAACATATCGTTTGTGATGCTGGAGTAGCAACTGCATTTGGGGTTGGATTCACGAGAACTGTTGTTGTTATTGGTGTTCCAGGACATCCATTAGCTATAGGAGTAATGGTAAAAGTTACTGTTATAGGCACATTAGAGGAATTGATTAAGCTTCCGCTAATATTTCCACTTCCGCTAGCTGCTATTCCAGTCACAGTTCCTGTATTATCTCTAGTCCAATTGAAAGTAGTCGAAGCAACACTTCCAGAAAGCGCTATTGTCGTAATTGTATTGGCTGAACATATTGTTTGTGATGCTGGAGTTGCAATCGCATTAGGAGTTGGATTTACTAAAACCGTTGCTGTTATTGGTGGTCCAGAGCATCCATTTGCGACTGGTGTAATAGTGAAAGTTACGGTTACTGGCGCGTTAGTGGAATTAGTCAAGCTTCCGCTAATGTCACCGTTTCCGCTAGCAGAAATTCCGGTTGCCGTTACTGTATTATTTCTAGTCCAATTAAAAGTTGTAACAGCTACATTTCCTGAGAAAGCTATTGTGGCAATTGTACTAGCTGAGCAAATTGTTTGTGTAGCATTTGTGGCTATAGCATTTGGTGTTGAATTAACAAGTACAGTAGCAGTTATTTTACAACCATTACTATTGGTATAAGTTATTACCGTTGTACCTGCAGTGATACCAGTTACTAGACCAGTATTGCTTACACTAGCTACCAAAGTATTGGAAGATAACCAAGGATTGACCGCTGCCGGTGATGCTGAACCACTTAATTGGGTTGTTGAACTTTCGCACACATTTAGCGTTCCATTGATTGTTGGTAGCGGATTAACAGTTAATGTTGCAATGGCAGATTGAACAGATGAACACGTATAACCTGCAGGGCCTGAAATCAGGACATCGTAATTTGCCGCATCTGCTGCTGTACTATTATTTATTGTTAATGTAGAAGATGTTGTGGTAGAAGTTGCTCCACCTATATTTATCCCATTTTTTCTCCATTGGAAAGTCAAAGGATCGCCATTTGCATCAGCAACAACAGTAAATGTGACATTAGAACCAGTGCATAATGCTTGTGAAACGGGTTGTGTTGATACAATAATAGCTTGGTCTACGTTCAATGTTCTTTGAGCAGAGGTAACTGATGTACATGGTGATGCTCCACCAACTATTACATAATAATTACCATCATCAGTTAAATTTGCCTGATTAAAATGAAGATTTGTTGATTGAGCACCTGAAATATTGGCTGAATTAGCTACTGGTGTTCCGCTTGGAGCTGAGCCTTTATACCATTGATAAGTCAATCCATCACCAATGGCAACAACGCTTAAATTTACAGGAAAACTGGCACATATACTCGTGTTTGAAGGCTGTGTTGTAATTACTACAGCTTTTTTAATCGTTAGGATGATAGTTGCGTTTACGGATGGACATGGACCAATCGGATCATTAGTAGTATACGTTAGCGTAATGATACCTGTACTGATATCAGCAGCGCTTGGGGTGTAAATTGCAGTTGGTGTATTGTTATTGAATGTACCGCTTCCGCTTGTACTCCAAGTGGCTGAAGTAGCACTTCCTCCAAAAGAACCAGCCATTGTTGCAGTTGTATTTGAACAAATTGTTAAGTCAGAGCCAGCATTAACAGTTGGAGCAGAGTTTATAGTTATAGTTCTTGTTGCACTTACAACAGAACATGCACTAGGAGCATTTGTGGTAAGTGTAAGCGTAACAGTTCCACTAAAGCTTGCTACAGGAGTATAAGTTACTGTTGCAGGAGTTGCAGTTTGTGCTACACTGCTTAATGATCCCCCGCCAGAGGATATGGACCATGCACCAGTTGTAGCCCCTCCGCCCACAGATGAACCGGCTAATGTAATGGCTGCAGGAGTTGCAGATTGACAAACTACATCAGGTCCTCCGGTATTAACCGTTGGAGCAGAGTTTATAGTTATAGTTCTTGTTGCACTTACAACAGAACATGCACTAGGAGCATTTGTGGTAAGTGTAAGCGTAACAGTTCCGCTAAAGTTTGCAGCAGGAGTATAAGTTACTGTTGCAGGAGTTGCAGTTTGTGCTGTGCTGCTTAATGATCCCCCTCCAGAGGTTATTGACCATGCACCAGTTGTAGCTCCTGCGCCCACAGATGAACCGGCTAATGTAATGGCTGCAGGAGTTGCAGATTGACAAACTACATCGGGTCCTCCGGCATTAACGGTTGGAGCAGAGTTTATAGTTATGGTTCTCGTTGCATTTATAACAGAACACGTACTAGGAGCATTTGTAGTCAGTGTAAGCGTAATAGTACCACTAAAGTTTGCTGCAGGAGTATAAGTTATTGCTGCAGGAGTTGCAGTTTGTGCTGTGCTGCTTAATAATCCCCCACCAGAGGATATAGACCATGCACCGGTTGTAGCTCCTCCGCCCACAGATGCACCAGCTAATGTAATGGCTGCAGGAGTTGCAGATTGACAAACTACATCAGGTCCTCCGGCATTAACAGTTGGAGCAGTGTTTATAGTTATGGTTCTCGTTGCACTTATAACAGAACATGCATTAGGAGCATTTGTGGTAAGTGTAAGCGTAACAGTTCCGCTAAAGTTTGCAGCAGGAGTATAAGTTACTGTTGCAGGAGTTGCAGTTTGTGCTGTGCTGCTTAATAATCCCCCACCAGAGGTTATGGACCATGCGCCAGTTGTAGCTCCTCCGCCCACAGATGAACCGGCTAATGTAATAGCTGCAGGAGTTGCAGATTGACAAACTACATCGGGTCCTCCGGCATTAACAGTTGGAGCAGTGTTGATAGTTATGGTTCTTGTTGTACTAACAACTGAACATGCACTTGGAGCATTTGTAGTCAGTGTAAGCGTAACAGTTCCGCTAAAGTTTGCAGCAGGAGTATAAGTTACTGTTGCAGGAGTTGCAGTTTGTGCTGTGCTGCTTAATAATCCCCCACCAGAGGTTATGGACCATGCGCCAGTTGTAGCTCCTCCGCCCACAGATGAACCGGCTAATGTAATAGCTGAAGGAGTAGCAGATTGACAAATCACATCGGGTCCTCCGGCATTAACAGTTGGAGCAGTGTTGATAGTTATGGTTCTTGTTGTACTAACAACAGAACATGCACTTGGAGCATTTGTAGTTAGTGTAAGCGTAACAGTACCACTAAAGTTTGCAGCAGGAGTATAAGTTACTGTTGCAGGAGTTGCAGTTTGTGCTGTACTGCTTAATAATCCCCCACCAGAGGTTATGGACCATGCACCGGTTGTAGCTCCTCCGCCCACAGATGAACCGGCTAATGTAATGGCTGCAGGAGTTGCAGATTGACAAACTACATTAGGTCCTCCAGCATTAACAGTTGGAGCAGTGTTGATAGTGATTGATTGGAAGGCTGTTTTAGTTCCACCACAGCCTCCAGTAATAGTATAAATAATATTGCAATTACCTGCTGCGATACCAGTTACGATTCCTGTACTGTTAACTGTAGCTATAGCAGTATTGCTGCTACTCCAAGTACCAATACCACCGCTAAGAACGACAGAGTTCGCTGAGTAGGTTGTTGTTGCGGAACTGCATAAAGGACTTATCCCCGTAACAGAAGCGATACTTGCAATCGGTGTTATGGTTACTGTCATTTGGTCACTTACTGCTGTACAAGATCCTGATGGATCATCAGATGTAATGGTTAATGTTACAGTTCCCGCTGCTATTGCAGCAGCTCCAGGGGTATAAGTTGCATTCCATTTATTCGCATTAGGAGAAAAAGTACCTCCATTAGAAGAACTCCATACTACGTTATTGTTTCCAGTTGCTCCTCCAGTTGTAGGTAAAAGGGAAACATCTGGCGATGCAGCACAAACTACCTGATCAACTCCTGCATCTACAAAAGCAAAATTACCAACAGTAACTGGTAAATTTGCACTTGATGCACTTGAGCCACATGCATTATTTGCTTTTACTGATATATTACCACTAACTGCAGAAGAAGATGCAGTAACTGTGATGGAATTTGTACCAGATCCAGCAGTAATAACCCAGCCCGTTGGCAAGGACCATGTATAATTTGAAGCATTAGCTACAGCGGTAACACTGTATTGTAATCCAGAAACAACAGGACATACGGATGTAGATTGTGGGCTGGTTGGAATACTTGGTGTCAACGGTATAGCAGTGTTTACAGTTACTGCAAAAATTTGCGCACCACTTGTACCGCAAGAATTAGTTGCGGTTACGGTAATATTTCCACCAACTGCAGTCCCTGATGTTGAAACGGTAATAGAATTTGTATTTACCCCTGCTGTTATACTCCATCCTGAAGGTAAAGTCCATGTATAAGAAGTGGCATTTGGAACAGCGGCTATACTGTATGCAAGCCCTACTTTGCTTATACACTGTTCTGTTGAACCACTTATTGTTCCCGGTGTTGCTGGTGTTCCCGGACTTACTGTTACAGCCAAAGTTTTTGCTGCACTTGTACCACAGCTATTTCCGGCGGTAACACTAATGTTTCCATTTTGACCCGCACTACCGGATGTTACGGTTATTGAATTTGTTCCCGCCCCAGCGGTTATTGACCATCCTGTTGGAACGGTCCAAGTATAAGTTGTTGCATTAGCTACTGCAGCTATGCTATACGTTAATCCTATAATGCTTGGACATACAGGAGAAGTTCCAGTTATTACTCCCGGTGTCACTGGTGTCGCTGGACTTACAGTTACCGCCAAAGAATTAGCTGTACTTGTACCACAACTATTTCCAGCGGTAACGCTAATGTTTCCATTTTGACCTGCGCTACCTGATGTTACAGTTATTGAATTAGTACCTGCACCAGCAGTTATTGACCATCCCGTAGGAACTGTCCAAGTATATGTTGTCGCATTGGTTACTGCAGCGATGCTATAAATCTGTCCTGTTAATGCAGGACATTGTGTAACCGTTCCAATTATTGCTCCCGGTGTTGCTGGTGTTGCTGGATTTACGGTTACTGCCAAGGTTCTTGCTGCACTTGTTCCGCAACTATTTTCAGCAGTCACACTAATAGTTCCATTTTGTCCAGCACTTCCTGATGTTACAGTTATTGAATTAGTTCCTGTACCGGCGGTTATTGACCATCCTGTTGGAACTGTCCAATTATAAGTTGTCGCATTGGTTACTGCAGCAATGCTATACGTTAATCCGGTAATTCCAGGACATGCAGGTGAAGTACCAGTTATTGCTCCCGGTGTTGCTGGTGTTGCCGGACTTACTGTTACTGCCAAAGTGTTAGCTGAACTTGTTCCACAGCTATTTCCAGCAGTGACACTAATAGTTCCATTTTGACCCGAGTTACCTGATGTTACAGTGATAGAATTTGTTCCTGCGCCAGCAGTTATTGACCATCCCGTAGGAACAGTCCAAGTATATGTTGTCGCGTTGGTTACAGCAGCGATGCTATAAATCTGCCCTGTTAATGCTGGACACTGTGTAACAGTACCCGTTATTGCTCCAGGAGTTGCAGGAGTTGTTGGTGCTACTGTTACTGCCAAAGCTCTTGCAGCACTTGTTCCACAGCTATTTTCAGCTGTAACACTAATGTTTCCATTTTGACCAGTATTACCTGATGTTACAGTAATTGAATTAGTTCCTGTACCGGCGGTTATTGACCATCCTGTTGGAATTGTCCAATTATAAGTTGTCGCATTGGTTACTGGAGCAACACTATATGTCTGACCTGTTAGAGCGGGACATTGTGTAACAGTACCAGTTATTGCTCCAGGTGTTGCCGGTGTTGCCGGACTTACAGTTACTGCCAAAGTGTTTGCTGAACTTGTTCCACAGCTATTTCCAGCGGTAACACTAATAGTTCCATTTTGACCCGCGTTACCTGATGTTACTGTAATTGAATTAGTTCCTGCACCAGCTGTAATTGACCATCCTATAGGAACTGTCCAAGTATAGGTTGTTGCATTAAGAACTGGTGTAATGTTATAAGTTAAAGTTGTAATAGGACATACTGGTGTTGTTCCTATAATAGCTCCAGGTGATACTGGTGTTGCGGGATTTACGGTAATAGTAATAGGATTACTAATAGCAGTAGTGGGAGACGCACAAGCTGCATTTGATGTTAGTTCAACGGTAACTATATCTCCATTAATTAATGATGAGGTAGAAAAATTGGGACTGTTAGTACCAGCATTAAAACCGTTAATCATCCATTGATATGAGGGAGTACTGCCTCCATTTATTGGTGTTGCAGAAAAACTTACTGTGTTAGTTGGACAAATCGTTGTAGCCGATGGGGAAATACTTACTGTTGGTACTACAATATCATTTACTGTCATCGTAATTATATTACTGGTGACATTTGCAAGAGAAGGGCAGGTAGCGCTAGAACTTAGAACAACTGTCACTTTATCAGTATTTACTAATGATGAGGTAGTAAATGTTGGACTATTAATTCCAACGTTTACACCATTTATCTTCCATTGATAAATAGGAGTGACGCCACCATTAACAGGAGTGGCAGTAAAGGTAACAGAAGTACCAGCACATACATTATTTCCTGGATTTATTCCAATGTTTACTGATGGTACTAAAAGTGCATTCACCGTTACCGCTACCGTTGCTGTATTGAAACAACTATTTGCACCTGTTACGGTCACTTTATAAGTTCCCGAAGCAGCAGTTGTTACATTAGTGATCGATGGATTTTGTGAAGTTGATGTAAAGCCATTTGGTCCAGTCCAACTATAAGAGGTTCCTCCCGATGCAGTAAGGTTTAATGTAGAACCGGCGCATTGTGGAGAGTTGCTTCCTGCTGTGGCAATTGGTAAAGGATTAACAGTGACTGTAGCAACATCAGAATAGGTGATAGTACAGATTGCTCCACTTGATGCAATTACATTATAAATAGTTGTGATGGAAGGAGAAACTGAAAAAGTTATGTCAGTTCCCGTTAAGCCAGTCACTGGACTACCAACATCTGTAGTTCCTATTCGTAATTGATAATCCATACCAGTCTCACTATTGAACAGCGTGATTATGGCATTTTCACCTAAACATATTGTAGGGTCGGATATGATTCTTTCTGTTATACAATCTTGTCCAAAACTGCAAAGTGAATTTAGAGACAATAGAATTATAAATAAGTAATTTTTTTTCATGACACCTACATTTTAAAATCAAACGATTAATATTTTTATAAAAAGGCATAGAGAAATTTATGCAGTTTTTAGAAACAAAAAAATGTTTATTGTAGTGGTATTATTTTCAATGAAAAATGGATCCTATTGTTACTGTTTTGGTGCAGTTTTTAATGATTTTTTACACAAAAAGTAACAAGAAGAATTGTGCTCGGAGTGCTATTTATTTGTTTTTGTTTTAATGTATAAGGCTTACATACCTTAAAATTAACTATTTAGGATGATATTGTTTTAAAAAAAAATTTTTTTCCGATGAAAGGATTTTATCATCCGATGAACTGCTCGTTTTCAGGAAATTAACTTTAGATATTTCCGTTTTTTCGTTATTTAAGGTTGATTTTGACATAAAAAAAACTGCCTTTTCAGACAGTTTTATATTTTTAAAATTAATTTTATTTGATTATGGTACAATTATTTTTTTACTAAAATCTCCTTTTGTAGTCTGGATTTTTACAATATATACACCAGAACTTATTTTTTTAAAAGGTAATTGAATATTTTTTTGATCTTGATTTTTAATGTCCCAAGTACTTATTGATTGACCAATAATATTAAATAGAGTCGCTTTTTTAACAGTTGTATCTAATAAATGATTGTCGATTACAAGTGTGTTTCCATTTTGTAAATGAGTAATTTTAATCGCATTATCATTGATAGTTTTCTCATCAATGCTCAATGTTTTGTCAGTAAACCGTAGTGAAAAACGGGTATTGTTTTCCCCTTCAGGAAGGTTTATTTCAAATGTTTCATTGCGAATATCATGATACATATCAGTATCGTTGTCATAAATAAAAATAGTTTGTTCAAGGCCAAAGTTTTCTAAGTCATCAATCATGAATTTTACGGTTCCTTCGGCATCTGTTTTTACGCCAATAGGGTAGGAGGCACTGGCATCAAAAAAACCTTCCCCTTCAATTACGAGTTGATTTTCTCCATTTAATAAATACATATCATTAGGGAAATCGTCAATGTTTAAACCATCATAACCATAATCCATTTCGCTGGTAGCTTTTTCATCCATAAATCCTAAAAGCACTTGTCTGTGATAATCATTATGCGAATTGAATCCCAAACGAATTTTTTTATAAGTATTATTTATGACAGGGTCATTATTATTGTTATTCCAAGAGTTGTCTTTAACAGGCATAATTTTATACATCACATTCGAATTTAAAACTTCATTTTCTTTATGAAAGGCTCTTTGACTATTGCTAAAAACAACGGTACCACCCGAACCAACTTTCCCGTTTACAAAAAAGCCTTGTCCCACTGGGATATATCGATTGGGAATACCTCTTGATGGGGTACCAGCTTGACTAATAAAATCAACTCCTGCTGCTGAAGGGGCTAATCCACCGGTTAAATTTCTAGCGGCATACCCCCCTTGATAGTCACGTAAAATATGGGTATTATTAGAGGCATAATGTTCCCAAAAATATAGCGTTCCATCAATAGACGGACTTATGAAAGTTTCTAAAGAACTTATATTATCAGTTATAAAAGCATCAGCATCTAATGAAGAGGGATAGGGGTTACCGGTTAACAATAATTGATCATCACCTACGGTATTTGTTGCTATGGAGCCATTATTTGGTTTTCCAACAAAAGTATAATTTTGGGTTGCTGATACAACTCCACTTCCTTTTAAGGTATATCCTTGTCCTACACGCAATGCATCTGTTTCTAATATGCGAACCCAATTTGCATAAGCATTGGCATAATTGTCAAATTTATAAAGCCAGTATCTGGCTAAACTAATAGGAGTTGTAGGTGCTCCGTCATAGCCGCCAATCCAGTTAATATTTTGAGGAGTTGTTGTGGTACCGTCTTTCATAACACCAGTAACCGTATAATTAGTATTGTTAGTTGTTGTGTTTATAGGGCTTACCGGAGAACTCCAATAGTTATAATTGTACTTATTGGACTGCCCCTGCTGGTCTCTTTCTATAAATCCAGAACTTGTAACATCTAAATCACTATCAGCAGTTTGAACTAACTGTGACATTCCTACCAAATCTATTTTCCCATCTAATTTTAAATAACTGGAAACTTCAATTTTTGAATCATTTGCAGCACTTAATGTATTTGTATTGACTAATAATCCCAAAACAGTCTTATTGCCATTAGAAGTAATATTGTGTGATGTTTTAACTATATTCCAATCTATTTTTGTCGTGCCGTCTATACCAAGGCTATATGGTACATCCCAAACAGGATAATTAGTCCAAGTGGCATCTGTTTCCCAATTACCATTAGCTCCAGAGGTATAAGGGATAGGTGCAGTATCTGGTTCTTGGATATAAATACCTTTCAATTTACCATTTTTAGAGTTGCCGGATTTATCAATTAAATAGCCATTGAGGATATCGTCAGCTCGATTCATTTGATAATAACCGGACAAATTAGACCAAATTAATCCACTGATGTTTTTAGGTACGATTACTCCTTTTACATTACCAAGACCATCATTTGTGATTTCTTGATTCATCATTTGGCGAATTTGGTCAACTGTCAAAGAAACATTCCATATACGGAGTTCATCTGCATAGCCATTGTAATAATTATAGGGTGTGTTGGTGTTTTGACTCATAGCACCTATGATATAATCAACAGTATTCAATGTTGGGTTTACGCCTGATGTGGTCTTGTCTAATATTCCGTCAATGTATAATTTATAGTTAGTACCGTCGAAAGTAATTGCAATATGATACCATCTGTTAGTGTCAATTGGATGTGTGGCTATTATAGAGTTATTGTTCCAATTGAATGAAATGAAATTGTTTACTAATCTTAAATCATATCCATCAGTTGAACTTGGGTTTAGATGTTTTGAAATTATTGTTTGCGTATTGCCATTAGTCGCATTTGATTTTAGCCATACTTCTATACTAAAATTACCATTGTTTAGATTAAAATTATTTTTAAAGTTAATATTGTCATCAATTCCGTCAAAATTGACCACATTGCAGAGCATAAGAGTAACTACTACAGTATCTGAAGAAGCAGCGCAACTTGAAGTGGTCCACTTTAATGTATATACGCCAACATTAGGACTATAAAATGTTGTATTAGGACTTGTCATATTCGAAAAAATTTCTCCTCCACCTGAAGGCCCGCTAACGATAGACCATGTCCCTGCTGTTCCTGTTGTTGCGCTTAATGTAACATATTCTCCTCCGCAAGAAGTTGTCTGATCAGGTCCGGCTAATGTTGACAAACAAGAACTTGTAGCTATTGCTACTTTAATCGAACCATCAATTGGTAAATGACAAGTGGTTGAATCATATCCTTGAAAAAAATATTTTGTAAATGAAGTTCCCGATGTAGCACCTGTACCCGTTATTGTTCCAGTTTCCAAAGAAACTTCAGGGCTACAACCCGCATTTAATATAATAGCACAATCTGTAGTAACATCGAGGGTAAAGCTTATATCGGCATATACATATTCGGGATGACCAGATGTTATAGGTAATGTACCTAAATTCCAAATAATTTTATTTGTTGCCGAATCAAAATAGGGAATATTTGTTGTGGTAAAACCGTTGTAGGTGTGATATAAAATAGTACCAGTATGAAAAATTGCTGTTGCTGGAATGGGGATTGCAACTATTGTGTTATTTGTTGCTTCGGTACCTTCGTTAGTAATATTTAGAGAATAATTGATTGTTTGCCCAGGCAATGCATTTAGGACAGGTGGGTTTGTAACGTTGTTAATTGAATTCACGCTTATTAATCCTTTAGGTTCTGGCACATACGAATCTACTGACATGGCAAAACCGAATATGGTGTATACTTCATATGTGGAACCAAACCTAAAAGTTGTAGATGTTTGATTGTTACCTATTACGGTATTTCCTGAATTCGGAATTGTAAACATACTAAAATCAACTCCTGTATTGTTTTGTAAAATAGGATTGCTGGTACCTGCAGCAGGAACTGGGTATATGGAAGAATTAAAGAAGTTAGTAGTTGAATTTCCAGTATGATTTAACGTTAAATAGTTGGTAGAATTATAAACAGTTGGATCTGCATTTAGCTTTTGTACTGCTAGATAATCACTTCCAGAATTGGTAGCAACATCTCCTTCGGCTGCCATTATACCTAGTTTCATGTTTACTTGTCCTGAACCCACTGTTGTAAATCCAGAAATAGGAATGGTTCCATATTCGCCTTGAGTAGTATAAGGAGCAGCTACAGCAAGCTGTCCGTTTACATAAGCATAGCCATCAAAAAGAGTGACGGCACGACTTTTCATTACAGGATTAGCATAAATAACAACCATTGACCAACCTCCTGATAAACCTGGATTATTATTTGTTCCTTCTGTCAGGGCTATATCGGCAACAGTATAAGCACCGGGTCCATGCGCTTTTACATAATCGGTGATTTCTTGATAACCAATGAAAATTCCACTGTTGGAAGATCCAGGAAAACGGATTTGAGAATTTCCAGTTATGCTAGTATAAGTTGTAGCACCAGGGCCTTTTAAAGAAACTGCTTTTTTGTTGTAATTTTTTGTTGGGGAGTATGAAATATTAGCAGAACTAGTAGATTGATATTCAGAAAGATTTTTTGCTATGTCTCTTGTTAAACTATTAATAGTAAAGATTGTTCCGTAAGCCGCATTGGATGTGTAAGGAGTGGTAAATGTTGCTTTTCCGGAGCTGTAAGTAACATTAATAGCTGGTTGTGCAAGTCCGTCTAAAGTTAGTGTTACTGTGCTATTGCCATTTGTAGCCGCATTGGTAAAACTAAACGCATATATATGTCCATTTCCAGTGAAAGTGTAAATAGGATAGTAATTATTATTAGAACCACTTCTAGAAACGGTCATAATATAATTTGTGTTTTTGATGCTAGAATTGTCTATAGCAGTATAGTTGTTTACTGTAAAGGTTTCATTTGCATCATCGGATTTTCCTGTCCAATAAAGACCCGCAAAAAGAACAGTAGAACAATTTGGGTTGGCTCCATTTTCTCCCGAATTAGAAAGTTCAAGAGTCGCCATTGAAGAATTTAAGGTATTTGCGTCTCCGTCAATATCCACATATTTCATCGCATTTCCTTCATTATTAGTAGCGATTCCATAATTAACAAGCGTTAAATTGGTATTGCCTAACATTGTAAAATCTCCCTTGACATTATAAACCGTTTGGGCCGGCGTGGCTGCGGCAGTTCTTTGCGCAAAATTAACTTGCGGAGAAGTTGGTGCTTGTTGCGCTTGTATTTGAAAAGGGATAACAAAAAATAGTATTAAAAATGCTAAGTATATTAAATTGCAATTTCTTTTTTTAGAGTAAATTTTCTTCATAATTTTTATTGATTTAATTAATTATGATGTTTTTTTTATTATGAATGAGATGAGTTCAGAAAAGTAATTGTAATAGCGATACTAAATTTAAATAATCTATTTTATTTTTCAGACTAAAAGCTAATATAATCGACTAAGTGAATCTTTTTATTTAATTAGTAAGTTAAAAGCTATAAAATATTATTAAACAATAAAGAAGTTTTGATAATTTATTTTTTTCGGAGGATTTATAAATAAATGTTATTTAATACTTAGGAATAGTATTTGTCGTTTAAATTTTATAGCATTAAAAAACAAAAAAAAGACTTCTCAATTTGAGAAGTCTTTTATGTAAAGCAATATTTAATTTATTATTTGATAATAATTTTTTTGCTAATTGTTCCTTTCAATGTTTTTAATTTTACGATATAAACTCCTGAAGCAATGCTTTGAATAGGCAGTTTAATATTAGTTTGGTCTTTATCTTTTACATCCCATTTAGAAATAGATTTTCCTTGAATATTAAAAAGGGATACGGTATTAACAGTATTGTCTTTAGAATTATTTATAATAGTCAAAATAGAAGTAGAGCGAATATAGTCTACTTGGATTGCATTTTCATAGACTTGATCTTTTACACTTAGGGTTTTGTCAGTGAAGCGCAGATAGAAGCGATCATCAATAGTTCCTTCAGGAAGTTCTACTTCATACAAAGCATCTTTTAGACTATGGTAGGTGTCATCTGATTTATCATAAATAAAAATAGATTGATTTTCATCAAAGTTCTCTAAGCCATCTAAAACGAAAGATACTTTTCCTTCAGCATTTGATCGCACACCAATAGGGTAGGAGGCATCTTCATCAAAATACCCTTCTCCTTCAATGATTAACTCTTTGTCTGAATTTACCAGATACATATCGTTATCAACATCGTCTATATTCTCGGCATCATATCCTTCATTTATCTCACTATTTGCTTTATCATCCATAAAGGCAATGACTGCTTGTCTATGAAAAACTTCATTGTAATTGTTAAATCCTAAACGAATTCTTTTGTACGTGTCTTTTGCAATTTGGTCGTCACTATTATCTGTCCAATGGTCCAATCCTTTTGGTTTCGTTGGAATACGATACATAGTTTGTGAAGCGGCATTATCTTCTTTAAAAAACGCTCTTTGGCTATTTTTGAAAGTGACTGTTCCTCCTGTTGCATTCCCAATAACAAAGAATCCCTGTCCTACAGGAATGTATTGATTTGGGGCTGCCCGAAGGGAAACACCTGAAGTGTCAATAAAATCTACTCCTACTGAACTTGGTGGAACACCAGCAGCAGCATTTCGAACAGCATACCCACCTTGATAGCCAGTTAAAACATGAGTACTGTTTCCGGTATAATGCTCCCAGAAATACAAAGCGCCATCAGTCGAGGTTGGTGTTGTAGTATCTATAGAACCACTATTATCTGTTATAAAAGCATTAGCATCTAATGCTGATGAATATGGATTTCCTACCAGTAATAATTGTGTGGCTCCTACTGACCTGCTAATAGTACCATTATTTGGTTTTCCTGTAAAAGTTAGGTTTTGAGTTGCAGTAGCAGCTCCACTTCCTTTTAATGTAAATCCTTGTCCTACGGGAATAGTTCCAGTTTCAAAAATTTGACTCCAATTGGCATAAAGATTTGCGGCATTATCAAATTTATAAATCCAAAATTTTGCTAAACTGATAGGAGTTGTTGCTGAACCATCATAACCTGTAACCCAATTGATGTTGACTGGAGCAGCTGGATTTGTTCCATCTTTTAATACACCACCTACAGTGTAATTAGTATTATTTGCAGTTGTGTTTATAGGACTTACAGGAGAACTCCAATAATTATAATTGAATTTATTTGATTGTCCTTGTTGGTCTTTTTCAATTGAGCCGGCACTAGTTACATCTAAGTCGCTGCCTTCAGTTTGTACCAATTGTGATCTTCCCACTAAATCAATTTTTCCATCTAATTTTAAATAATGCGAAACTTCAATTTTTGTTCCGTCAGTTTGTAATCCTGAAGCTGAAGTTGCTGTAAGTGTGTTACTATTTACAAACAATCCCAAAACAGTTTTGTTTCCTGTTGAAGTAATGGTATGGGATGATTTTACAATATTCCAATCAATAGTTTTTGTATTGTCTTCTATTGATGAACTGTTTGGTAAATCTTGTAAGGTGCTGTTTGTCCAAGTTCCAATAGTTTGCCAATTTCCGTTTGCAGCTGATTCATAAGGTAATGGAGCTGTTTGTAAATCTACAGTTGTTAGATTTCGTAGTGCAGCGGTATAATGATTATTCGAAATGTCTTTTGCATTGGTATAGGTATAGGTTGACATTGGATAATAGGCTTTTAGATTTGCCCAAGGAATACTGCTGATATTATTCAATGTAATTGTATTAGGAATAATAGCACCATTTGTTAAAGTACCATTACTTAAAATCTCTTGATTTATCACATAACGAAACTGAGCGTCAGTTAAGGCAACATCCCAAACACGTACTTCATCAATTGAACCATTAAAGAAAGATGTTGGAGTTACTCCGTCAGCGGCAGCTACAAGAAAAGATTGTGTTGTTGCAGTAGGAACTCCTGCCAGGGCACTACTTATTTTATTCACACCATCTATGTACATTTTAGCTGTAGTACCATCAAAAGTTACTCCTATATGATGCCAGTATCCGGATGGTATTATCACATTAGAAGTGATTGTTTTTTTAGTGGCGCCCACATACCAGTTCATTTCTGCTTTTCCTGCTGCATTGATGCTTAGGTCATATCCTTGAGTGAAGCCGCTGTCTCTTTTAGAAATAATAGTTTGATTGGTGCTATTTCTATTCACCCAAGCCGAAACGGTAAAGGAAGTGGTTAAGTCTAGCACTTTTCCTGCATCTAAATAATTATTGACTCCATTAAATTTTATGCAACGTACAAACGTTTTTTCTGGTGCATAACCAAAAGTGATGTATTTTGTTCCGTCAAAATCATAGGTAGTTTCCAGATTTGAACCATTAACTGTCATGATACGATATTCAGCAGTGGGGTCAAAATTGGGTGTACTTGATATAAACATTAAGTAATCTCCGGGAGGGGTTATAGTTGCAGTAAGCATAGTTGCAGGTATAGATACTTTAGCAGTACCAACATTTCCACCTGTTTCCACTACTTTCCAAGTTCTTCCTACAGAAACAAAACTTACATCACTGGTTACAGTAGATGGTGAAGTGATTCCGGAGCTTATATTTACTATTACCGGAGTCTGTGCGGCCAAATTACCTTGATTATTACCCCAAACTAAGAAATTTTTATCGTTGCATGTATTTGTATTTAAGTTATTGGTAGCTAAAATATCGGCTAACCCTAAAGTAATATCATCTGTAGTATTAACAGTTTTAGATTGCTTTTGGTATAATTGAGAATCATCATCTCTACCAATTCCTGCAATGTCATAATTATAGCCTGTATTTACAGATGTATCCCAAATGATATTCCCTGCTGAATCAATATAATTGACATCATTTAACCTACTTGTTGTGCTTACTCCAGATGCATTGCTGCTTCCTGTAGTATGTAAAGTTATTCCGTATTTTATACCTAAATAACTTTGTATTTTTTGTTGGTTTAAGGCACTATTTGGAGCAGTATAAGCAACTACTTCCGAAAGTCTTCCATTTAAGGCTGAAAATGTCCTACCACTGATTCCACTTCGTCCTGTTCCTAAATAGAAAGGAAGATTTTTATATTCATAAAAGTTTAAAGCCTGTTGGTCGCCATTGTTTCCTGTTTTACCAGCTGTGTTGTCTATTTGTATCCCATTTTTATATATTTCGGTTTGCGTACCCGTTGTATTTGTTTTTACATTGATTATTAAAGGCTCGTTATATGTAATGGTAGTCGAAGTAAATGCTCTTCCGTATGAGTCTGTGCTTGGTGTAGGTGAACCGGTACCTGGGGAATAGGCTCCAACGTTGTGTGCTATAACTTCGCTTGGGGTATAGCGGGAAGTTGTATTTCCTAACCCCAATCCAGTTGGGTCTTCATGGAAACTTTTGTCGTCACTTTTTCCTCCCAAAGGAATTTGTCTTCCGTTCGTTCCCATAGTGTTTTGTACAACATCATCACTATATACCACCACAAAATAATCCTGAGAGTACAGGCCTCCTTTACCATTCATATAATCCTTGTTTGTTGCGTTAAAATCAACAACGGGATTAAAATTTATGTTTCGTGTACTATTATCGCGAAAAGTAGGAGCATCAGAAGCTAAAGCTTTTACGCTTTCTTTGTTAATTAAATCAGCCCTAGTGGTATCATAGGCTTGGTCTTCCCATGCTGTTAATGCTGTTCCGTCTGTTACTGCTATTCCTGCATTGGTTTTAAACCAGAGGCTTAGGTTTTGGTTTACTTTGGCAGGGGCATTAGGCGATAATGCTAACGATACCATTGCATCACCTTCTACAGATACATTATCAAAAGCCACACCGTCGGCTGTAGTAGAACCATTTGATTTGAATTGTACTTTGAAGCGTACATTAGATTGATTCTTGAATGTGGGATCATCTAATGCTGTTGTTGCTCTAAAGAATCTATTTGCAGGTCCAAAGGCTAATGGCTCGGATGCAGCCGTAATGTCAACATTGTTGTCGCTCCATCCATTAGATCCTAATGCGCTTACTGATGAAGAGTTATACCAGTTGATTCCACTACCGTTTGCTCCTAATTGAACATAGGCACCTCCATTAATAGAATATAAAATTCGCATTCCATCTACATCTTTTTGTGTATTGTGTCTTACATCTATGTTGAATATTAAATTTTGATATCCAGTAAAATTATAAACAGGACTTTCAATTTCTATAGTTGCATTGTTAGCATAATCGTTAAAGTTGTTAATTCTCCAAAAGGAGTTTTCTCCAATTTCATTAATTGTTAATGTTGGAAATGAAGATGTCCAAAGCCACGAGCCATTTGTATTAGTATTATTAGTCCATCCACCATTTGTAGCATCAAAATCTTCATAAAAAAGAGTATAATTTCTATGGTTGTTAGCATCTACATATGTGACTGTAATGTCAGCTGTACTGGTTCCGCAAGTGCTAGTTACTGTCCATCTAAAAACATAAGTTCCTATTGATGGCACTGTAGCAGTCGATGTACCACTTGTACTATTACTAAAATTTACTGTTCCTGTTGGTCCAGAAATTTTAGTCCAAGCTCCTGATCCTGAACTTGGGGTATTTCCTCCTAATGAGGTAGAGGTAAGTGAACCAGTGATAGTAATGGCACTTCCTACTGTTGCCGTTGTATTTATTACGACTTGTGTTTTTGAAGCAGTTGTTGTACCACAAGAACCACCCGAAGTAATTAGTGTTAAGGTTGCTGTCCCTGAATAGGCGGATGGGGGAGTCCAAGTTGTGGTATTAGGAGTTGATCCCGTATTGTTTGTAAAAGTTCCTCCCACACCACCGTCAGACCATACGGCACTAGTGGCAGATCCTCCATAAGAACCTCCAAGCGCTACGGTGGTAGCTCCTTGACATAGTGTACTTAACGCACTACCAGCCCCAGCTGTAGGTGCAGTTACTATTTGTGTTTTATTGGCTGCTATAGTACCACATGCTCCACCCGAAGTGGTCAATGTTAAGGTTGCAGTTCCTGTATATGCTGCAGGAGGTGTCCAAGTGGTTGTACCTGGCGTTGTTCCTGTATTGTTTGCAAAAGTTCCTCCCACACCACCATCAGACCATACAGCTGCAGTTGCAGAACCTCCAAAAGAGCCTCCAAGTCCTACAGTTGTACCGCCTTTGCAAATATCGGCTAATGCGCTACCAGCAGCAACAGTTGTTGTAGTTAGGGTAACACTACTCGTATTACCTGAACTTATAGCAGCACTACAATTGTCAGGTGATACACCGCTGGATAGATTAGTGATTTGAATATTGGTAAGTCCTATGTTGGCTAATGCCATTGTGGTAAAATTTCCAGATCCAGCTATAGTTACACTCATGGTGGCGGTGCTAGATCCCGTATTGGTTCCTGTGAGGGTGTATGATACGGTATAGTTTCCTATGGGTAAACCAGTTCCCCCAGTAAGTGTTACTGAGGCTCCATTTGTAGTACATAATGGTGATGCTATTGCCGTATTTGTTATACTATATCCAGATGCTGGACAAGTCCAACTAATGATTACTTGACCGTTAGCTCCAGAACCTCCAGAAAAGGAGTTGCTACTTTTATACGCACCACCACCACCACCACCCGGTATAACACCAGGAAGACCAACTCCTTCGGCTGCTGCTGCTTTTCCATTTCCGCCATTTCCACCGCCAGCGGGAGCGATACCTCCTGTAAGAGTGGCTCCAGTAACACCAGCTAATACAGTACCAGCGGAGGAACCACCACCACCACTATAGGTGCTGTTAGATCCAGTAACTCCAGCTCCACCAGCAAGTCTTGTTGTCCCTGTTGATGCTGCAACAGTTCCACCTGCTCCAGCGGTATTTGAATTAGAAGTACCGCCACCACCACCAGCGGCAACAACAGAAGTTGTGTTAAATGAAGAGTTTGTTCCAGCAGTATTTGTTGATCCTCCAGTCCCTACGGTTATTGAGTAGGCTGCCGATAATGCCGATACTGCAACTGTTGGATTTGTGGCATAAGCACCACCACCACCACCACCACCACCACGGCTGTTGTTGCTAGCATTGCTCCCACCACCACCAGCTCCCCATGCCTGAACGCTTACAGAAGTAACACCAGCGGGAACAGTAAATGTACCAGATGAAGAATAAGTTTTAGGAGATTGAGAAAATCCAACGGAAGTAATAAATAAAAAAGCTAAAGCCAGAAATATTTTTTTTGTGAAAAGTATAGTTCTATTCATATAATCTTGATGTGGTATTTATAGTAGGACCGTAATAGTTTTGAAAATGGAGCGAGTACACTATCATTTACGTCTTTATTTTTTATTTGGTTTTAATTATCAGTTAATTACTACCTAAAAAAAATCAATTTAATGGGCCAAAAGTAAAATATTTATTTCTAATTTCAATGCCTTTTTAACGATAAAAAGCTAATAATAGCGTTTAAGTTCAGTGTTTTGTGATTTTTAATCGTTTTTCATCAAAATGTGATGCGAAATAGGAGTTGTTTTTTTAAGTAGGAGACTTCTTTACTATAACAAAAAAAGCTATCGGATTAGGATAGCTTTTTTAGTTTTGATTAGTAAGGCATTATTTTTTAATAAATCGCTTTATTGTAG
Source organism: Flavobacterium cryoconiti (assembly GCF_048158645.1). Taxonomy (NCBI): domain Bacteria; kingdom Pseudomonadati; phylum Bacteroidota; class Flavobacteriia; order Flavobacteriales; family Flavobacteriaceae; genus Flavobacterium; species Flavobacterium cryoconiti. Next base: position 107,575 of record NZ_JBLNKW010000009.1, on the reverse strand, counting down.
TTGTTTCTTTATCTGTAATTTCCAGAATATAATTTCCTTCATTTAGAGCAGAAACATCAATGAAACTAGCAGAAAATTTACCTTTCATAATAGTTTGACCTATTAAGTTATAAATTTGGAATGTGGCATTTTCAGAAATTGAAGTTACATTTAATATTGATTTTGTTGGATTGGGATAAAGCACAATCTCATTTGTAATGATTTTATTGCTTTCAATCATTTTAGCTGCAGAACTAACAATGTTAATGGTGTAATCTTCCACTTGTCCTGAAGCAAATGTTTCGCAAGAAGTTGGGATTGCATTGTATTTCATGGAAACTCTCATTCTGGTAGCTCCAATTGTTGCTGTTGTAGGAATAGTAATTGTTGCACTAACTGGATTTGTTGTTGAAGCAGTTTTTGTCCATACTTGTTCTCCAGTATCTGCAAAATCACCATCACCATTATAATCGATCCAAACACCATATCCTTCTTTGTATTTTGTTGAGGTCCAAGATGGTGTTATTGTTATAGTGTATGCCGTTCCTTTAGTCGCATTTGTTGAAAGTGCAGTATAGTTTTCATAACCCGTTCCGCCTGTTGAAGTATTGCTGATAGTTCCAAAAACTACTTTGCCAATTTTTTCACTGGCAACACTATTTCCTTTAGAAGTACAATAAGTTGCAATAGGCGCTAATGTTGTTATGCTTGCAACGTTGCTAGAAGTCGAAATGTTTCCTGCAGCATCTGTGGCTTTTATAGAAAAAGTATAGGCAGTTGAAGCTGTTAATCCGGTTACGGCATAGGATGTAGTTGTTACCGTAGCTTTCAAAGTAGCTCCCTGGTACACATCATAAGCTGTTACAGCTGTATCGTCTGTAGAAGCAGTCCAAGATAAATTGGTTGTGGTTTGAGTTGTTCCAGCAGCCACTAATGTTGCAGGGGCTGTTGGAGCAGTGGTATCTATAACGGGATCTAAAGTTGTTAGATTTAGAATATTGCTATCAGTTGAGATATTCCCTGTAGCATCTTTAGCTTTTATAGAAAAAGTGTAGGCTGTAGAGGCTGTTAATCCAGTTACGGCATAGGAAGTAGTTGTTACCGTAGCTTTCAAAGTGGTTCCCTGATATACATCATAAGCTGTTACCGCTGTGTCATCAGTTGATGCTATCCAAGATAAATTGGTTGCAGTTTGAGTTGTTCCAGAGGCTACTAATGATGATGGAGCTGTTGGAGCTGTATTGTCTATAACAACATTTTGATTAGCAGTTACAATTTGTCCATTTCCATCATTAAAAGTCCAAATTACAACAGTTGTACCTTGCATAGTTATAGGAAATACTGTATCAGTTGTTCCAGTAATGGTTCCTGCACATACATCAGTAGTTGTAGGAGCAGTAAGAGTTACATCATTTTGGCTGATTACAGTGGCTAAAGTAGGAACTACCGGAGCAGTTGTATCTTTTATTGTTACATTCGACGTGCATGTAGCAGTTTGACCATCAGCATCCGTTACGGTAAGAGTTACGGCTTGTGGCGTGTTTAGGTGTGAACAATTGAATGTATTTGGTGAAACCGAAATAGATGTAATTGCAACATCATCAGTGGAACCATTATTCACATCAGCAGGTAAAACGGTTAATGTACCACTACTGTTTAATGATAAAGTTACGTCTTTGCAAATGGCAATTGGTGAAGATGATTTTATTTCAATTACCTTAAAATCATCAAAGGTGAATCCATCAAAGGTATCGTTATATCCATGTTTACGATTGCTCGAATCTGTTTTGAATATAAATCTGAATTTAACTAAAGCTGCTTTATTAAATAGTCCAGAGTTTTCCGATGCGCTAATAAAGAATTCTTCAAGAACCCATTTATTCATCTTATTTCCGTCAAATAATGGCTCTGCATCAGGTTGAAATGCTTTATCAGCAGTAGTTTTTGATGCAGTAGTTAGGGTGGAAGAATAGTCATTTGTGACAGCAGTAGCTCCAGGTTTTGTATATTTCCCTTTCAAAGGAATCCATGTTGTTCCATCTATAGAACCTTGAAGTTCCACATAATCAAAACTTCTTTCTATATCCCATTTAGCATTAAATTGTACTACAACTTGCTGCTTTCCTAATAAAGATATTCCTGTAGTCTGTGTTAGTGTACTATTAATATTATTTGCATAAGGAATAGCTGCACTTGCTGTAATTCCTTTTGTTCCTCCAAATCCTCCAGTTGAGGTAACAGCCCATGCTCCAGTTGTAGGACTAGCAGTCCAGCCTGTTAGGTTACTAGTGTCTGGAGTTGAAGAAAATAAAACGGTTGGAGTATAGTATTTTACCAATCTTGTTTTGTAAATTATATATTTTCCATTTGATAAAGTTACTTCAAATTCAATTTTTTCTTTATTCGTTATACCAGGGTTTAAGGTATAGTTCACATTAAGATTTCTTTGTTCTAAAATTGTCATTCCAGTTTGTACAGTTGGATTAGTAACTGAAAGTATGTTAGAAGAAATTGGTGTTACTGTTAAAGTGAAATCACCAGGAGTTTGACCTACTCTTTCTAAACCAAAATTTAAAGTACCATTTGTAGTCGTAACATCAGATTTAGTTAAGTCATGAAATTTAGCATAAACACCACTATAAAAACCTGCTATAAAATTCATTCTCATAGCTCTTTTAGAAATAGCGGTTATGTTTATAGGGTCTGGCCAAAAACCGTTGTTTAGAATTGTAGATTCATTAGCTGCTCCGTTTTCAGGAGTCCAACCTAAAGTGTTTTTTCCTGAGCCTGTCAACATCCAGTCATTTGAGTTACCGTTATTCCAATAGCTAATGTTTGGGCTAGAACCATAGGCATACCTACTGTATTGGGTCATGTCATGTGAATATTGGTAGTATTCATCTTCTCGTCCTGTTTTGTTTTCTGCACTAGCGGGATTGTTATTTGTGTAATAGTAAGCTGCTCTACCATGAAGCGCAGCATTTTTATAACTATGATGATTTACTGAAGTTTTAAAATCATGAAGTAAAAAAAAGTCTTTTACAATTGAAGTTTCTGCTTCAGAAAATCCTGCAGTACCCCTGTAAGTGTCATCGCATCCAATATTTGAAGAACCGGTATTGTCATATCCCCAATAAGTTCCCCAATTTCTATTTAAATCTACACCGTCAAGATAGGTAGTACAAGCACCAGTTTCTCTACGATTTTTACGTTGCATTCCTCCGCCAGAAGGCGATTGTGCTTCATTATAAGCTAATCCGTCTGGGTTTACTATAGGAATAAAATATAAATCGTGATTGTCTACTAGATTTTTTACATCTGGATCAGTTGCATAATTTTCTAAAAGATACCACATATAGTAGGTAAGATTCATTAAACTAACCACCTCTCTAGAATGGGTCATTCCTGTGTAAAGTGTTTCTGGTTTTGTCCCCGTAATATTTGAATTTGAAATTTTCACCACGTATATGGTTCTGTTTTCTATCGTCTTTTGATTTGAAGGAGATGCATCGGCTTTAATTGTAATTAAGTTTGGATATAAAGCATGCATTTTGTCCAATTGTGCATAGGTTTCATCGACAGTTAAACATCCTCCAAAAGAAGCACCTAATTGATAGTTAGTTGGAACTGCCCAATCAATTTCATCATTTTCAAATCGATGGGTTATATTTCCATAAGTGGTACTTTTTAGGCTACTACTTTTATTTGTCAATTTTTGATATTTTAGAGTTTTTAAGTTTGATTTAGCTTGAGGAAGGTTCTTTAAAGCTCTTTTAGAATAGTAGTTTTCTAGATCTGGTATTACAACTTTAAAAGAAGTTATTTTTTTAAGTTTGGCTTCTTCATGAGACGAAACTTCGATGAGTAGATCTCCATTAGTATCGAATTGAGAACCGCATTCTAAATCTAATCCACTTGCTCCTAATTTGTTCATTAAATCAGAAGAAGGTTTTTTGATTTTAATTTTTTTGTAGATTTCGTTTGGTTCTTTTTCTGCTTTTATAGATTTATTTCCCGATTGTGAGTGTAATACAGAGTTGAAACTAAAAGAAAATAAAAGAATGAGTAGGGTAGTTTTTTTCATGTTTGTTAGATTTGGGTTTTCAAACATAAAATATTTTTTTTGTAAAAACAAAAAAATAATCGATAAAATGTATTATTTAACCGATTAAAAGTAATCTTAGCTTGTTAAATATGTTAAATAGTTTGGATTTTAGTTAAATTAAAAAATTAAAATAATTTTAAAAAGAAAGAATAATCTTATTTTTTTAATTTCTTAATTGTGATTATTAAGCTTAGTATAAATTGTACGAAATCAGCTTGCATGGTTTGGATTGCGGTGAGATTGTCACTATTGGTCAGCTATTAAAAATAGAAGCTATTTGTTAATTAATTGAATTTTTAATTGAGTTAATCATAATTATTAGAAAGTCTCACTTTTTTTATATATTTAATAAAAAATTATAAATCAAAAAAATATGAAAATTTCTAAAACACTGTTGTTTATTTTGTTACTATTTGTTGGTTTTGGTTATGCGCAAAATAAGCTAACAGGAAAAGTGATGAATAGTAATAATAAACCCGTTGCAAATGCTAAAATATATTTGGATTCCATTTATTCAAATGTAGAAACGAATAAAAATGGAGATTTTGAGGTTCAACTTCCAGAAAAGGTTAGCGTGATTAATGTTTATTCTCATGAATATGGTTTGCTATCTTCTAAATATAGCAATGAGAGTATCATGAATTTTATGTTTCTGGAATCAGAAAAGTCCATAAAAGAACGTACAAAAAAAGGAGATAAAATTTCAATTGGTTATTCTGAAGTAGATAAAAAGTATAAGGTTAATAATTCAGAAGGCATTAGTTTGCCAAACGATAAAAATGCGATTACTTATAACACAATTTACGATATGATTAGAGGTCGTTTATCTGGAGTTACAGTTTCAAGGGACAATAAAATAACTATTAGAGGGGTTAGCTCTATTCGTAATATTTCGGAACCATTATTTGTTGTTGATGGAATGATTGTATCTAATATCGATTATATATCACCTAATAATGTGAAAAATATAAGTGTGTTAAAGGGAGCAGATGCTTCTATTTATGGATCACAGGCTTCTGCAGGAGTTATTGTAATTAAGACTAAATAGTTTTGAGAAAGTAATTAGAAGACTCTGTAATTGTATAATAAATCTGACTATCTTAATAGTTACTGAATCTTTAATATATGATGATGATTGTTTTATGAAGAAAGGAATGTAAAAACAAATAGTAAATTCTATTATTTAACCCGTTAAGTATACTTATCAAAAAGTAATTATACTTAACGGGTTATTATTTATTTGAATAATTAGCAGATTGTTAATTATCTGAATTAATTTTAGCTTTTGAGATGAGGGGCTTCAATTTTTAATAATACAATCTAAAATCGAGCAGTTTACAAAGGGCATAGTGTTTCTCATATAATTCTTCTACAATTTCAACAATATTATCTTGTTCTTCAAATAAGCTAAAAAAAACTTTGTCGAGGGAACTGCTGGTTAATTTATTAAATCCCGTTCCATAACCAGAAACAGCTCTTGCTCCAGTAATATCTAAAAAGTATTGTGCTTCTTCTTCGTCTAAGTCTAATACCTTTGCATTTGCGAAATGCAAAATTTTACCTGTCATTTTTCCTTCAAAAAGTTCGGCTATTTCTTCTAAGCTATAGTAATAGTCATTGAGGCAAATGTTGTTTCTTTCACCTGGCATGACTAAGTAGATGATTTCATAATCGGTAAAATTATGATCCTCATATAACAAGGTATTTAAACTTTCTTCTAATCCTTCAATAGTGTCGCATGTTTTATAAATGCTTGTAATACCTTGTTCAAAGGCTAATTGCTCTAAGTTTTTAACGACTTCAGTAGTGGTATGAGTTTCTACATCGGCAACGGCTTCGAGAAAGAAAATAAATTTATCGGAATCCATGAATTTAGTTTATCTAAGTAATGACTAAAATTTAATGTTGTATTTTTAATGCAGTCCTAAATTTCTTTGCCACAGATTTCACAGATTGATTCGTCATGTAATTAAATTAAATGAACGGGTCTAATTATGTTTGTGTGCTTGGATTCTGTAACTGATATCAAAATTACTGAAGAATAAAATTCGTTGTTAGCATTTAGCAATAAATAGTTATTAACCTTTTGGTAAAAACTCTCAGAGCTGGTTTTATTGCATTTTTTTTAAAATAAGAATAACTCTCAATCAAAGATGGGGCGTTGAAGCCCCATTTTTTTTGAACATAAAGGCGACTTCCAGTTTTAGAGTCTGAGGAATTGGTCAGATTTTAAACAAAAAAACACCAACCTTTCGATTGATGTTTTTTGGAATTGGTGGTAAAAGGAATCTTTCTATTCGAAACTTTCCATTAGAATTTCCAATATCTTGATGGCTGCTTCACTGATTTTTGTTCCAGGTCCAAAAACGGCAACTGCACCAGCATCAAATAAAAACTGGTAATCTTGTGCAGGAATTACTCCGCCAACCACCACCATGATATCTTCTCGACCGTATTTTTTAAGTTCATCGATTACTTGAGGGACAAGGGTTTTGTGTCCTGCCGCAAGTGAGGAAACCCCTAAAATATGAACGTCGTTTTCTATCGCTTGCTTGGCAGCCTCAGCCGGTGTTTGAAAAAGTGGGCCGATGTCAACATCAAAACCTACATCGGCGTAACCGGTAGCAACAACTTTTGCTCCACGATCATGTCCGTCTTGCCCCATTTTGGCAATCATAATTCGAGGGCGGCGTCCTTCTTTTTTAGCAAATTCATCTGCTAATTGTTTTGCTTGTTCAAAATTTTTGTCGTCTTTTATTTCTTTACTATACACACCGCTAAAGGATTTAATTTGTGCTTTGTATCTTCCAAAAACCGTTTCCAGCGCATCGCTAATCTCTCCTAATGTTGTTCTGTTTCTGGCAGCTTCAACGGCAATTTCCAATAAATTGCCTTCTCCAGTTTGAGCACAAAGAATTAATTTTTTTAGAGAGTTTTGTACTTTTTCAGTATCTCGGGTCGCTTTTATTCGGTCTAGTTGTTCCAGTTGTTGTTTGCGAACCATTTGATTATCCACATCCAAAATCTGTAAAGGATCTTCTTTTTCTAATCGGTATTGATTAACGCCAACAATAATATCCTGACCGCTGTCTATTCTCGCTTGTTTTCTGGCTGCCGCTTCCTCGATTCTAAGTTTTGGAATTCCGGATTCAATGGCTTTTGTCATTCCGCCCAGTTCTTCCACTTCTTCAATAAGCTTCCAAGCATTTTCGGCAATTTCATTCGTTAAACTTTCTACATAATAACTTCCAGCCCAAGGATCAACGGTTTTAGTGATTTTAGTTTCTTCTTGTAAAAAAATTTGCGTATTTCTGGCAATTCTTGCAGAGAAGTCTGTTGGTAAAGCTATAGCTTCATCCAAAGCATTTGTATGTAAAGATTGTGTTCCTCCAAAAGCGGCTGCCGCAGCTTCAATACAGGTTCGAGCCACATTGTTGAAAGGATCTTGCTCCGTTAAACTCCAACCCGAAGTTTGACAATGGGTTCTCAATGCTAATGATTTATCGTCTTTTGGTTCAAATTGTTTTACTAGTTTTGCCCAGATCATTCTTCCTGCACGCATTTTGGCGATTTCCATAAAATGGTTCATTCCTATCGCCCAAAAAAATGATAATCGTGGAGCGAATTCATCAATTTTCATTCCGGTTGCTAATCCGGTTCTAATGTATTCCAATCCATCGGCTAGAGTGTAAGCTAACTCAATATCAGCAGTGGCTCCCGCTTCTTGCATATGATAGCCTGAAATAGAAATCGAGTTGAATTTTGGCATTTTTTTGCTGGTGAATTCAAAGATATCAGCAATGATTTTCATCGAAGGGGCTGGTGGATAAATATACGTGTTACGAACCATAAACTCTTTCAGAATGTCATTTTGTATCGTTCCTGAAAGTAATTCGGGTTTTACGCCTTGTTCTTCGGCAGCGACAATATAGAAAGCCATAATGGGTAAAACGGCACCATTCATGGTCATGGAAACTGACATTTCGTCCAGAGGAATTTGGTCGAATAATACTTTCATATCTTCCACGGAATCAATTGCTACTCCCGCTTTCCCTACATCGCCTACAACTCGTTCGTGATCTGAATCATAACCGCGATGCGTAGGTAAATCAAAAGCGATGGAAAGTCCTTTTTGACCAGCAGCCAGGTTTCTTCTATAAAAAGCATTGCTTTCTTCGGCAGTCGAAAATCCTGCATATTGACGTACTGTCCAAGGTCGGCGAACGTACATCGTAGCATATGGTCCGCGTAAATTTGGTGCAAAACCAGCCCCGAAATCAAGATGAGTAAGATGCTCAATGTCTTGTTCTGAATAGGTTGGTTTTAGCTCAATTCCTTCGGCTGTGAGAAATGCATTAGCGCGTAAATTGTCACTTTCTACTTTTGACTTTTGGCTTTCTAATTGAATATGTTGAAGATCTTTTCTTTTCATTTTTTTGAACAATGAATTATAATATTTTGTAAATATTTTTTTAACGGAATACTAAACTCTTAGCTTTCTTTCTCTAATCTTTCTTGTTCTATTTTTTCGGCCAGTCGTTTTTCGATTATTGGCGTAATTAGTGTTTTTCTCGGTTTTACTTTTACAAAAGGAAACAGTTCTAAATCGTGTTTCATTTTATCGGCTTTGTTTGGATGTTTGTTTGTGCCAAGTAAAATTTCTTTACCATTGTCAAATAATTCTTGAGCCGTATCAGCACTTTCCTGAATTTTTCTTTTGATGATTCCGTCATTAAGTTGTTTCAGAAAACCACCATTGGACTCCATATCCTTGAATAAAGTCAACGATTTTTCGGCTAATTGATTGGTAAGACTTTCTATATAATAACTTCCGTCAGCCGGATTGTTGACTTTGTCAAAATAACTTTCGTTTTTGAGAATCAATAATTGATTTCTCGCGATTCGATCTCCAAATTCATTGTCTTTGTGATACAACGCATCATAAGGTAAATTCGCAATAGCGTCAGCTCCACCAATAATTGCCGACATACATTCAGTCGTAGTTCGCAACATATTTACGTTATAATCGTATAATGTTTTGTTGCGTTTTGTTGGAGAAACGATAATGTTGCAATCCAGTTTATGGCTGTATTCTTTGGCTATTAGATTAAAAAGTACTCGTAAAGCGCGCAATTTTGCTATTTCAAAAAAGTAATTTGTTCCAACGGCAACTTCGAAAACGATTGGTTGATTTATAGATTCAATTCGGTTGAAATATTCATTGGCATGGCCTAAACTATAGGCAATTTGTTGCACCATGTTAGCACCTGCGTTTTGATACAAAGCAGCATTGATGCTTATTAAAGATACTGATGTTGCTGCTGCCGAAAGTAAATTCAGCGTTTCAAAATCACTTTTTTCTTTGGTTACAAACCAGTTCCCGTCTTTGGCTAATTGCCCAATTGGATCCAGATTGCAGAAAATGGGAGTATTATTTTTCTTTGCAAATGCATCAATTTTTTTAACGAAATCGATTGAAATAAAACTCAAATGGAAGTAAACGGTAACTTTTTCTAAAGGTAATTTCTCCAATAGTTTTGTGATGTCAATCGATTCATTTTCTATTGTAAACCGAATACTGTCCGCACCACGTTTTAACGAATCCAACGCTCTTTCGATTGATTTTTCAAAATCATAAACAAATATGTTTTGGCAAATTTTGAATTGGGTGGCTTTTGTAGTAACCGCAAAAGCTTTCTTGAATTCATCTTTGTGGTAAAATGGTTTTACCTGAATGTCTTCGGGGGAGTTCCAAACTAAGGTTTCATTATAATCAGCTCCATTGAGTTCAAATTGGATTTTTTGTTTCCATTGTTTGGAAGAAATAGGATTGAAATCATCGAAAAGGTTTGCAGCCATTTTGTTTGTTGATTATTTTATGGTTTTGAATAATTAAAATCTTTAATTATTTGTTTTTTTTTCAATCGTGTCACCTTCGAATTCAATGATATAAATATCTTCACTATCTTTTTTCATATAGTATTTTTCGCGGGCGTATTTTTCTATTTGTTCGGAATTCTTTAATTCTTTGATGTTCTCTTGGTCTTTTTTTATTTCGTCTTGGTAATACTTTTTATTATCTTCCAGTTCTTCAATTTGCTTGTCCAGAAAACGATGGTCGAAATAGGAATAGTTATCCAGAAAAATCATCCAAGTAGCAAAAAATAACAAGACCCAAATGTACTTGTTACTCAAAAATTTAAACCAAGATTTGTCTTTATACGGATTTGTCATTTTTATTTTTTTAGCCCCGATTACAGTGAAAATCCTTTTTATTTTTTCTTTAAAAATAAAAAGATTGTAACGGAAAGCGGGAAATAGCTCCTAATAATTAATTAGATTAAAATTACAACTAAATTATAGTATTTTTTGATTTATTACCGCCCGAACTACGTCTATGGCTACGGTATTGTATTTGTCATTTGGTATAATAATGTCTGCAAATGCTTTTGTTGGTTCTATAAATTGCTCATGCATAGGCTTTAATGTCGTTTGGTATCTATTGATGACTTCGTGCATATCGCGGCCACGTTCTGCAATATCACGTCTCATACGACGGATTAATCGTTCGTCAGAATCAGCGTGAACATATATTTTTACATCAAATAAATCTCTTAATTCTGGATTTGCCAAAATTAAAATACCTTCTACAATCATCACTTTTCTAGGATGTGTAAAAACGGTATCGTCAGTTCTATTGTGCGTTACAAAGGAATAAACGGGTTGGTTTATGTTGTTTCCTTCTTTTAGTTCTTTAAGATGGGTAACCAATAATTCGAAATCAATAGCACGAGGATGATCAAAATTAATGAGTGCTCTTTCATCAAATGATAGCCCGTGGTTTTCTTTGTAATACGAGTCTTGTGAAATAATACCTACTTCTGTTTCCGGTAATTCATTCATAATCTGATGAACTACGGTTGTTTTTCCGCTTCCTGTTCCACCTGCAATTCCTATAATGAGCATAAAAGATGTATTATTTATTTATCAAAGCAAAAATAGGAATTTAATTGCGAGTGGTTTTTGTTTTTTGAGGAAATGTTGCTAATTTAATATATTTATTGGGCGTTATTAATTAGCATTTTTTTCTACCTTTAGTTTTCTAAAAATCGTAGCATTTTGTACTCACAAATTAATAGAAATATCAGTCGCTATGTGGCTTTTGAACCGAAAGAAATGGAAATTTTCAATTCTTTATTGGAATATAAAACCGTTCCTAAGAAAACGATTCTGCTTCATGAAGGTGAAATGTGCAACTTTGAAGCATTTGTAATCAAGGGTTGTGTCAGGAAATATTATATTGATGCCAATGGTTTTGAAGTTATTCTTCAATTTGCCATTGAAAATGCTTGGATAAGCGATATTTCGTTTAGTATTTATGAAGATAAACCGAGTCGTGTGTTTATCGAAACATTGGAAGATTGTGAGTTTTTTATGTTTAGTCCTGAAACAAAAGAGACTTTATTTGCCAAAGCACCCAAGTTTGAAAGAGCTTTCCGAATATTGATGCAACGCAATTTAGCAGTTACTCAAGATCGTTTATTCAATACCATTTCTAAAACGGCTACCGAGAAATATTTAGAGTTTCTCGAACATTATCCTACACTTTCACAACGTGTTGCCCAACATTACATTGCTTCCTATCTTGGCATTTCTGCCGAGTTTTTAAGCAAAGTAAGAACCAAAATTGCCAAACTCTAAATTTTCATTGTTTTTCATTTCTTGTCCTAGTTCAATGCATGCGCTTTTTTTTTGACGCAACTTTGTACCATAATATTAAAGAAAAGAACAATGGAAAATACAGATAAAATAAAAGACGGAGTTATCACTCATTCAGTTTTGCACAAAGCCAATACTCGTGGTCACGCCAATCATGGTTGGTTGGAATCCTATCACACTTTTAGCTTTGCTAATTATCACAATCCGGAGCGCACGAATTTTGGTGTTTTACGAGTTTTGAATGATGACAGAGTTAGTCAAGGAATGGGTTTTGGGAAACATCCGCATGATAATATGGAAATTATTTCTATTCCGCTCGAAGGAGATTTAGAACACCAAGACAGTATGGGAAATACTACCGTAATCAAAGAAGGTGATATTCAGGTTATGAGTGCCGGTACAGGGATTTTTCACAGCGAATACAACAAGAATAAAGACCAGTTGGTTAAATTTTTACAGATTTGGATTTATCCGAATCAAAAAAATGTAACCCCGCGTTATGATCAAGTTACGTTAGACTTGAAGGATCGTCACAATAAATTACAACAAATTTTATCCCCAAATGCAGAAGACGAAGGCGTTTGGGTTCATCAGGATGCTTGGTTTCATATCGGGAAATTCGACAAAGATTTTTTTACCTCTTATCAATTGAAAAAACCAGGAAATGGAATTTATGCTTTTGTTTTGAAAGGTGATTTCACAATAGGAAACATCGCTTTAAATGAACGTGACGGATTAGGAATTTGGGATACCGATACAATTTCAATCGCCGCAAATTCTGCCGATGCTGAAATTCTTTTGATGGAAGTACCAATGAAATTATAATCAGATAAAAAAACAATAGAAATAACTAATAATAAATAAATAATACTACTATGTCAACAACAAAATGGGCAATAGACCCAACACATTCAGAAATTGGTTTTAAAGTAAAACACATGATGTTTACTACTATTTCAGGAAAATTTTCAAAATTTGACGCTTCAATTGAATCAGAAGATACTGATTTTGAAAATGCAAAAATTGAATTTACCGGAGCAATCGATTCCATATCTACCGGAAATACAGATAGAGATACCCATTTATTAAGTCCTGACTTTTTTGATGCAGCGCAGTTTCCCGAAATCAAATTCACAGCGACATCATTTACTAAAGTTAATGAAGGTGAATATGAATTGGTTGGAGATTTAACAATGCATGGCGTTACAAAATCAGTAAAACTGGCAGCAGAATTTAGTGGATTAATGAAAGATCCATGGGGGAACACAAAATTAGCTTTTTCATTAGAAGGAAAAATCAATAGAAAAGATTGGGGACTGAATTGGAATTCAGCACTTGAAACTGGAGGAGTTTTAGTAGGGGAAGAAGTTCGATTGAATATAGAATTGCAATTTATAAAATTATAATTTTCACAAGAACTGAAATAACAATCTCAAAAGATTATAATCTTTGAGGTTGCTATTTTATAAAAGTTGAATTATGGAAACTACCAATATTCTTTACATAGGAAGACATATCGAAATTCTGGCAATTGTTGTCCGACTCATTAATTCTAATGAAGATTGGAATGGAGTAGGTGTTATGAATGATGAAGAGGCAAAGGAAATTTTTTGCCAAAAAGAGTTTTCACTGGTATTATTGGGTTCCAGAATTCAGAAAGAAAGTGAAGCTAATTTATGCGCTTTTTTCAAAAAACAAAATCCAAATATAATTGTTGTACAACATTATGGAGGTGGAAGTGGCTTGCTAAAAAGTGAAATTTTAGTTGCCTTGGAAAACAATAAAAATTAACTGAAACTAAAAGAGAGCCATTTATTTGACTCTCTTTTTTATTTTAGAACTATTATTTGTTCTTTTTTGCTTTGATCATCATTTCCAACTGATCCCAAAGTTCTTCGGGAATAGCTTCGAGAATGTTGAATTGTCCGGCGCCTTTGAGCCATTCGCCTCCATCAATAACAACGACTTCACCATTTACGTAGGCTGAAAAATCAGAAACTAAATAAGCCGCTAAATTGGCTAATTCCTGATGATCTCCCACACGTTTTAACGGCACTTTTTTGGCCATATCAAATTTCTCGGCTAAATCTCCTGGTAATAATCTGTCCCAAGCCCCTTTAGTTGGGAATGGTCCTGGAGCAATCGCATTGGAACGAATCCCATACTTAGCCCATTCTACAGCAAGACTTCGTGTCATGGCCAAAACTCCAGCTTTTGCAGTAGCACTTGGCACCACATAAGCAGAACCTGTCCAAGCGTAAGTCGTTACAATATTTAAGATGGTAGCTGATTTTTGTTTGGTGTCAATCCAATGTTTCCCGAAAGCAAGGGTACAGTTTTTTGTTCCTTTTAAAACAATATCAATTACAGTATCAAAAGCATTTGCAGATAATCTTTCGGTTGGTGAAATGAAATTTCCGGCAGCATTATTAAGTAAAACATCAACTTTACCAAAAGCTTTCAAAACTTCTTGTAACATGTTTTCGACTTCTTCATAATGGCGCACATCACATTGAATTGGAAGGCAGGTTCCGCCCGTTTCTGTTTCGAGTTCAGCAGCTGTATTTTTTAGTTTTTCTAAATCTCTGGATGTAATGGCAACTTGCGCACCCAATTCCAAGAAATATTTAGTCATAGCTTTTCCTAAGCCACTTCCTCCACCGGTTACGACAATCACTTTGCCTTTTAGGGCATCGTCCCGTAACATTTTATCTGTATAACTCATGTTTTGATATTTTTTTATTGTAAATATAACAAATTAAATAGTATGCATGCATATAAAAAAATAAAATCTACGCTTTTAAATAGCACACAATCTTTTAGCGGCCTCCTCCAGCGTTGCATTGTCTTTGGCAAAGCAAAATCGAATTAGTTTTAGGTCTTTCCCATCGTCATAAAAAGTAGAAATAGGGATAGCAGCAACACCATGTTCGACGATTAGGTGTTTGCAAAAATCAACATCATTTTCATTTGAAATAGCTGCATAAGAAGCAACTTGAAAATAAGTTCCTTCGCAAGGCATGAGTTTGAAACGACTGTCTTTTAGTAATTGCCTGAAGTAATCTCGTTTTTCTTGATAGAATTTCCCGATTTCATCCACAGAAACTAAGTCTAAATAGTCACTAATAGCTACTTGACATATACTATTTACACTAAAAACTAAAAACTGATGGACTTTTTTGATTTCCTTCATTAGGTATTCTGGTGCTACTAAATAGCCTACTTTCCATCCGGTTACATGAAACGATTTTCCAAAAGAGGAAATCATCACGCAACGATTAAGTAGTTTTTTTCGAGTATGAGCAGAAATATGTTTTTCTTCGAAAGTGATGTATTCGTACACTTCATCCGATAGAACTAAAATGTCAGGATATTTTTCCAGTAGAATTTCCAATGATTCAAAATCAGATTGCTTTAAAATTTTACCTGTTGGATTATGCGGATTGTTAATGATAATCATTTTCGTTTTTGGTGTACAAGCTTTTTCTATAATTTCCCAATTTGGAGTATAGTCATCATTTAAAGCCACTCGAACCGGATTTGCATTGCAAAGTAAAACTGGTGCTTCATAACAATCATAACTTGGATCTAAAATAAGAACTTCATCATTAGTTTTCACTAAAGCTAGTATTGTGGTGAAAATAGCTTGGGTTGCACCTGCTGTTATTAATAGTTCAGTATCAGCTTGAAGGGTTCTACCGTATGATTTTTTGACAAGTGTTACTATTTTTGATAATAGTGGAGGATAACCTGACATTGGTGTGTATTGGTGTACATTTTCTTTAGCAAGTTTGGCAACTATGGTTGTTAATCTTTCATCGACAGGAAAATTTGGAAAGCCTTGTGATAGATTAATTGCGTTATGTTCAGCGGCCATTTTAGACATTACTGTAAAAATACTGGTACTGATATGTGGAAGTTTACTCATAAAATAATTTCATTTATTACTCGATAAATATAACTGGTTTAAGGGTGATTTTTGGTTTTTTTGAAGATTAAAATTTTCAAAAATAAATAGTTGTCTAAGTGTCAAAAAAAAAGCTACCCGAATGATAGCCTTTAATTTATTAGTGGTTTTCGATTACATTCCTTTCACAATATCCCCATTTGCATTAACAACTAATTTGCGAACGTCGTTATCTTTTTTTATTCGGAGATTATATTCTTTTTTAATGACATCACCTTCTTTTTGAGTATATAAATATTTGTCATTTACAATTTGCCATCCGGGAAAAGCTTTATAAACAGAATAAATTACACTACTTGGGAGTCTTACGTTTTTATAATTTTCAACAACCCGAGTTAATTTTCCATTTTCATTGTAAGTAGCATTCAATGATCCATTTTTGGTTTCCATAATTACTAAATAGTTTTCATATCCTTCATAATCTTTCCCCAAATCATAAGCTATAAATTTTTCTTCTAAAGCTCTTACACCTTTATCCGGATTTTTATCTGGTAAATATATAGAGAAGTCTTTTCCAGCACTTTTAATAACGACTCCGGGTAATTCTTCCATCCTTATATTTCCATCCATATCTTGTGAATATGACGTAATGGTCATGCTTAAAAAAAGCACAACAATAATAAATGATTTCATGATATTTAGTTTTAAAATTATATTTAAGTCAAGCCAATAGCTATGATTAAAATAAATTTAGTAAGGCTTATTATTTTCTTCCCCTTTTTGTTTTTAATTTATTTAAATCATTATAATTCAAAACATTAGTGGTTATATTTTTTGAGTATTAAGTCAAAAAATTATATTGGGGACTAGTAAAGTTAGTGTTTTTTTGAAAATTATGCAGTTAACTTTTTCTATAAATAAAGTTAATATAAGTGGAAATTCTGTGTCTATTTTTAGGAAGAAAATCCACTTGTAGCTATAAATAAAAAGCGGGGAATTGTTGGTTTTTGTCTAATGAAAAGTAATCGTCCAACAAAGAACATTTTATAGGTTCATTTATTATTTAATCAGTCGCCACAAGGGAATGAGACAATCTTAGAAGAATTATTGTAAGCGGAAGTGTTTTAAATTCAGAATTAACTGTTACATTTTATGAATGATGAAAATAGTAGGACGATTGTGTAAATCTACCTGTGTTTTTTTCCAGTCAGAAGCGCGCATAGTTTTGATATATTCTGTTGGTAGAGTTATATCCGTTGCGATACAAAGATAGGTTGCAGGATTTAAGGCTTGTAAAATATCCTCCAACATTTTATTATTTCTATAAGGTGTTTCTATAAAAAGTTGAGATTGATTTTTGTCTTGAGATAGTTTTTCCAAGTTTTTTAGAGCTGTTTTCTTTTCTCCTTTTTCAATGGGCAAATACCCATTAAATGTAAAACTTTGTCCATTCATTCCAGATGCCATCATTGCCAAAAGAATAGAGGAAGGTCCTACGAGCGGAATAACTTGTATTCCTTTTTCATGTGCCAGTTTTACAATTACTGCGCCAGGATCAGCTACACCAGGACAGCCTGCCTCACTCATTAATCCTACATTTTTCCCTTCTAATAAAGGTTTGATAAAATCTAAATGCTCTTTGGTTTCAGTATGTTTGTTTAAAACAAAAAGGTTCAGCTCCGATTGTTTCTTTTCAGGACTAACTCCTTTGATGGATTTTCGGGCAGTTTTTTCGTTTTCAACGATATAATAATCAATAAAATCAATACTTCTTTTTATGGTTTGAGGTAAAACATCCATAGGGTTGCAATCTCCCATTGTCGTTGGTATTAAATAGAGTTTTCCTAGACTGGTTTTTGGTTGCATTGGGATTGTTTTGTGGTTCAAAAGTAAATTTTATATTATGTATTTTGATGAAATATTAGGTTTTTTAATTGGGATAAAACAAAATTATAAAACCAAAAGGTTATTGGTGTTTCTCTATTAATTTTTTTGAAATTACATCACAAACTTCATCCAGCATATTGTAAACGATTTCAAATCCATTTGGTAAGCCAAAATAAGGATCTGGGACATCTACATTTTCATTTGGAAACAAATCATTCAAAATAAGATAGACTTTCTCTTTTTGATCTTGGTTTTTGGCAAGCTCAATCACATCACTGTAATTTGAGTTGTCCATCACATAAATATAATCAAAAGTATCAAAATCAGTTGTACTGAATTGACGTCCTTTTTGATTTGAAATATTTATTTTATTTTTTTTAGCAATAGCAATGGAACGTTCATCAGGAGAATGACCAATGTGCCATGAACCTGTTCCTGCTGAATCAACTGTAAATTTATTTTTTGGGAGTTTTGATGCTAATATGCCTTCGGCCAAGGGAGACCGACAAATATTTCCTAAACAAACCATTAAAATTTTTATGGACATGATGCTTTTTATAGCGTTAATTTTTTATTGATATCTTCAACAAATTTTTTGAATTGTTTGTCTGTAGCAACTAAATTGTCAACGGTTTTGCAAGCATGTAATACTGTAGCGTGATCTCTATCTCCAATTTGTGAACCAATGTTCGCCAAAGATGCTTTTGTGAATTTTTTAGCAAAAAACATAGCCAATTGCCTCGCTTGTACAACATGCCTCTTCCGAGTTTTTGATTGTAGCGTTTCTAAATCCAATTGAAAATAATCGGAAACAATTTTTTGAATGTAATCGATAGAAATTTCGCGCTTTACATTTTTCACAAATTTTTCAACAACACTTTTAGCCAGTTCTAATGTAACTTCTTTTTTATTGAAAGAGGATTGTGCAATCAAGGAAATGATGGCTCCTTCCAATTCTCTTACATTTGATTTGATGTTTCTTGCAACGTATTCTATTATTTCTTCAGGTATTTCTACACCATCTCTATACAATATATTTTTAAGGATAGAAATTCTGGTTTCATAATCTGGTTGGTGCAATTCTGCAGACAATCCCCATTTGAAACGAGATAATAAACGTTGTTCAATATCTTGCATGTCAACCGGTGCCTTATCTGATGTTAAGATTACCTGTTTTCCATTTTGGTGTAAATAATTGAAAATATGGAAAAATACATCCTGAGTTCCTGATTTTCCAGAAAGGAATTGTACATCATCAATAATTAAAACATCAATTAATTGATAAAAGTGGATGAAATCATTTCGATTATTTTTCTTTACCGAGTCGATATATTGTTGTGTGAAAATTTCAGCAGAGATGTATAAAACTGTTTTTTCAGGATATTTGTCTTTTATTTCCACACCAATAGCATGCGCTAAGTGTGTTTTTCCAAGACCAACTCCTCCAAAAATTAACAACGGATTAAATGAAGTTCCTCCTGGTTTATTGGCAACAGCCATACCTGCAGAACGTGCTAATCTATTGGAATCTCCTTCAAGAAAATTATCAAAACTGTAGTTTGCATTAAGTTGAGATTCAATTTTTAAATTCCGAATTCCAGGAATCACAAAAGGATTTTTTAATTCTGGATTTAAGTTTTTAAAAGGTGCATCAACCTCTTGCGGTTTCATGGGTACTCTATTGGCACTTGGCAATTGTTCCGTAAACGGTTGTTTGTTGCCATAAGTGTTTTCCATTCTGATTTTATAGAGTAACTTTGCGTTTTTTCCAAGTTCTTTGGTAAGCGCCACTTTTAATAATTTTACATAGTGTTCTTCTAACCATTCGTAGAAAAATTTACTTGGAACTTGAATATATAATGCATTGTCGGTTAGCTCAACTGATTTGATTGGTTCGAACCAAGTTTTGTAAGCTTGATCCTGAATGTTGTCTTTTATAAAAGACAAACAGTTTTCCCATACTGATTGAGCAGTTTTGTTCATATATTTTGTTAAATTATTTTATTCGGTAATTATTATCTTACTAAAAAAAGTGTGAAATTTTATTCTTTTTCGGGGTAACAAATATGTGAACAAATTTCTGTAAAAAAAAATATATTGGGTAATAATTTTACAAATTATTGTTGTAAGGCGCTTTTTAAATTTTAAATTTTTAATACATAATTAATGAAAGATCATCAAATTCAAGTTCGTGTACGCTACTCAGAAACTGACCAAATGGGAGTGGTTTATCATGGGAATTATGTTCCCTATTTTGAGATAGGAAGAGTGGAATGGCTTAGAAACAAAGGGATTTCGTATAAAAGTATGGAAGAAAGTGGTATTGCTTTGCCGATTGTTTCCATGAATATAAATTATAAAAAATCAGCTCGCTATGATGAGTTGCTTACCGTTCATACCACTTTCAAAAGTCAGAGTTCTGTTAAGATTGAATTTGATTGCGCTATTTATAATGAGTCTGATGAGTTATTAACAACTGCCCAATTTATTTTGGTTTTTCTGTCCTTAAAAACGGGTCGTCCAA
Source organism: Flavobacterium cryoconiti (assembly GCF_048158645.1). Lineage (NCBI taxonomy): Bacteria > Pseudomonadati > Bacteroidota > Flavobacteriia > Flavobacteriales > Flavobacteriaceae > Flavobacterium > Flavobacterium cryoconiti. The sequence goes on along the minus strand of NZ_JBLNKW010000009.1, from coordinate 87,454 downwards.
CAGCTCCTCCAGATTATATTTTAGAATTGTTAAAAACGATAGAATAAATTATAAAAACAGCAATTTCGAATAGAAATTAGAGTCGTTTTATATCGATTTCAAACATCAGATTAAAAATGTCGAATACCATTTCGGCATTTTTTTTTCGTGTTTTTATTTCGATTTTTCCTATCGGAAGTCCTGAGTCTTCATTTATTTCCATTTCTTGAGTTACAATTTCTAATCTTTTCTCCTTAATTACTCGCATCACTTTGTTCATGTTTTTATAATCAAATGTTATAGAATAATGAATATTTATAGTTTTTTCGATTATTTCACAAGTTTCAAGAACCATTTGGGCAGTCGTCTTATAGGCAGATATCAATCCACCAACACCTAGTTTTATGCCCCCAAAAATCCGGACTACTACAATTAATAGATTGGTTACAGAAAACGACTGAATTTGTCCGTAAATAGGCGTACCAGCAGTGTTACTAGGTTCTCCATCATCATTAGCTCTGTAAGTTATGGTGTCAGCACCTATTTGGTAAGCATAACAAAAATGTCCTGCGTTAGGATGTTGTTTTCGTAAAATTTCGATTAGTGGTTTTACTTCATCTTCTGATTGAATGGGGTAGGCATAACCAAAGAATTTGCTGTTTTTTTCTTTGAATAATACTTCTGAAGAGGGAAACTCAATGGTGTTGTAAGTGTCTTTAAATTCCAAAAGGTACTTTTCTAAATTATTTTTTTGTCAAATAAATCAACGATATCTTCTTTTCCAACTTGTAAATTCCAAACTTGGAATCCTAATGCAAGAGCTGCATCAGTATTTTCTTTTTTATCGTCAATAAATAAAGTGCGCTTAGGAGCTAAATCGTGCTTGTTTGCTAGGTAATTAAAAATTTCAGGATTGGGTTTTCTCATTTCTACTTCAAATGAAAAATAAACTTTTTCAAAACATTGATAGAAATCACTGTAAAATGAAATCCCGTTTTTTTGTTCGAAAGTTTCTATGTGAATAGAATCAGTATTGGACAATAGAAACAAGCGGTATTTTTTGGAAAGCATTTGAAGAAATTCCAGTCTATATAATGGAAAATCAAGAAGAATGGCATTCCAAGCCTCTAGGATTTCATTTATTGAAGCATTTGGTACATGTTTCTGAATACCAAGAAGAAAATTTTCACGTGAAATTTGACCTGTTTCAAACTGAGTGTTTAAAAGGTCTAAATCTTCATTCCATTCTGACAAGCCTAATTTTTCTAAGGCATCCATTGTGGCTTGTTTATCTAAATTGATAAATATATCCCCAAAATCAAATATAATGGTATTAATCATGGTTTCTAGAAATTTTAAGTTCATCATTGCCAATCGAATATTTTTCGAACGGTTTTTTATCTAGTATTGGGGCTTTTGTTCCTGTAGTAAATGGAATGTTTCCAACAAATATTCTTGCTTCATCCCAAAGATTTTCATCAATAAAAGTCTGTAAGGTTTGTTTGCCTCCTTCAATAATAACCGACTGAATTTGATGCTTGTAAAGCACTTCTATTATTTGGACTGCTATATTTTGATTAAAATCGATTACTTCAAAGATAGTGTTTTCTTTTTTAATTGTTGTTTTCAATTTAGAAAATACGATAGTCTTAGTCTCATTGTCAAAGATATGGCAGTCCTCTGGAATGCGATTGTTTTGATCTATAATCAATCGGATTGGGTTGTTTCCATACCAATCCCGCGCGTTTAGTTTTGGATTGTCATCAATAACGGTTTGCGTTCCTACTAAAATTGCTTGTTCTTCAGTTCGCCATTTGTGTACTAATTGCCTCGAATAAACATTGGTAATCCAAACTGGTTTTTTTTCAGTGTCATTCTGAGCTTTTCGAAGAATCTCCTCAGGTGCAATAAAACCATCCAGAGTTTCGGCCCATTTCAAAATGATATACGGTCTTTTCTTTTCGTGGAAGGTAAAAAAACGTTTGTTCAGTTCGTGACATTCTGCTTCGAGAATACCAACGGTAACTTGTATTCCGGCTTCAATAAGTTTTTTGATTCCGTTTCCAGCCACTTTTACATTAGGGTCAATAGTACCAATAACCACATTTGGAATTTTATTTTTGATAATTAAATCGCAGCAAGGTGGCGTTTTTCCAAAATGACTACACGGCTCTAAACTTACGTAGATAGTTGCTTTTTTTAATAACGATTTATCTTTTACGGAATTCACGGCATTTACTTCGGCGTGAGGTTCTCCAGCTTTTTTATGCCAGCCTTCGCCAATGATTTTATCGTCATAGACAATTACACTGCCCACCAAAGGATTGGGATAGGTTGTTCCTAAACCATTTTTGGCTAACTCGATGCATCGTTTTATATATTTTTCATGTATTTTCACATTACAAAAGTAGTAATTTTTGAGTTTGCGATTTAGTTTTGAAACTTTCGAAAATAACAATAAACAATTTCTACTTTTGTATGTAAAATTAGAATGGAATAAAAATGGAAGAGTACAGCATTAGAAAAATAAAAAAAGAAGACAACCAAGCAGTTGCACAATTAATACGAGCCGTTTTTGATGAATTGAATATTCCAAAAGTAGGAACGGCCTATGAAGATCCTTATTTGGATTTAATGTTTGAAGAGTACAATAAGCCTAAATCTGTTTATTATGTTGTTGAAAAAGATGGGAAAATCATTGGTTCTGCCGGAGTAGCGCCTCTTGAAAATGAAGCGGAAACTATTTGTGAATTGCAAAAAATGTACTTTTTGCCAGAAACTCGAGGTCTTGGAATTGGCAGTAAAATGATGGCCATTTGTTTGCAAAGTGCTGCCGATTTTGGTTTCGAAAAATGTTACCTGGAAACGATGCCATTTATGCATGATGCCCAGAAGTTATACAAAAAAGTAGGTTTCGAATACATTTGTTCCCCAATGGGAAGTACCGGTCATACCAGTTGTCCAGTTTGGATGTTGAAAGAGTTATAAGTTTTTAATTGACAGCATTAATTCATTAGAATCGATTACCTAATAAAATGAAAATAAAAGAATACAGAACTCAATTTATTGACACGCTTACTCCAATTTACGATGCCGGTGAAGCGGAGAGTTTTTTCTATTTAATTTTAGAAGAAAAAAAACAGTTGAAAAGAATTGACTTGGCGTTGCATCCTGATTTGGCTTTTTCGGAAGAGGAAATTGCGGTTTGGAATTCTATTTTGGAACAATTGCTACAGGAGATTCCAATACAGTATTTATTAGGTAAAACCAGTTTTTATGGATTGGATTTTGAAGTCAATGAAAACGTTTTAATTCCAAGACAAGAAACCGAAGAATTGGTGGATTGGATTTTAGAAAGTCAAAAGTCGAAAGTCGAAAGTCGAAAAGTAAAGATTTTAGATATTGGAACAGGAAGCGGTTGTATTGCTATTTCATTGGCAAAAAATATTCCTAATGCACAGGTTTTTGCCATTGATGTTTCTGAAAAAGCGTTGGCTACAGCCCAAAAAAATGCCCAAATCAATACTGTAAACGTTACTTTTATAAATCAAAATATTCTTGAAACCGAAGATTTGCAACAGCAATTTGATATTATCGTTTCGAATCCTCCTTACGTTCGGAATCTAGAAAAAGAGGAAATCAAGAAAAATGTGTTGGACAATGAACCGCATTTGGCTCTTTTTGTCGAAGATAATGATGCTTTGATTTTCTATAAAAAAATAGCTGAATTAGCGCGAAAAAATCTATCTGAAAATGGACAATTGTATTTTGAAATCAACCAATATTTAGGAAAAGAAATGGTAGAGTTGCTTGAAAAAATGAACTTTTCAACTATTGAATTACGTAAGGATATTTACGGAAATGATAGAATGATGAAAGCAGATTTAAGTGTTTAAACTTCTGAAATCAAAAATCGTTAATCAGCATTCAAAAATCAAAAAAATAGCATTCAATGATTTTTAATCTGCTAACTACTCATATCGCAACGCTTCAATTGGATCCAGTCTAGCAGCTTTTACAGCCGGATATAAACCAGAAACGATTGCTACAATAAAACTGGTTATAAATGCCGCCATAATAGCGCCCCATGGAATTACAAACACAAAACTCATTGCGGTAGCGATTCCAAAACCAATCAGGATTCCAAAAATAATTCCTACCAATCCGCCTAATTGTCCAATAAGTAATGTTTCTATGAAAAACTGAAAAGCAATCGTAGTTTTTTTAGCTCCCAATGCTTTTCTAACCCCAATTTCCCTAGTACGTTCGGTTACCGAAACTATCATGATATTCATCAAAGCGATGGAAGATCCCAGAACGGTGATAATTCCAATAAGCCAGGAAGCAAGCCCTAGATATTTAGTGATTCCGAGGATTCTATTGATAAGGTCATCACTACGAACGACACCAAAATTATTGTCTTTTATAGGACTTAATTTGCGTACCCTGCGCATTGTGCTGGTGGCATTATCAATGGCTTGGTCCAATAATTCTTTTTTAGAAACCATGATGCTCATGGTGTAATTGATGTTAGGAGCAGTAAAAAGAGAACGAGCAACTTGAATTGGGATTAAAACTCGTAAATCTTGGCTATTTCCAAACGTAGAGCCTTTTTCTTTCAGTACTCCTATGACTCTAAATCGGGCGCCACGAATCGAAATTACTTTATCAATTGGATTAACATCTTTCAGTAGCCCTTTCTCAAAATCAGAACCTACGATACACACATACGCATTGTTATCGATGTCAAAACCGGTAAAATTTCGTCCAGCGCTGGTTTCTAAACCGGAATTAGTAATAAAATGTTCATCAACGCCTACAATTGAATTTTCGGGATCCGTTTTAATAGCTCCGAATTTAACTTCCGCAGCTGATGTAGCTGTAAAGGAAAGCGAAGTTTCAGTGAAAGGATATTTATATTTGTTTTTGAAAGCAACAGCTTCCGGATAGGAGATAATCGGATTTATAATTTCACGTTCCTGTCCGCCACGATTTCGGACTTCATTTTCATATTGATTAATATTAAAAGTATTCGCTCCCATCGAAGCAAAATCAGTCGAAATTGTATTTTCTAAAGCAGAAACTACAGTTAGAATCCCAACCAAAGCAGTTATTCCAATCGCAATAATCAGTACCGTAAGGATTGTTCGCAACAATTGTGTTCTGATAGAACCAAAGGCAATTCGGATATTTTCTTTGAATAATTTTAGCATCATACGAGTTTGACACGAAAATACAATTTTTGTTACAAATTTTCTTTTCAAAAATCCTAATTTATTTTTAGGAGCTATTTCCTGCTTTCCGCTATAATCGGTCAGTGAAAATAATTTGTTTTCAATTGCCTGAAAGGAGCTTCCTTTGGTCGCTCTTTCAGGCAAGAAAACAATATTATTTTTCACTTCCCTATTTTCGCTATAATCTGGGCTAGGCATCGGGCAATAAAATGCGAAAATTTGTAAACAGATTTATTTTAAAAATAAGATATTTGCAAAGAAATAGAATTTGGAATTTTTCAACAATTCCTAAATCTGAAAATATAAAAATACAATAATCAAAAAATGGCATCAAAACCGAGCATTCCAAAAGGAACTAGAGATTTCTCACCAACTGAGGTGGCAAAACGTCAATATATCATTCAGATTATAAAAAGTAATTTCGAGAAATTTGGTTTCCAACCTATAGAAACACCTTCATTCGAAAATTCCGAAACCTTAATGGGGAAATACGGAGAAGAAGGCGATCGCTTGATTTTCAAAATATTAAATTCAGGAGATTATTTGGCCAAAGCCAATGCAACTCATTTAGAAAATAAAGACAGTACTAAATTAACGGCAAGTATTTCTGAGAAAGCCTTGCGTTATGACTTAACGGTTCCGTTTGCTCGTTATGTAGTGCAACATCAAAACGAAATTGAGTTTCCATTCAAAAGATACCAGATTCAGCCGGTTTGGCGTGCTGACCGTCCACAAAAAGGACGTTTTAGAGAATTTTTTCAATGTGATGCTGATGTGGTGGGTTCTAAATCGTTGTGGCAGGAAGTAGAGTTGGTTCAATTATATGATACTGTTTTTACGACTTTGGGTTTAGAAGGAGTAACTATCAAAATCAATAACAGAAAAATTTTATCTGGGATTGCTGAAGTAATTGGCGCATCAGATAAATTAATAGATTTCACAGTTGCGTTGGATAAGCTCGATAAAATAGGCGAGGATGGCGTGAAAAAAGAAATGATGGAGAAAGGCATTTCGGAAAAAGCTATTGAAAAAGTACAGCCGTTATTTAATTTCACCGGAACGATTTCAGAAAAAATAAACCAACTTTCGGTTTTGCTTGCGGAATCCAGTGAAGGAATGAAAGGGGTTGAGGAGTTGCGTTTCATTTGTGACAACGTGATGAAATTGGGATTGGAAACTTCTATTTTAGATTTAGATGTGACACTGGCAAGAGGTTTGAATTATTATACAGGAGCAATTTTTGAAGTGGCTCCGCCAAAATCAGTTGCTATGGGATCCATCGGAGGTGGTGGACGATACGATGATTTGACGGGGATTTTTGGACTCAAAAACATGAGTGGAGTTGGAATTTCTTTTGGATTGGACCGAATTTATTTGGTTATCGAAGAATTGAATTTATTTCCTGAAACTGTAACCGCAACTTCTAAAGCGTTGTTTATTAATTATGGTGATACAGAAGCATTTTATGGATTACAAGCCATACGAAAATTACGGGCTTCCGGAATAAAAGTAGAATTGTATCCTGATAATGCAAAGGTGGCCAAACAGTTTCAACATGCGGATAAACGAGGAATTCCTTTTGCAGTAATTGTAGGAGCGCAAGAAATGGAATCTAATTCTTTTTCGCTTAAAAATTTAGTGACAGGAGAGCAGGTTTTGCTGGATTTTGAAGGTCTGAAAAAGGCGCTTTCATAAGTGATATTTAAAGCATAAAAAAAGCTTCGTTTTATTAAACGAAGCTTTTTTTAATATAGGGTAATATGAATTAATAATTTTTTAGTGGGCAACCTTTTGTGTTTTCTTCAAAAAAACATTAACAAATTTATGTAATCTTTATCGATATAGTCTTAAAATTATATTAAAATTTCAGTGCGATCCATTAAAATTATTTTGCTGAAACGAATTAAAAACAAAAGAGTGTTTCAATATAAGGTGACAATTTGACATTTTATAAGATTTGGCAGTACTTTTGCAATCCAAAGAAAAGAATAAAAAATGAAGTTTAAGAATTTTTTTAAAAACACAAGTAATATGACTACTGAAAATACAGAAATCGATCAAGAAATAGATGACCTAACATTAGAACAAAATGCGAATGGTGAGCAGCTTATTGTTGAAGAATTAGGTGTTGAAGAACAATTAACTCAAGACTTAGCCAAAGAGAAAGATAAGTATTTACGATTATTTGCTGAATTTGAAAATTACAAACGAAGAACTACTAAAGAGCGTATCGAGTTGTTTAAAACAGCAAATCAAGAAGTTTTACTTGCTATGTTGCCTGTTTTAGATGATTTTGACAGAGCTATTGTGGAAATAAGCAAATCTGAAGATGAACTATTATTAAAAGGAGTAGAGCTTATCCATGAAAAATTAAAAAACACATTAGTTTCTAAAGGATTAGAACAAGTTGAGGTTAAAGCTGGAGATGCTTTTGATGCAGATTTTGCTGAAGCAATAACTCAAATTCCTGCACCATCAGACAAAATGAAAGGTAAAATTGTTGATGTTCTTGAAAAAGGATATAAATTGGGAGATAAGATCATTCGTTTTCCAAAAGTTGTTATAGGGCAGTAGTAGAGACGCGATTTATCGCGTCTTATCATTAGAGAGACGCGATAAATCGCATCTGTACGTTATAAAAAAATAAAAATGAAAAAAGATTTTTACGAAATATTAGGCATTTCAAAGAATGCTGATGCTGCCGAAATTAAAAAAGGATATAGAAAACAAGCAATAGCACATCATCCTGACAAAAATCCTGGAGACAAATCGGCAGAAGAAAAATTTAAATTAGCAGCCGAGGCATACGAAATACTAAGTGATCCTCAGAAAAAAGCGAAATACGATCAATACGGTCATCAAGCTTTTGATGGTTCAGGCGGTTTTGGCGGAGGTGGTCACGGCGGAATGAATATGGATGACATTTTCAGTCAGTTTGGTGATATTTTCGGAGGTGGCTTTGGTGGTTTCGGAGGCGGTGGAGGCGGCGGAGTTCGTCGTTCTAAAGGAAGCAACCTTCGTATCAAAGTAAAATTGACATTGGAAGAAATTGCCAATGGTGTCGAGAAAAAAGTAAAAGTAAAACGTAAGGTTCAAGCGCCTGGAGTTAGCTATAAAACATGTTCTACCTGTAACGGTCAAGGGCAGGTGATGCGAGTGACTAATACAATCTTGGGTAGAATGCAATCAGCGTCTACGTGTCCTACTTGTAATGGTTCAGGTCAAATTTTAGACAAAAAACCAGCAAATGCGGATTCACAAGGAATGATTCTTGAAGATGAAACGGTTTCAATAAAAATACCTGCAGGTGTAGTTGATGGAATGCAATTAAAAGTTTCCAATAAAGGAAATGATGCTCCGGGAAATAGTATTCCTGGTGATTTAATTGTTGCAATCGAAGAAATCGAGCATGAATTTTTGAAACGTGAAGGGGAGAATTTACATTATGACTTATACATCAGTTTTGCTGAAGCAGTATTAGGAATTTCTAAAGATATTGAAGCCATAAACGGAAAAGTAAGAATTAAACTGGAAGAAGGAATTCAATCAGGGAAAATTTTGAGATTAAAAGGAAAAGGAATTCCGAGTTTAAACGGATATGGTAACGGAGATTTACTGGTACATGTAAATGTTTGGACACCAAAAACGTTAAACAAGGATCAAAAACAATTTTTCGAAAAAAATCTTACGGATGAAAATTTTATTCCAAGTCCGGAAAAATCAGACAAATCATTTTTCGAGAAAGTAAAAGATATGTTTTCATAATAAAAAACGGTAGAGACGCGATTCATCGCGTCTAAACTTTTTATAATAAAACGTGTTTAGATGTCGTTTATCGAGTCTAATCTTTAAAAACACATTCCCCCATCCTTGTTAAAATAAGGATGGGTTTTTTATGTAACAATTCTAAGTATTTCGGTACTAATTATTTACTTTTACACCAATTAAAAATGTAGCATGAGTAATATACTTGAAGTTAATAAAGTCGTCAAGCAATATGGTGATTATGTGGCGCTTAACGAGGTTTCATTAACTGTTCCAAAAGGAAGTATCTATGGGCTTTTAGGTCCAAACGGCGCAGGAAAAACATCTCTTATCCGAATAATAAATCAAATTACATTACCTGATAGTGGCAAAATTATTTTGGACGGTGAAAAACTGCAACCCAAACATGTTCAATATATAGGGTATTTACCCGAAGAAAGAGGATTGTACAACACCATGAAAGTGGGGGAACAATGTTTGTATTTGGCTCAAATGAAAGGACTTTCTAAAGCTGAAGCCAAGAAACAACTCGAATATTGGTTTGACAGATTGGAAATTCAAGGGTGGTGGAACAAGAAAATTCAGGAACTCTCTAAAGGAATGGCACAGAAAATTCAGTTTGTGGTGTGTGTGTTGCACAAACCAAAACTGTTAATTTTTGATGAGCCGTTTTCGGGTTTTGATCCCGTAAATGCCAATATTATCAAAGACGAAATTCTGGCGTTGAGAGAAGAAGGAGCTACCATAATTTTCTCGACACACCGCATGGAAAGTGTAGAAGAATTATGTGATCATATTGCCCTGATTCATAAATCGAATAAATTGATTGAGGGAAAATTGGATGATGTCAAGAGACAATTTAAAACCAATAGTTTTGAAGTGGGTATTTTATCGGATAATGTCGAAGGTTTGATGTATGCTATTACACAAAAATTCACTGTTGGACCGGCTAATTTTAAATCGCTCAACAACGAATTAAAACTGGAAATTCAACTAGGAAACGCCACGCCTAACGAATTATTGAATATCCTTACACAACGTGGACAAGTAACGCACTTTGTAGAAAAAATACCAAGTGTAAATGATATTTTTATACAAACAGTAACACAATAGATTGTTAGAGCTCTTAGATTTTTAGACTTTTTTGTAATCTTCTAATCTAAATTGTTCTAAAAAATCTAAGTAATCTAAAAACCTAAGCAGTCTAAAAAATGAGCATCATTTCATTAATCATAAAAAGAGAATTTATTGCCAAAGTGCGCAATAAATCTTTTATTGTTATGACTTTTCTAAGTCCTTTACTATTTGTGGGAATAGCGGCATTTGTGGGTTATTTAAGTTCCATGAAAGCGGATACCAAACGAATCGCCATTCACGATGAATCGGGTTTGTTTGCTAAGGAATTCACTTCGCAAAACGCTAAGAAAGGGGAATATAAATACCTCGATTTGTCTCAAATAGATTTAAAATTTCTGAAAGACAGCATCACAAACGAAAACTACGAAGGATTGCTATACATTCCAAATGAGAGCAATTCGAAAGATTTCGAAAATAAAATTCAATTTATTTCTAACGAGAGTCCTAGTATTTCATTCATTGAAAGTGTCCAAGATGTAATTGCAAAGAAGTTGACCAAAACCAATTTAGAAAAAGCACATCTCGATACATTAGCGATAAAAAATGCTGAATCTAAAGTCAATATAAGCTTAACAAAAGCATCGGGCGAAGAAAGTGTAAAAGGACTTAACGAAATAAAAATCGGTATTGGTGGTGCTTTTGGATATCTCATTATGATGTTCATTATCATCTACGGTAACATGGTAATGCGAAGCGTTATCGAGGAAAAAACGAATCGAATTGTCGAGATTATCATTTCCTCAGTAAAACCATTTCAATTGATGATGGGGAAAATTGTTGGGACTGCATTAGCAGGATTATTGCAATTCATTATTTGGGCAGTAATCGGATTATCCTTAATGTTTGCTGCGTCAATATTTTTTGGTGTAAATGTAGGACCAACCGCTAGAATTTCACCCGAATTAATGCATACTGCCCAACAAGAATTTGCCGGAACAGCCCAAATGTATATCAAGGAATTATGGAATTTACCAATTGCAAGTATCTTGATTGGATTTGTAATTTATTTTATTGGGGGGTATTTTCTGTATAGTTCATTTTACGCAGCAATTGGGGCGGCAGTAGATAATCAAACCGATTCGCAACAGTTTCTTTTGCCTATCATTATGCCATTAATGCTGAGCGTTTACATCGGATTTTTTACGGTTATAAACGATCCGCATGGGACAATAGCAGTTGTTTTTTCCATGATTCCGCTTACTTCTCCAATCGTTATGCTGATGCGAATTCCGTTTGGCGTACCTTGGTGGCAAATCGTAATATCAATAACATTATTATTCGGGACATTCTTTTCAGTGGTTTGGTTTGCCGCCAAAATATACCGAGTAGGAATACTCATGTACGGCAAAAAACCAACATGGAACGAATTATACCGATGGTTGAAATATTAATAACTTGGTTTGTTTCCGCTTCCGTTAAAATTTAATTAATTTATGGAGCTATTTCCCGCTTTCCGTTGTAATCTTTTTATTTTTAAAGAAAAAATAAAAAGGATTTCCACTTTAATCGGGGCTAAAAAAATAAAAATATGTCAAAAATACTAATCATAGAAGACGAGGCCGCTATTCGAAGAGTACTCACAAAAATACTCTCCGAAGAAAACGACACCTATCAGGTGGAAGAAGCCGAAGACGGTGCTGCAGGTTTTGAAAAAATAAAAAACAACGATTACGATTTGGTTTTGTGCGACATCAAAATGCCAAAAATGGACGGTGTCGAAGTGTTGGAAGCAGTCAAAAAAATCAAACCCGAAATTCCTATGGTTATGATTTCCGGTCACGGCGATATGGAAACGGCTATCAATACGATGCGTTTGGGAGCATTTGATTACATCTCAAAACCGCCAGATTTAAACCGTTTGTTGAATACGGTTCGAAATGCTTTAGACAAAAAACAACTCGTAGTTGAAAATAAAATTCTGAAGAAAAAGGTCAGTAAAAACTACGAAATGATTGGCGAAAGCGACGCCATCAATCATATTAAAGTGATGATTGATAAGGTTGCTCAAACCGAAGCACGAGTTTTAATTACGGGACCAAACGGAACCGGAAAAGAATTGGTCGCGCATCAATTACATGAAAGAAGTGAAAGAGCCAATTTTCCTTTAATTGAAGTGAATTGTGCTGCTATTCCATCTGAATTGATAGAAAGTGAATTATTCGGTCACGTAAAAGGAGCGTTTACCTCGGCAGTAAAGGACCGCGCAGGAAAATTTGAAGCCGCTGATAAGGGAACTATTTTCTTAGATGAAATTGGTGATATGAGTCTTTCGGCGCAAGCCAAAGTATTGCGTGCTTTACAGGAAAGCATGATTACCAGAGTGGGAGCAGATAAAGATATTAAAGTCGACGTTCGTGTTGTTGCGGCAACCAATAAAGATTTGAAAAAAGAAATTGCTGAAGGACGTTTCCGTGAGGATTTGTACCATCGTTTGGCTGTTATTTTGATAAAAGTGCCATCATTGAACGACAGACGCGAAGATATCCCGATGTTGATTTCGCATTTTGCAGATAAAATTGCTTCAGAGCAAGGAAATGCCATAAAAAAGTTTTCAAAAGAAGCGATTCATTTGTTGCAAGAATACGATTGGACAGGAAATATCCGTGAACTACGAAATGTAGTGGAACGCTTGATTATTCTTGGCGGAAGCGAAATTTCCGAGAATGATGTGAAGTTATTTGCATCGAAATAAAATTAATTTAATGATTTTAAAATGTAATGATTTAAAGATTTGGCAATAGCTTTAATCTTTTAATTTTTCAATTTTTAATCTTTCAATCATAAGAAATGAAACTAAAAAAAATAAACGAAGAGTTACAACAAGCCTTAATTGAAAACGGTTTGACCGAGGCCAATACAATGCAAAAAGAAACATTTTCGACAATGAAAAGTGGTTCGGATTGTATTATTATTGCACCAAAAGGAAGCGGGAAATCGACAACAATTGTGCTAAATGTAATTCAGAGATTGGCAGGCGCAACCGAAGAATCACCAAGAGCTTTGATTATTGTCGAAGATAAAGCCAAAGTGTTGGAAATGGAATCGCTTTTTGAAAAATACGGAAAGAATTCTAATTTAGAAGTCTATGGTGTTCATGATAAAGGAGATATGGAATATGATAAAAATTATATTTCTAGCGGAATTGATGTGTTGATTGGGACTCCAAATAAGTTAAGTGAAATGTTTACCACCGCCGGTTATAATGTAAACCGATTGAAAATGTTTATCCTTGATGATGCAGATCCGATTTTGAAATTGCGTCATGAAACTAAAATCATGCGCATTTCGAATAGCATTGTCAGAACCCAACGTATTATTTTCTCGGAACAATTCACAGAACGAATAGAAGTCCTTGCTGAAAAAATGCTAGTCGAGCCTTTTGAATTTGATTTTGATGGTGACGAAGAGGATGAAGACGAGGACGAAGAAGCAGATGAAGATTTTGAGGAGGAAGAAGATTTCGAACCTGAAGCAGGAGATGACTTCGAGGAGCAAGAAGGTGATGAAGAAAATGGTAATAAATAATTAAATAAAGAAAAAGATGGGATTAATGAAAGTGTTTTCGGGAAGTGAAATTTTAGCTTTAGCGTTGCAAGAGAGAATTGAAGCAATAGGAGTAGATACCGTTTTAAAAAATAACATACAATCTGCTCGATTAGGCGGTTTTGGAAATTCAGATTTAGCGGTGGAATTGTTCGTTCAGGAAACGGAGTTTGCAAAAGTAAATCCAGTTATTGAAGAATTCAGAATGAGTATTTAAACATATTCACAATAAAAAATAGAATGAAATATAAAATGTTAGTTTTGGACATGGATGACACTTTGTTAACCGATGACCATATGATTTCAAACGAGAATGCAGCAATGTTGTCTAAGGCACAGGAATTGGGAGTTTATGTTATTTTGGCGTCTGGAAGACCAACACCTGCAATGATTGCTTACGCCAAAGAATTGAAATTGGATAATTCTTATATGATATCGTATAACGGAGCTGTAATTACTGATTTAAAAGAAGATAAAATCATTTTTGAGCAAACGTTAACCCAAGAACAAATCCATGAATTGTATGATTACAGTTTAAAAAGTAAGACCCATATTATTACGTACCTTGATGGGAAAATTGTGAGTGAAACGGATTCTGAATATATTGATATTGAAAAAAATATCACCGGTTTAGAACACAATAAAGTTGCAAGTTTTAAAAATGAGGTTAAATCGGCAGCCATAAAATGTATTTTATTGGAAGAGCCAAGTTATCTAAAAGAAGTTGAAAAAGACTTGAGAGCAGCCATGCCACATCTTAGTGTATGTATGTCAAAACCGTTCTTTCTGGAAGTAGCCCAAAACGGGATTGATAAAGGTGCCAGCATCAAATTTTTAGCCGAAAGATTGAATATTCATCAAAGTGAAATCATAGCCGTTGGAAACGCAGGAAATGATTTGACGATGATCCAATATGCCGGATTGGGTGTTTGGGTAGATAATGTAGATCCTGAATTGAGAGATAAAGGAGATGTGATTGTAGCCTCAAATAATGATCACGGAGTTGCTGAGGTTGTAAGACGATTTATTCTGAATTAATTTTTTTGTTTTTTAGGAGGTTTACAACTTTTACAAAAATCAGGATATTCTTGTATTCTTTTAAGTACATCTGTTCGAATTTCTAAAAGTTTTTTATCATTTTGACCAAGGTCAGTTATTTTTGAAGCAATAGCATGTTCCTCTGTATATTGTTTTTCAATCGTATTATAGATAATCTGTAAAAAACTAACGTCAGAAAAAGTGCCTTTTTGGTCGTAAATTTCTTTTCGCAATTTTCGGGCATAGAGTTCGGACAAATCAAATTCGTATTGTGCAAAATTTAATAAATATTGTGCTGTATTATTATCAGTTGCAATAATGGATGCGGCATCACGCTTAAATGTAGAATTTACTTTAGAATTAAAATTCTTGGTGAACATAAACTCAATATTGCTCATTTGGAACGCAAAATCGAGACTTGAAGCGGTATTAATGCTATTGATTTTTACATTTCCAATTTGAGTAGCACTAGATTGAAAATCGGAAAGTTGTAGTTGGTATTTTCCGTCCCATTCAATGTTGTTTTGAGCATTTATTTGAACCGTAATTAAAAGGAATATAATTATTATAATTATTTTTTTCATTTTTTAGAGTATAATTATTTGCGTACAATATGCTAATATATAGAAAATTATTGATTTCATTTTCCAGAATATTGTTCGTAAATTTGCGCACTTAAATTTTTTGACAACGATTTCATTAGTTTAAGACAAATTATGGAAAATAGAAAAAAAGTTGCTTTTTATACACTTGGTTGTAAACTGAATTTTTCAGAAACTTCTACAATTGCCCGTAATCTTGAAGATGAGGGTTTTGATCGGGTAGATTTTGAGGAAGTGGCTGATATGTATGTGATTAATACCTGTTCGGTTACTGAAAATGCAGATAAGCAGTTCAAGCAAGTGGTGCGGAAAGCAATGAAATTGAATGATAAAGCATTTGTCGCGGCGGTAGGTTGTTATGCACAATTGAAACCGGAAGAATTAGCCAGTGTAGATGGAGTAGATTTAGTTCTTGGTGCAACTGAAAAATTTAAATTGGCCGATTATATTAATGATTTGTCCAAAAATGATTTTGGAGAAGTACATTCCTGCGAAATTGCCGAAGCTGATTTTTACGTGGGAAGTTATTCGATAGGAGACAGAACGCGTGCTTTCTTGAAAGTACAGGATGGCTGTGATTATAAATGTACGTATTGTACTATTCCATTAGCAAGAGGAATTTCGAGAAGTGATGAATTGGAAAATGTATTGAAAAATGCATCTGAAATTTCGAAACAAAATATCAAAGAAATTGTTCTTACCGGAGTCAATATTGGGGATTACGGGAAAGGGGAATTTGGAAATAAGAAACACGAACATACTTTCTTAGAATTAGTTCAGGAATTAGATAAAGTGGAAGGAATCGAAAGATTGCGAATTTCCTCTATTGAACCGAATTTATTGAAAAATGAAACGATAGAATTTGTGTCGAAAAGCAGGACTTTTGTACCGCATTTTCATATTCCGTTGCAATCTGGAAGTAATGATATTTTAAAGTTGATGAAACGTCGTTACCAACGCGAGGTATATACTGAAAGGGTAAATAAGATTCGTGAAGTTATGCCACATGCCTGTATTGGTGTGGATGTGATTGTAGGTTTTCCTGGTGAAACTGACGAACATTTCTTGGAAACGTATCATTTCTTGAATGATATGGATATTTCTTATTTGCATGTTTTCACCTATTCAGAACGGGATAATACAGAGGCGGCAGCAATGGAAGGTGTTGTTCCTGGAAATGTTCGGGCAAAACGCAGCAAAATGATGCGTGGATTATCCGTTAAAAAACGCCGTGCTTTTTATGAAAGTCAATTGGGAACCAATAGAACTGTTTTGTTCGAAAGTGAAAATAAAGAAGGGTACATTCACGGGTTTACCGAAAACTACGTGAAAGTAAAAACACCTTGGAATCCAGAATTAGTCAATACCTTACATGAAATCAATTTGACAAAAATTGATGAAGACGGAAGTGTGCGAATGGATTTTGTAACTGTTTTAGTTTAGACAGATGTCAAGATTTCTATAAATAATAAAACCCCTTTTCCGAGGGGTTTTTGTTGTTTTAAAATGAAAAAAATTAAGGATTCGTAGACCAAATACTACTGTTTTTAATGAAAACGCGTCGGTTTAATTTGAGTTGCGCGATGATTAATTCGGCCATGTCTTCCGCTTGCATGACTTTATCAGGATTGCCATCGGTCAAATTTAATTCTTTGGCCATGCCAGTGGCAACAGTGCTTGGCGTTAATGCCGTCACACGAATATTATGTTTGCGAACTTCTTGCATCAACGATTCAGTCAATCCTAAAACTGCAAATTTAGAAGCGCTGTATGCACTCGTCAAAGCATTACCGCTTAATCCTGCTGTTGAAGAAATATTGATGATGTCGCCTGTTTGTCTCTCAATCATATTTGGTAAAACGGCGCGGGTCACATAATACGTTCCCATCAGGTTAACCTGAATAATGCGTTCCCAATCAGTTGGTTCCAATTCTAAGAATTTCCCAAAAGCAGCAATTCCCGCATTGTTGATTAAGATATCAATTGTTCCAAATTCAGCCAATGCTTTTTCAACTGCACTATTTACCGAATTAATATCAGCAACATCAGCGGTTATTGCCAGTGCTTTTACTCTTAAAGAACGTACTTTTGCCGCTACACTGTCTATTTCTTCCTGTGTTCTCGCAACCAAAATAATATTTACACCTTCTTTGGCTAAGGCCAAAGCGATTGCTTTTCCAATTCCTTTTCCAGCTCCTGTAATCAGGGCATTTTTATTTTTTAAGTCAGTCATTTATTAATTATTTTATGCCAATAAAAGGCTTATTTTATTGTAAAAGTACTTCGTTTTAAATTTGAAATCTATTTTGGTTTTCTATTTAATCTAAATTTAACGTTGTGTTTTTTGGCTGAAAGAAAGATTTTGGATCTAATTGATTTTTTACTTTAAATCTAAAGTCAATTTGTAAATATCCGTTTCCAAAGCTTCGGTGTCTTTGTCTTCACAAAGCAGGAACTCTATTTTTTCTTTTGAATGCGTAAATAAAGTTAATCCTTCGAATTTGTGGGTTTCGGAAACCTTTTGGGTAAACGCAACTTCGAAAGTTTCTAATGATAAAGCGCCTATGAAACTTCCCAATACTTCTCCATCGTCATATGTTGAGGTCGTATTTTCGACTGCTGCCAAGAAATAGATTTTATCTTCCACGAGAATGGCATCGGTAAAGGTAGCTTCGATGTTTTGGATTTTTGGCAAAGGGATTGGGAAAAAGTGAATGTCATTTCCTTCTTTGTCTAAAATAAAAATACCGTTTTTAGATTGTGCTCCATTGCCTCGTTGAAACAAATGCCATTTTTCGTTGTGAAATAAAGCGCCTTCTATGTTTAAATCATCATCCGAGATTGAAGCAGTTTGTTTTAGTTTTTCATAAATAGGAGACAAATCTTTTTCTTCTATTGCTGCAGAAGTAAGATCGTAACTGATGCGTTTGTTTCTGTTGGGCGTGGAACCGGAACCAAAAAGATGGAATTTATTTCCTTTTTGGGTTATGGATTCAAAATCGAATTTGTCTTTTTTAGGAATGTTTTCCTGACTGTTTTCGAAGAGCTTTATTTTATGGAGTTCTTTTTCTTTGATGTTGTATTCATAAAGAAAAGAGCTGTTGTCAGAGATTATATACAAGGAATCATCCTTGTGAATGAGTCCTGACGCAGAACCAATGCCGCTGATTTGAAATAGTAATTCGAGTGTGAATTTTTCCATGAAGTTTATTTTGAAAACGGACGACCTAGCCCTGATGGAAGCGGTATCCTTTTCCTTTTTTTTTCTTTTAAAAAGGAAAAGATACAAGTGTACAGCAGGAAAAAGCTCCTTAATATTTCTTATATTTGAGATGTAAAGATAAAATATTTCTTATGAAGTCTATAAATCCCGACGATTTTAAAGTGATTGACAAAATTGATTTGTCAAGTATTCCTACGAACCTATTTAATGGAAATAGTGATGATGATAAAGAAGAGAAACTGGATAAGGTGCAAGTGAAATTGAGTGAAATACAAGATGTGATGTATGCACACAATCGCTATGGCGTTTTGGTTTGTCTGCAAGGCATGGATACTTCGGGGAAGGATAGTATGATTCGGGAAGTTTTTAAGGAATTTAACTCTCGTGGGGTGGTAGTGCATAGTTTTAAAACGCCAAATTCAAGCGAGTTAGAACATGATTATTTGTGGAGACATTATTTGGTTTTACCAGAAAAAGGCAAGTTTACGGTTTTTAACAGATCACATTATGAAAATGTTTTGGTCACCAGAGTGCATCCTGAATATATTATGAATGAAAATTTACCGGGTATTGAAACGGTAGATGATATTACACCTAAATTTTGGGAAAATAGAATGCAGCAAATTAATAATTTTGAGAAACACATTACTCAAAACGGAACTATTATGCTGAAATTCTTTTTGCACATGAGTAAAGAAGAACAAAGACAACGCTTGTTGCGCCGACTGGAAGAACAAAAACACAACTGGAAATTCTCAACGGGTGATTTGAAAGAAAGAGAACGTTGGGATGATTATATGCATTATTACGAAGAAGCGATTAATAAAACTTCTACTGATTATGCGCCTTGGTACGTTATTCCTGCCGATGATAAAGAAATGGCTCGTTATATTGTAGCCAAAATTATTTGGGAAGAAATGCAAAAACATACCGATATTAAAGAACCTGAAATGGATGAAAAAATAAGGGGAAATATCGAAATGTATAAAGAAATGTTGAAGAAAGAGAAATAGTTTTAATGGTTTTTTCGTGAAAGTTATTTCAAGTTTATCATTGTATTACTTTACTGTTAGGATGTAAATTTATTGTTTTTTAGAGTTGGAAAGCTGAGTGAACTCTTGGCTTTTTGTTAATATTCAGTTCATTTGAAGTTAAAATTCAGTGCATTTCTTTGCCTTGAATTTAAAACTATCGACCAAGATGAAAAGAATTATTTTACCAATGTTATTTTTAGCTTCATTAATCTCTTGTGAGAATGATGCTAAATCTTCGAATGAAACTACAGATGTAGTTTTAGCTAACCAATCTGTAACTCCAGTATTATTGAAAAAGCAAGCAGGTTTTGAAAGCTTGGAACTTTTTTCACTCATCACTTCAGATGATGTTTTGGCAGGTAGTCCAAATTATGTTTTTGGTGGTTCAGCTGACGGATCAGGATTGTTGAAAAATTCAGATGGAACTTTTACTTTTTTAGTAAATCAAGAAGATAATTTTTCGGTTTCCAGAATTACTTTGGACAAAACATTCAAACCTACAAAAGGAGAATATTTGTTGAATTCTAATGGAGGAACTTGGAGATTGTGTGGTGCTACTATGGCAACTGTTGCTGAACATGGTTTTGGACCACTTTATTTAACGTGTGGTGAGTCAGGTGAAGAATCTCGTACTCATGCTTTAAATCCTTATGGAGATGTTGGGGCAGCATCAGTTTCTAAAGAATTATCTGGTTTAGGAAGATTAAGTGCAGAGAATGCTTTGCCTTTAAGAAAGACTGCTTTTGCAGGAAAAACTGTTGTTGTAATAGGTGATGATGATTCTGGAACTTATGGAGGTCAAATATTCATGTATGTATCCAATACGGTTGGTGATTTAGCAAATGGTTCTTTGTATATGATGAAAAGAACAGATGACAATCAAAGAGAAAAAGACATGGTTACAGGGCAAACTTATCCTGTTTCATTTGTAAAAATCGAAAATCATACTACAATGACTGGAGCCCAAATTAACGCATCAGTTAATACGTTAAAAGCGATAAAATTTGGTAGAGTAGAAGACTTAGATTATAGAAAAGGAGGCGATGCAGCTGATCGTGAAATTTATTTTAATGCTACAGGACAAAATACTACTGGAACCAATGCGGATGCTTCAAGAACCAAATACGGTAGAGTTTACAAGTTAAATTTAGACGCTGCAAATCCGTTAACGGGAACTTTACAAGTAGTCCTTGATGGCGACGATCGCACAGGAATTGCGGGAAAATTCCAAAATCCAGATAACATTTGCGTAACTAAAAACTATGTTTATGTTGAGGAAGATGCTAATGGATATGGAGATGAAACGCATGATGGTTACATTTATCAATACAATATTGCAACTAAACAATTGAAAGTTGTTGTAGAGTTAGATCACCGTCGTGATGCAACAGATGCTGCAAAGTATAATGTAGGCGGAACAAGTAAATTTGGTGATTGGGAATATGGAGCATTAATTGATGTGTCAGAACAAGTAGGAATTGACGATACTTTTTTATTGAGTGTTCAACCACATACTTGGAGAGGAACAAAATATAAAGGAGTTGATGGAGGTACAAATCGTCCAAATGAAGATCAAGCCAGCCAAATTGTAATCATCAAAGGACTTGCCAGATAATTGATTATCTAAATTAAATAGTTACAAAAATCCACGGTTTCTTATTAGGAATCGTGGTTTTTGCTTTTCTCCTCATTTTTAAAATTTCTTATGAAAAATTTCTTTTTTCTTTTACCATTGATGCTCCTCTTTTCTTGTGAAAACCAACCGAAGCACGAAAAAATAAATGATTTGTTTCAATCGGATATTCAGGATCTAATTCAAAATGTTGCCCACTTGGAACTCTTGGTGAAATCAGATTCGATTTCGACACAAATTCAAAAACAATTTCTGGAAGTACATCAAAGCTATAAGAAAGTAGAAATGATAAGTGAATATTATTTTCCTGTTGTTTCTAAAGCGATTAATGGACCAGCACTAGATGAATTTGAAGAAGATGAAGGGAAAACTGTTCCTCCGGAAGGATTTCAGGTAATTGAAGAGTTTCTTTTCCCTAAGTATGACCATAGATCAAAAGAGGAACTTTTAAAAGAAATAGGGATTCTTTCTGCCAATTTAAAAAGATTAGACAAAGTTTCGCAAACCAATGAATTGACGGATTCCCATGTTTTTGATGCGATGCGTTTAGAGGTTTTTAGGATGATTACTTTGGGAATTACCGGATTTGATTCTCCAATTGCCCAAAACTCCATTCCTGAAGCAGTATCATCATTAGAAAGTATCGAAAAGTATTATCAAATTTATGTGGATAATTCAAATGACTCGACTTCTAAATCAGTTTTAAAAACAATTGAAGAAGGGAAAGAATATTTGAAAAAGAATGTCAAGTTTAATGAATTTGACCGAGCTGTTTTTATTCGAAAATTTTTAAATCCGTTAAGTAAAGGGTTATATAAAACTCAAATGGATTTGAAAATTCCTTTGATTAAAGAAACGAGAGGATTAAAAACAACTGCCCAAACGCTTTTTGATAAAAACGCTTTTGATGCCGAAGCTTTTTCAGCATTCCCAGATTATGAAACTACTCCAGAAAAAATCGAGTTAGGAAAATTATTATTCAATGATCCTATTTTGTCCGGAAATAATTCTCGTTCCTGTGCTTCCTGCCATCATGCTGACAAAGCTTTTACTGATGGATTAGAAAAGGCAGTTTCGTTAGATGGACAATCGTTGGTTAAAAGAAATACGCCAACGCTGTCTAATATTGCTTTTCAACGTGTTTTCTTTTCTGATTCCAGAGTCAATTATCTGGAAGACCAAGCTGTAGCTGTAATTACAAATGAAAATGAAATGCACGGTTCTTTGAAAAAGTCAGTTTTGGCTTTAAAAAAGGATGCGAGTTATGTTACTAAATTCAAAAAAGCATTTCCAAAAACAGCAATAGATGAATTTGCAATAAAAAATGCATTGGCTTCTTATATCAGGTCTTTGAGTAATTATGATTCAAAATTTGATGAATACATGCAGGGAAATGAAAGGTTTGATTTGGATGAAATTGCTGGATTTAATTTATTTGCCGGAAAGGCGAAATGTGCTACTTGCCATTTTATTCCACTAACTAACGGAACAGTACCACCGAGTTTTGTAAAATCCGAAAGTGAAGTATTAGGCGTTCCTGATGCAACAAAAAAAATGGATGCTGATTTAGGGAAATTCGAATTAACAAAAGCTGAAATTAACAGGAATTCTTTCAAGACGCCTACTTTAAGGAATGTTGCGTTAACAGCTCCTTATATGCACAACGGTGTTTTTAAAACTTTGGAAAAAGTGATTGATTTTTACAATGAAGGTGGCGGGAACGGATTGGGATTTAATTTACCAAATCAAACTTTACCTGAGGATAAACTGAATTTAACTGACTTGGAAAAAAAACAACTCATTGCCTTTATGAAGACTCTAACGGATAAAAAGTTTTATAAATAGAAAATGCCCTGAAATTCAGGGCATTTTTTTTAAAGACTATATGTTTTATAGTTCAAAACCATAAGCTAAACGAACCCCTACTTGTCCAACACCTTTTCCTATAGAACCGTTGTTGTTCACTTTTGCAAAGTCAGAATAGTGCTCATAATGCAATGATACATCAATGTATTTTGAAGCATAACCAATACTTGGAGATAATAATAAAGACGTTTTGTTGTAACCATTACTTACTGCAAAAGCAGCACCAGCTTCTCCCATTACATAAAATTGATCATTCCATACGAAAGCTTTAAAACCTGCTTTAGCTGGAATAAATCCTAAATCATTACCGTCTGCTTTACTTACAAATAAGTTACTGTAACCAGTTGTCAAAGTTAAAGAGTATCTTTTTGACAAATCGTATTGAACTCTTGCATCAGCTCCTAGTGCTAATTTGTATGGATCACTAACGGAGTATCCTGCATTTACACCAAATCCTAAACGGAATCCTTGATCGTAATTTGTTGCTTCTTTTGTTGCTTCTTTTGTTGCTTCTTTTGTTTCTTGTGCTTGTACATTGCTAGCAAACATCATTGCTATTGCGAATACAAATAACATTTTGATTTTTCCTGTGCTTTTCATAATTGTAATTTTTTTATTAATATTTTTTTTGGTGTTGTCTTGATTTTTATTTGATTCAAAACAACGTTACAAATGTAGAACCCCATATTGCTTGGGATGTTATAGAATTAACGGGTTTTGTTATAGAATTCCTTGTTATGTGTAAATAATAACTAATCGAGAGACTTTATATTTGTAATTGTATCGATACAATTGAAACCTTCTAATTATCTTTGCCAACAAAAAATTAGAAAGTGAATTTATCGCAATATACCAAAGAGTTTTCTTATAATATCAGATTAGCTTATCCTGTAATTTTAGGAATGCTCGGTCATACATTAATAGGTATTGTGGATAATTTTATGGTGGGTAATCTTGGTTCCACTGAGTTGGCTGCTGTTTCTTTGGGTAATAGTTTTATCTTCATTGCATTGTCTTTAGGAATAGGTTTTTCTACAGCCATAACCCCATTGACTGCTGAGGCTGATGCCGAAAAAGATGATAAAAAAATCCGAACTACTTTTCACCATGGATTATTGCTGTGTACCGTTTTAGGAGTAGCGTTATTCATTTTGACGGTATTGTCTAAACAAATAATGTACTTGATGCACCAACCAAAAGCAGTAGCCGATATGGCTGCGCCTTATATCGATTGGGTAGCTTTTTCTTTGATTCCGGTTATAATGTATCAAGGATACAAACAATTTGCAGATGGTTTAGCGAAAACAAAATATTCGATGTATGCTATTTTTATGGCAAATGTGGTGCATGTATTTTTTAATTATGTGTTGATTTATGGATTTTGGATTTTTCCAAAATTAGGAATTCTAGGTGCAGCCTTAGGAACGGTAATTTCAAGAATTATGATGGTGGTTTTTATGCATTATCTGATGAAAAGAAATGAGGCATTGAAACGTTATTTCAAGAATTTTAGTTTCAAAGAAATACGAAAATCAGTTTTGAAAAAAATCATCAATCTGGGTTTGCCTTCAGCAATGCAAATGCTCTTTGAAGTCACTTTATTTACTGCGGCAATATGGCTTTCTGGTTCTTTGGGAAAAAATAGTCAGGCTGCCAATCAAATAGCACTGACTCTTGCGTCATCAACATTTATGGTAGCCATGGGTTTGAGTGTTACCGCGATGATTAGAGTGAGTCATACCAAAGGAATGAACGATTATAAAAATTTAATAATTGTTGCCCGCTCTATTTTTTTATTAGCGATTATGCTGGAAACACTTTTCGGGATTATTTTTGTTGTTTTTCATAATTTTTTGCCACACTTATTTTTGAATACGACTGATTCAGCACAAGTTTTGGACAACCAGGAAATAATAATTATAACAGCAAAATTACTTTTGGTAGCTGCAGTTTTTCAAATTTCAGATGGTATTCAAGTAGTGGTTTTGGGTGCTTTAAGAGGTTTGCAAGATGTGAAAATCCCTATGTATATTACGTTTGTTGCGTATTGGGTTATCGGTTTTCCAATTTCTTATTATCTAGGAAAATATACTTCTTTGCAAGCAGTAGGAATCTGGATTGGGCTTTTGGCGGGATTAACAGCTGCCGCTTTATTTTTGTATATTCGCTTTGCGAGATTAACAAGAAAATTAGTTTTAAAGAATCATAAATAATAATGTTCTTACAATGTAACTTCTAATTTCTTTCCTCGTATAATAAGCATACAAACAAAACCTAACCAACCAAATAAAAAAAATGATACTATTTATTATTCTTGGAATAATTTTATTGATTACCAGTTTTTCATTAAAAAGTAATGTAAATCCGTTTTCAAAATTCGCAAATGTTCTAAAAATTATTGGCGTTTTAGTAATTGCTTTAGGGCTGTTTTCTTCGATGTTCAAACAAATTGATGCGGGGAAAGTGGGAGTTCAATCGCTGTACGGAAGTGTGCAACCTGATGTTCTGGAAAGTGGTTTGCATTTGATAAATCCATTGTTGGATGTAACTGATTTTGATATTCAAACTCAAAACTACACCATGTCAGCTGTTCATGGAGAAGGTGCTCAAGCAGGTGACGATGCGATTCGTGTTTTGTCAAATGACGGTCTGGAAGTGGTAATTGATTTGACCGTTTTATTCCGTGTTTCGCCAGAGTCAGCGCCAAAAATTTTCAAACAAATTGGGGTTGATTATTCCGATAAAATTGTTCGTCCCGTAACAAGAACCCGTATTCGTGATAACGCTGTTTATTATGATGCAGTTGCTTTATATTCTACTAAAAGAAACGAATTTCAACAGCGAATTTTCAAAACGATAGAGGCTGATTTTAAAACTAGAGGATTGGTTTTAGAGCAATTGTTAATTAGAAATATTAACCTTCCTACATCAGTAAAAGCATCTATTGAAAGTAAAATTAATGCCGAACAAGATGCTCAAAAAATGACTTTTGTACTTCAAAAAGAAAAACAGGAAGCCGAACGAAAAAGAGTGGAAGCACAGGGTATTGCTGATTATCAAAGAATTATTTCAACTGGCTTATC
This sequence comes from Flavobacterium cryoconiti, assembly GCF_048158645.1. Classification (NCBI taxonomy): domain Bacteria; kingdom Pseudomonadati; phylum Bacteroidota; class Flavobacteriia; order Flavobacteriales; family Flavobacteriaceae; genus Flavobacterium; species Flavobacterium cryoconiti. The sequence goes on along the minus strand of NZ_JBLNKW010000009.1, from coordinate 61,317 downwards.
AGATAAACAATTGCAATACGAACAAATAAAAGCACAAAAAGAACTCGCTGCCTCTCCTAATACTAAAATCATTTTTATGAATGGTAGAGGAAATGCACCAGTTATACTTTCTGATAAATAGATTTTTTAAAAGTTTATTCGGTTATTTGTTTAATCGAATAAACAACAACAACGATTAACCGATTAAATATAAAAAAATGGAATTACCAAAATTTTTACTAGGCGACAATACTGATTTTCCGGAAGATATTTTCATCATACACTTAGATTACCCAAGATTTATTATCAATTTAAAAGATGATGAAGTGGAGTTCATGGAAGAAGCGGAAGATCTTGATGAAGGCGAATTGAATGCTGAAATGGAAGGATTAATAGTTCTTGCGAATGAATTTTACGATAGAGAAATGGAACGCTACGAAAAAGAGTAAGTTTAGTTTAACACGTTTCTAATAATAAATTGAATGACCGTAAATGATGAAATTTTATCATTTACGGTCATTTTTTTTATTTTTTTGGATTGTTGAAAATAAAATTAATTTTAAAATAAATTAGTTATATTTTTAACTAACTGGATTTTAGAATATTTAAAACTAAAAAAATAATAAAAATAGGGGTAACAAAAACTAACCTTTATTGATATAGTATTATAAACCATTAAATCTAAACTGTGATGAAAAATACAAAAACAATTTCAAAAGTTATTATTGTTATGCTTTTATTGACACAAAATAGTTTTGCTCAATTAAAAAAAAATGATACATCTATAAAAGAAAAAAAGGTAGAAATAGACAATTCTTTAAATGAAATAGATACAAAGACAAATCCCGTAACGATAGGAAATGCAAAAAGCAATATAAATAACATAAATGGAGGGATGCCAAATAGAATTTCGATGAATGTTACCGTTCCAAAACAGACTCAAGGGGCAACATTTGGCGAGAAAGTAAATGCGGGTAAAATAAATGTAGCATTAATTGAAGGAGGTTGTGTTATTTTATTTCCTTCTAATACAGGATATAAAGTGAATATAGCCAATGGTAACATTGTTGAATTGTCGAAAAATGAGAGTATTGCTTTTGGAGAAAAAGTTAATCAAGGTTTACATGCAGCTGGCGGTGCATTATCACAAGGCGCTTCGTTATTGGGTGGTGCTTTGCCGGGTGGTGCTATTATTTCGGCAGCAGTTTCCAGTGTGGGTAATTTAGCTGGAGGTGCTGGTGGTGGTGCAGCTGCAGCTTCCTATGCAAGAACAGGAAAACTGGTTTGGAAAATGGAAGATAACGCAAGTGATTCTAAGTTGGAATTGTCAGAAGGTGATTTTGAATTAGCATTTGTTATAGTTGAAAAAGCGACTTCGGGTTTAAAAGACACCTTGAAAACTCAGGTTCGCGTTGGTTTTACCATAGAAAATGGGGTTTTAAAAACGAAACATGATACGGCTAAAAATTCCGTGGGTAACATTCGTTAATATTTCTAAAATTTAGTTATTCGTGACTAAAATTTAAAATAGGTTTCCAATAATAATTGAGCGGCTGCAAAGGGTGAAATTTCATCATTTTGCACCGCTTTTTTAGTTGAATCCAATAATTGGTTAATTTCTGGATGATTATAAAAATTCAATTTCAACTGCTCGTTGATGGTTTCTAACATCCAATATTGATTTTGTTCTTTTCGTTTTTCAAAGAAATAATGGTTCACTTTTGTCAGTTCCAGAAATTGCTCAATAGTTTTCCAAACAGCGCTAATTCCTTCATGAGTAATTGCACTACACGTTGAAGTGATAGGAATCCAACCTGATTTTTTAGCCGGAAAAAGATGCAATGCTCTATTGAATTCTACTTTTGCTAAGTTGGCTTTTCTAATATTATCACCATCGGCTTTATTGATTACAATTGCATCAGCCATTTCCATAATGCCGCGTTTGATACCTTGCAATTCATCGCCGGCGCCCGAAATCTTTAGCAGTAAAAAAAAATCAACCATACTGTGAACCGCAGTTTCACTTTGACCAACTCCCACGGTTTCAATGATTATTGTATCAAAGCCACAAGCTTCACAAAGCGTAATTGTTTCCCTGGTTTTTCGGGCTACACCACCCAATGTTTCTCCCGATGCCGAAGGACGAATAAAGGCATTTTCGTCTTTAACTAATTCTTCCATTCGGGTTTTGTCACCTAAAATACTTCCATGCGAAATGGTGCTACTGGGATCAACGGCGAGAACTGCCACTTTTTTCCCTAAACTGGTTAAGTATTTTCCAAAAGCTTCAATAAAGGTGCTTTTTCCAACACCGGGAACTCCAGTTATACCTATTCTTATTGATTTATTAGCATGTGCTAAACATGCATTTATAACTTCGTTGGCTTTTGCCAAATGATCACTATTTGTGCTTTCGACCAGCGTAATTGCTCGACTCAGAGCCGTTATATTTCCTGCTAAAATTCCCTCAACCAATTCTTTCGGGGAAGGTTGAATTTTTCTGAATTTTTTAATGTGCGCAACAGCGATTGAACTGATAATCTCTGGGGGAGAAATTCCAGGTTTTTCGTGTAAGGCGCTAGGATGCTGTTTTTTATTCGACAAAACTTTTTATTTGAAGAGTAAAAGTAGTGAAAACAAAAACAGTTTCAAAAAGGCATTGCCTTTATGAAACTGTTTTACTTGAAATTAAGATATGAATTAATACGCTGCTGTAAAACGTACTTGATGGTGTTTTGGATTTTCAGTTTCATCAGCGATAACAACTGCTAAATCTTCTACAGACAAAATGCTTCTTTGATTTTCGTCAAAAACGGGAGTGTCTAATCCCAAACGGTATTTTCCGGTTCGTCCTGTAGTAATTCCTTGGTGCATTTCAAAAGCAGGACTAAAAAAGGCCCAATCCAAGTCTTTTTCCTCTTTAATGATATTCAAATAATCTCTTGCCGCTGTTGCTCCGGCATAATATTCTTTTGGGAAATCTGGTGTGTCTACTGCCTGTAAATTTGGAGCAACAAATAAACTTCCTCCGCCACCAATGGTGATAAATCGTTTCACGCCTGATTTTTTAACGGCTTCTTGAATCGCTTTTGATCCTTCAAGAAAATCAATGTATAAATTTGGATTGGTCCATCCGGCACTGAAAGCATTTATAACCACATCATTTCCTGCAATGATTTTAGAAAGTTCTTCTACGTTATTGATGTCTGCTTTTTCCCATTTGATGGTTGCATTTCCATCATTTTTTGGATTTCGGGCTATAGCGGTAATTTCGTGATTACGACTTGCCAATTCATTTAAAATAGCGGTACCTACAAATCCTGTGGCTCCAATAATTGCGATTTTCATAATGGTATGTATTTAAAAGTAATAAAAAATGTTACAGTTTAATTCAAAAAAATAGTTTAAAATTTATTAGAAAAATCTTCCAATGAAATGCCGCTTAATTGCAAGCTGATTTTTTCGTTGATGTTTTCATATAAATTTTCTAAATTTTTATTGATTTGTTTTCCAATAGGACAATCTGGATTCGGTTCGTTTTTTGAAAAACCTAGCGTTACCGTGTCAAAAGTCATTTTGAAAATGGCATCTAATGAAATATTTGATGCAGATTTCAGCAATTTCGTTCCTCCATTTTTACCTTCTTTACTTTCTACAATATTGTTTTTCTTCAGGTTTGCTATTTCCTTTCTTATTAAAACTGGATGTAAATTCATACTTCCCGCTATAAATTCAGAAGATAAATAGTCCTCCGGAAATTTAGAAAGTAATGTAAGGATATGGATTGTTATTGCAAATTTACCTGAAATCATACTGTAATAAAATATATTACAAATATACAAGTAAAATTGAAATTAGCAAGTTTTTTGTTTTTTTTATACAATGAAAAATCAAAATGGTGATTTCCTTCTTTTCTAAATAAATTTAAATAGTATTTTTGCATTCAATCCTACACTATGAATAACATTATCCTAATCTTCGTTTGTCTATTTCTTGGAATCGTATTGCAAAAAGTGAAACGTTTTCCGTCCAACACCTACAAGATTTTAAATAATGTGGTTATTTATATCTGTCTTCCTGCTTTGGCGTTGTATTATATCCCAAAAATAGAATGGGATAATAAGCTGTTGTTTCCTATTGGTGTAACATGGATTGGTTTTACAGTTTCGTATTTGTTTTTCAGCTTTTTGGGAAATAGATTTGGATGGTCAAAAAAACTCACGGGTTGTTTAATTATAACCGCTGGTTTGGGAAATACTTCTTTTTTAGGTTTCCCAATTATCCAAGCTTTATATGGTGAAGATGGCTTAAAAACTGCCATTTTAGTTGATCAGCCGGGTACTTTTGTGGTGCTTTCAACATTAGGAATTCTTGTAGCTACATTATTCTCTAGTGGAAGCCCAAGCGGATTTCATATCGCAAAAAAAATACTATTCTTTCCTCCATTTATTACTTTTCTGTTGGCTTGTTTAATGAATGTATTCGATTTTGATTTTAATGAATATATTCAGTTTGGTTTACAAAAAGTAGGAAGTGTAATGACTCCATTGGCAATGCTTTCTGTTGGATTGCAATTGCGATTTGATAGGAAAAGCCAACATTGGAAATTTTTGGGATTGGGACTTTTGTACAAATTAATATTGACTCCGGCTTTAATATATTTATTGTATGTCGTAATTTTAGACCAAAATTCAAAAACGATTCAAGTATCCATCATGGAGGCTGCTATGGCTCCAATGATTACAGCAAGTATTTTGGCTACTTCACATGGGTTAAAACCCAGATTGAGTAGTATGATGATTGGTTTTGGAATACCATTGTCATTCGTGACATTGGTGTTTTGGTATTTCGTGGCACAGTTTATTTAATTTTTTAGACCCTTTTATTATTACAATATGAATATTTCTTCAGCAACAGCGTCACAAACCATCAACGCTCCAATCGTCCAAAAAACAGTTTATTCGGTTTTATTTTCAATAGCTTTTGCTCATTTGTTAAATGATTTAATGCAATCAGTTATTCCTTCGACCTATCCAATATTAAAAGAGAATTTTAATCTTAGTTTCACTCAAATTGGATTGATAACATTCGTTTTCCAACTTACAGCTTCCATTCTGCAGCCTTTTATCGGTTTTTATACGGATAAATACCCAAAACCATATTCTTTAGTAATTGCGATGTTATTTACTATTACCGGATTGGGATTTTTATCGATTTCAACTTCTTTTTGGATGTTGTTGGTGTCAGTAGCTTTTGTAGGGATTGGTTCTTCCATTTTTCATCCGGAAGCGTCTCGTGTTGCTTATTTAGGTTCAGGAGGAAAGCGAGGTTTGGCGCAATCTATTTTCCAATTGGGCGGAAATTCAGGAAGTGCAATTGGTCCTTTATTAGTAGCGTTGGTTGTTGCTCCTTTTGGACAATCAAATATAATATGGTTTGTAATAGTGGGTATTTTGGGAATTATTATTTTGTCCCAAATCGCGCTGTGGTATCAAAATCATTTGAATCTTAGAGCTGCAAAAAAAATAAATACGGAAGAGGTCGCTGTTCCATTGTCCAAAAGAAAAATTAATATAGCATTAGCAGTTTTATTGTTGTTGATATTTTCCAAGTTTTTCTATATGGCGAGTATGTCAAGCTATTTTACTTTTTATCTCATGCATAAATTTGGGTTGACGATACAAGAATCGCAGTTTCATTTGTTTCTGTTTTTAGCTTCGGTAGCGGCAGGAACATTAATAGGCGGTCCGTTAGGGGATCGTTTTGGTAGAAAATATATCATTTGGATTTCGATACTTGGAGCTGCGCCATTCACTTTATTATTGCCTTATGCCGATTTATTTTGGACAGGAGTATTGTCGGTTATCATTGGAATTGTTATCGCTTCGGCGTTTTCAGCAATTTTAGTTTTTGCACAAGAATTAATGCCAGGAAAAGTGGGAATGATTTCCGGACTGTTTTTTGGTTTTGCCTTTGGTATGGGAGGTTTAGGCTCGGCAATTTTGGGTTATGTTGCGGATCAAACCAGTATTGAATACGTTTATAAATTAAGTTCTTTTCTACCGCTTATTGGTGTTTTTACATATTTCTTACCCAATATGAAAAAAAATAATCCTTCTTAACTATTTGTTTTTTTTTGGAGCTTTTTCCCGCTATCCGTTACAATCTTTATAGCAGTAAACCTTCCAGGATTTACTGCTATAAAGGATTTTCACTTTTATCGGGGCTAGGGATTTCGGTCTCAAAATGTTTTTTGGGTACCTAGATGTTTTTTGCAACAGAGAATAATATTCAGCTTCCTCTTGTTAAATTTTTATTACAATTTTAAGATTTCTTTTAATTTTTATTACTCTTAATTCAATAACTTAGGACTGTTAATAATCAAAAAAAAGAAATTATTATGGCAACACTACGATTAGGCGATATTGCTCCAGATTTTGAAGCAGAAACTACACAAGGAAAGATAAAATTTCATGAATGGTTAGGAGATTCTTGGGGTGTGTTATTTTCGCATCCTGCTGATTTTACACCAGTTTGTACCACTGAATTAGGGACTGTGGCTAATTATTATCCTGAATTTGTAAAGAGAAATGTAAAAGTAATCGCATTAAGCGTTGACGGATTAGATTCTCATGTGGAATGGATTAAAGATATCAATGAAACGCAAAATACTACGGTTAACTTTCCAATTATTGCTGACGAAGACAAACATATAGCACAATTGTATGATATGATTCATCCTAATGCCAATGAAAGTTTTACAGTTCGTTCCGTTTTTATAATTGGACCAGACAAAAAAATAAAATTAACATTGACTTATCCAGCCTCAACCGGAAGAAATTTTGATGAATTACTTCGTGTAATCGATAGTTTACAGTTGACAGCTCATTATAGTGTTGCAACACCGGCAAACTGGAAAGATGGAGAAAAAGTGGTGATTTCAACAGCGGTTAAGGATGAAGATATTGCAGCAAAATTTCCAAAAGGATATGAAAGAGTAAAACCATATTTAAGAATGACTCCGCAACCGAATAAGTAATTATTTTTCTCGGATAAGACTTTAACATAAAAAAGGTGTAATGAAAATATTTTCATTACACCTTTTTTATTTCTATTGTAGCTATAAAATAGTTACTTCCTATTGGTTATCAATAAACCGGTAATAATGATTCCCATGCTTATAATTTGAGTGATTACAATAGCCTGACCCAGAAAAAAATACGCTAAAATTCCACTGAATACAGGGATTAAATAATAAATTAATGCTGTTTTTGAGGTGCCTATCAACCGAATCGCTTCGTTCCACAAATAATAGGAAACCAGTGAAGCAAAGATGCCGACATAAGTGGTTGCCAATACTGTTTTAGTATCAAAAATTACTTTTTTATAAAATAAATGTTCCCAAATATAAAACGGAAGAAGGAAAATTGTGCCAATAACAAAGACACTAAATAAAAATACTTTTGCGGTTAACTCATCTGGTTTTTGTCGAACTAGTATCGTATAATAGGCAAAAAAGAAACAGGCCACGAGCATCAACAAATCCCCAATTGTAAAGTTGATATGCAGCAATGCTTCTAGAGACCCTTTGGTAATAAGAACCAAAACTCCTGTAATTATGGTTACAATTCCAACTATTTTTATAGTGGACACTTTCTCTTTAAAAATAATTCTGGAGAGAACAACAATAAATAACGGTATCGAAATGGCTATTAATGATAAATTGACAGCGCTTGTTGTTTTTCCTGCAAAGTAAATCAGTGTATTAAAAATAGTGATGCCTAATACCGCTGTACCCATGAGATACCGAATGTGTTTCTTTATAACGATAAAACTTTCAATGGTACTTTTAATTGCAAATGGAGCCAAAACAATACAAGCGATTGTCCAGCGCCAAAAAGCCAGTCCAATAGGAGGAATGTGTCCTTTAATACCGCTGGCAATTACCATATTTACGGACCAAAGTAGAGTGGCTAATAAAGCGAAAAACGCTCCTTTAGTTTGATTGCTCATTGTTAAATTAAACGAGGTTTTTTATTTTTGCATATTGTAGCAACATGATCGTTTTGGCATCTTTTATTTCCCCAGATTCAATCATAGCGTAAGCTTCGTCATAGGTCATTTCTAAGACATCTATATTTTCCTCTTCATGTTCAACTCCACCACCGTCACTTACTTTCATGGATTCATCGTATTCTCCGACGAACAAATATAAAATTTCAGTTACTGCTCCTGGAGACATATACGTTTCCATTATTTTGTCAACTTTAGTAATGCGGTATCCTGTTTCTTCTTCGGTTTCTCGAATGATGCATTGCTCCGGATGATCTGCGTCCAAAAGTCCCGCACAAACCTCAATCATCATTCCTGTCTCATTTCCGTTAAGATAACTTGGCAAGCGGAATTGTCGGGTTAGAATAACAGTTTTTTGTTGGGTGTTGTATAGTAAAATGGCAGCACCATTTCCTCGATCATAAACTTCTCTTTTTTGGGTAATCCAAGAGTCGTCTTTTTTTTGATAATCAAAAGTTACTTTGTTTAAAATGTACCAATTATCAGAAAGTAATTCGGTTTTTTGGATTTTAATAGCTGGATTTTTCATTCGTTTGGATTGGTTTATGAACTAAAAAAAACGCTCTGAATTTTCAGAGCGTTAAGTGATATTATTTTAGAATAGTTTGCTTTCTATCTGGTCCAACAGAGACAATTTTGATAGGAACTTCAACTTCTTTTTCTATAAATTCAATGTATTCTTTCAATTCAATCGGTAATTCATCATAGGTTGTCATACCAGTCAAATCAGCTTGCCATCCTTTAAAATCTTGGTAAACTGGAGTTACATTTTCCGGTTCGATGTTATAAGGAAAGTGAGCGATATTTTTTCCTTTATAGTTGTATTCCGTACAAACTTTTAAAGTTTCAAATCCTGAAAGTACATCACCTTTCATCATCATCAGTTGTGTTACACCATTAATTTGAACAGCATATTTAAGCGCCACTAAATCTAACCATCCACAACGTCTTTGTCTTCCTGTAACAGATCCAAATTCATTTCCTACACGTGCCATAGTTGCACCATCTTCGTCAAAAAGTTCTGTTGGAAATGGGCCGCTTCCTACACGTGTTACATACGCTTTGAAAATCCCGTATACTTCTTTTATTTTATTTGGAGCAATTCCTAAACCAGTACAGGCACCAGCGGCAGTTGTATTTGATGAAGTTACAAATGGATAAGTTCCAAAATCAACATCTAATAACGAACCTTGAGCTCCTTCACATAATATTGATTTACCCGCTTTTTGAGCTTGGTGTAAATATTCTTCACTATCAATAAAATCTAGTTTTTTTATTTCTTCGATTGCTTCAAAGAATTCTTTTTCTAATTCTTCTAAGTTGTATTGAATAGCAACATCGTAGAATTTAATCATAGCTTCATGCTTGTCAGCCAAAGCTCTATAACGATCTGCAAAATCTTCTAATTCAATATCTCCTACACGAAGACCGTTTCTTCCGGTTTTATCCATATAAGTTGGGCCAATTCCTTTTAATGTAGAACCAATTTTTGCTTTCCCTTTAGATGCCTCAGAAGCTGCATCTAATAAACGGTGTGTTGGTAAAATTAAATGGGCTTTTCTTGAAATGATTAATTTGCTTTTGATGTCTAAATTAAATTTCTCAAGACCTTCAATTTCTTTTTGAAAAACTACAGGATCTATTACAACTCCATTTCCAATAATGTTTATGGCAGTTTTATGAAAAATACCAGAAGGAATAGTTCTAAGAACATGTTTTATTCCGTCAAATTCCAAAGTGTGTCCTGCATTTGGTCCACCTTGAAAACGAGCAATAATATCATAATTTGAAGTAAGAACATCAACAATTTTTCCTTTTCCTTCATCTCCCCATTGTAATCCTAGTAATAAATCTGCGGTCATTCTATGTGTTATTTGTAGTTAATTTTTATATTCCAAAGACAACTGGCAAGCTGTCGTACTATTTTTGTTTTTTAATTCCGTATAAATACAAGGAATGATTGGTAATTTCTATGTCGAATATTTCTTCGATTGTCTTTTTAATACTTTGAATTCTTGGATCACAAAACTCAATTACTTCGCCAGTATCTGTCATAATAATATGATCGTGCTGTTTGTCAAAATACGATTTTTCGTAATGTGCCTGATTTTGTCCAAATTGATGTTTACGAACTAAAGCACAATCCAATAGCAATTCAATAGTATTGTAAAGTGTTGCCCTACTGACACGATAGTTTTTATTTTTCATTTTGATATAAAGATTCTCTACATCAAAATGTTCTTCGCTATCGTATATTTCCTGAAGGATAGCATAACGTTCAGGAGTTTTGCGATGTCCTTTTTTTTCAAGATACATTGTAAAAACATTTTTTACAATTTCTTGGTTTTTGGTGTTATCTGTGGAAATGAGTGTCATATGCGGGCAAAGATAAATTTTTTAGTTTAAAGTTTAAAGTTTCAGCTTTGTTTAGTTTCAAGTTTTTTTAGTTTTAAGTGGAAAAACGGGTAACTTGAAATAATTTTTTTTGAAACTTTTCTACGTTTTATATACTCTTGTTACCTTATCGATTCCATCAATTTTTTTGATGTTGTTGATCATTTTCTTCAAAATCGTATTGTTTTGAACAATTACTGCCACTTGACCATGAAAAATTCCTGCATCGGTACTCAAAGAAATGCTCTGAATATTAACATGCATATTGTTCGAAATTACTTTTGTTAATTGGTTCGTAAGTCCTAAAACATCCATTCCGGTTATGTTTATTATGGCTTTGAATTCTTCTTGTGAAGAGTCAATCCATTTAGCGGTCATTATTCTGTAAGCGTAATTAGATTGCATCCCTATAGCGTTTGGACAATCTTTTTTATGCACTTTTATTCCTTCATTGATGGTTACAAAACCAAATACGTCATCACCGGGAATTGGGTTGCAACACGGAGATAATTTATAATCGAGTTTGTCATGTTCCTTGCCAAAGACAAGCAAATCGTAATTACTGCTTATTATTGGTCTATGAATGTCTTCATCGGCAGTGCTGCTTGCGGAACGTTTTATTTTATTTTTGAAAAAATTAATAAAAGTGTTGCTTTTTTGAGCTGCATAATCCTTGAGTTGTTGATTTTCTATCGCACCAATTCCAACTCTGTAAAATAAATCTAAACTTGTTTTTAATTTGAAAAAATTGACTAACTCATTAACAACGGATTCGTTTAACGTTATTTTTAAATGCTTTAATTTTCGGGTAAGCAGTTCTTTTCCTTCTTCACCAATTTTCTTGGTATTTTCGTTTAGAACGTTTTTAATTTTCGTTTTTGCTCTCGAAGTCGTAACGTAATCAAGCCAGTTAGCTGTTGGTTTCTGATGTTGAGAGGTGATGACTTCAATTTGATCTCCGCTTTTTAATTCGAAGTTCAAAGGAACTAATTTTCCATTGACACGCGTTCCTCGGGTGCGAATTCCTATTTCCGAGTGGATACTGAAAGCAAAGTCAAGTGAAGTGGCGCCTTTTGGCAATGATTTTATTTCTCCTTTTGGAGTAAATACAAAGATTTCTTTTGCATATAAATTCATTTTGAAATCTTCCACAAAATCCACCGCGTTGGTTTCTGAACTTTCTAAAGCTTCTTTTAATAAATTCAGCCATGCATCGAGTTCATTTTCTTCAGTAGCTCCATTTTTATATTTATAATGTGCTGCGTAGCCTTTTTCGGCAATTTCATCCATACGCTCACTACGCACCTGAACTTCTACCCAGCGCCCTTTTGGTCCCATAACAGTAATGTGCAGGGCTTCATAACCGGTAGATTTAGGTGAAGAAATCCAATCGCGTAAACGACTGGGGCTCGGTCTGTAATAATCAGTTACTATGGAATAGATTTTCCAAGCAAGAAATTTTTCTTCGTGTGGAGTTGATTTGTATACAATACGAAGAGCAAACTTATCATAAACTTCATCAAAGCTTACGTTTTGCGCTTTCATTTTTCTTCGAATGGAGTAGATTGATTTTGGGCGACCTTTTATGATATAATCGATTCCTTCGGCGTCCAATGCTGTTTTTAGCACATCAGAAATGTCTTTTATGTAGGCATCCTGTTCCTCTTTGGTCTCTTTTATCTTGCTTACAATTTCGTTGTAAATAGCGGGTTCTGTATATTTTAATCCTAAATCTTCGAGTTTTGTTTTAATGTTGTATAAACCCAATCGATGAGCAAGTGGTGCATATATGTATAAAGTTTCAGATGCAATTTTGGTTTGTTTGTCTTCTTGCATCGAATCCATTGTTTGCATATTGTGCAAACGATCGGCTAATTTTATAAGAATTACACGTACATCATCATTGAGAGTCAAAATCATTTTACGGAAGTTCTCTGCTTGTATTGATGCATTCAAATCCTTCTGTACCATGGAAATTTTTGTCAATCCTTCTACAAGTTGTGCTACTTTAGGATTAAATAAACGTTCAATATCTTGGACTGTCATTGGAGTGTCTTCGACTACATCGTGCAACAATGCAGCAGCAATAGATGTTGCTCCCAAGCCTATTTCGGAAGCGACAATTTTTGCCACAGCTATAGGATGGAAAATGTAGGCTTCGCCTGATTTTCTTCGTTGTTCTTTATGGGAATCTACAGCAACGTCAAAAGCTTTACGGATGAGTTTTTTATCTTCATCAGTCAGGGTTTGATAACTGATGCGAAGTAGCTCTTTGTATTCTTGAGCAATTGCTTTATTTTCTTTTTCTATATCTATTTCTATCATAACGGCATGGTTCAATTCCTAAAAATAGAAATTAGTTAGGAGATATGCAAGTAAAAAAGGGTTTGGAGTATAAAATCCAAAATTGAATTACTGAGGTTATTATTGTACTCTTTTGAAATCCAAATCCTGAAAATCATAACTGAAATCAGTTAATTCAGAAATTGGCTTCATTTTTATAGTTACTGCTTTTCCAGTTGCGTCACATTCGAAAAACAGATGCGCATCTGCATGAAAATAGGCATTATTCCATTTTACCACAAAATTGTTTTCTTTGTAGAAAAAAACTTCACCAGTAAGTTGAGGAGAACGTTTTGATGCAAAATATAATTTTCCTTTTTTTTGCGAAAGTGTAATATCTCCAAACCAGTTGTCTTTGTAAGTCCCAGTAAAATTATTGAAGTCTATTTTGATTTTATCCTTTTTATTTTTTGCTACGGTTGCCCAAACTTCATCAGTAACTTTGTCGGCAGTTGCTACATTCGATTTTAATCGGTTGCTATAAATTGTGATATAATCGTCTGATTTTATCCCTAAATAACTGTCTTTTATCGTATTTGTAATAGCAGTAAAAGCTGCTCCTGACTGTTGGTTTGTTAAAACAATAATTCCTAAATTGAGTTCCGGAAGTAATGTAACTTGGGTGACAATTCCTTCTAATCCGCCTGTGTGAGTAACTTGTTTGTATCCTTTGATGTCACTTAGAAACCAACCCAGTCCATAACCGCTAAAATGAGTGTTATATGGAGGTTTTGTATTTACTGGTATTATGGTTTGTAATTGCCACATTTCGTTATGCTCTTTTTCTGAGAATAACTGCTTGTTGTCACTACCATATTTTCCATTATTCATTTGCATAATAGCCCATTTGCTCAAATCATTTACACTGGAATAAATTCCGGCAGCCGCATCAAAAAGATGGTTTTGATAACGCTTGATTACTTTTAATTTTCCGTCAATAGGAACATGAGGAGCAATTATATTTGTAGTGTCTTTTAATCGTAAAAAGGAGGCTGCGCTTTGATTCATTTCTAATGGTTTCATGATGCGTTCTTCTATGAAATCACACCAACTTTGACCACTTATTTTAGCAACAACTTCGCCGGCAACAATGTATAATAAGTTATCGTAATCATACTTAGTTCTGAAAGCTGAAACTGGTTTTAAATATTGTAAATTTTGAATAATATCTTGCGCTGTGAAATTGCTTCCGTCAGGCCAAATCATTAAATCGCCTGCGCCAAGACCCAATCCGCTGCGGTGTGTCAATAAATCCCGAATCGTAAATTCGTTGGTTACATAGTCATTATACATTCTGAAATTAGGAAGGTATTTGATGACTTTATCATCCCATTTTACTTTTCCTTCATCAACAAGCATTGCCAAAGCAGCACTTGTGAACGCTTTACTGTTTGAAGCAATTCCGAAAAGGGTATTTGCATCGACTTTTTCGTTTGTCAAAATTGATTTTACTCCATATCCTTTGGCGTGAATTATCTTTCCGTCTTTTACAATAGCAACTGCAATTCCAGGAACATTGAATGTTTTTAAGGAACGTTCCACTAATTCATCGACTTGTGAAGAACTGATTTGTGCGAAAGAAAATGTAGTTGCGATTAACGTTATTGCAACGAATAATTTATTTTTCATAGTATTATTTTTCTTTTTTTAATCGAAAACTTGTAATCTAAATTCTGCAATCTTAAATCTAAAACCCTCTTTGTCTTTTGGCTTCAAAAATCAAAATCGCTGCTGCAACTGAAACATTCATGGAATCTATTTCGCCTTGCATTGGAATTATAATATTTTGGGTCGCTTCTTTTCGCCATTCTTCTGTCAAACCAGTTGCTTCCGTACCCACAACCAAAGCCGTTGGCGTAGTGTAATCTTGCGTGTGATACGAGGTCGAATTTTGTAAGGTAGCACAATAAAAGTTGATTTTTCTTTCTTTCAAAAATGCAATAATTTCTGATGTTGTTCCGGTAGCAATTTGATTGGTGAACAAACAGCCTACGCTGGAACGCACAATATTTGGATTGTATAAATCACTTTTTGGATTGGCAATAATCACGGCATCCAGATTGGCGGCATCGGCAGTTCGTAATAAAGCACCAATATTTCCTGGTTTTTCGGGAGCTTCTGCAACAAGAATCAATGGGTTTTCTGATAATTTTAAATCGGATAATTGTAACGATTTGGTTTTGGCCACAGCCAAAACACCTTCGGTAGTATCACGATAGGCCAGTTTTTGATAGACTTCCTTGTTGATTTCTATTAAATCAGCACTTTTGGATAATTGACGAGCTTCAGTTTCCGAACAAATTTCTGGTAAAAATAATAGCGTTTCCATTTCGTACCCGCCTTTTGTGGCAATCGAAATTTCACGTTTTCCTTCAATTAAGAATGTTCCGGATTGTTTGCGTGCTTTTGCTTTTTCCTGCAATAACACTAAAGATTTTATAAATGGATTTTGTACGGAAGAAATTTGTTTCAATGGAAAAGTCGCTTGGTTACTAAGGTGCTAAGTTACTACCTTTTTTTAAATTCTAAAATGCAATAACTGCTGTATTAGAAAACGCGGTTATTGCAGTTATTAAGGAGTATTTTCTTTAAATTTGTAAAAATCTAAATCCTAAATAACAAGTGTTTCATCTATTAGATATTATCGGTACGATGGCTTTTGCCATGTCAGGGGCGTTGACCGCAATGAATAAAAAGCTGGATCCTTTTGGCGTTTTTATTATTGCTTTTGTAACTGCTGTGGGCGGAGGAACGTTGCGGGATATCATGATTGGTAGAACACCGGTTGGATGGATGCTGGACTTGAAGTATGTTTATGTAATAATCATGGGCTTTGTTTTAGCCATCATTTTCAGAAAAAAATTCGATCGTTTGCGAACTTCTTTATTTTTATTTGACACGATTGGATTGGGTGTTTTTACATTAATTGGTCTTGAAAAAGGAATAAATATTGGACTTCATCCAGTTATATGTATTGCATTAGGAACCATGACGGCCTGTTTTGGAGGTGTTATTCGCGATATTTTATGTACTGAAATTCCGGTTATTTTCAGAAAAGAAATTTATGCCACGATTTGTATTTTGGGTGGAATTGTTTTTTTTCTCCTTCGAAAATTGAATTTAGATAATGATATTTTATACTTGACCACTTCTTTAGTTATCATTTCAGTTCGCTTGATGGCCGTGAAATACAAATGGTATTTGCCTACTTTAGAACATAAATAAAAAATGCTTAATTTCACGAAGTCTAAAACCAAATGGTGAAAAATTATTCTGTTAAACAATACCAAGAAAGCGATTATGAAAATTGGAATACCTTTATTGGTCAAGCCAAAAATGCTACCTTTTTATTTCACCGTGATTTTATGGAATACCACAAAGATCGATTCGAGGATTTCTCGTTGATGATTTTTGATGATAAAAAGTTAGTTGCGGTTTTACCGGCGAATAGAGTGGGAAATGAAATTTTTTCACATCAAGGATTGACTTATGGCGGATTAGTTTATAATGAACAATCAAAATTAACGACTATAGTTAATGCTTTTAGAGCCGTTTTGTTGTTTTTGGAAGCTGATGGAATTGAAAAATTGCATCTAAAAACGATTCCATCTATTTATCATAGTAAACCTGCAGAGGAAATTCAATATGCTTTGTTTTTGGCGGAAGCCCAATTAGTCAGAAGAGACACTTTATCAGTAATTGATTTATCTCAGCTATATGTTTTTTCAAAAATCAGAAAAAGAGGGATTCAGAAAGGAAAAACAAACGGATTGATAATCAAAGAAGAAACTGATTTTGAATCTTTTTGGGATGAAATATTAATTCCGAATTTAGAAGAAAGGCATAAAGCAAAACCCGTTCATTCTTTAGAAGAAATGAAGGTTTTGAAAAGTCTTTTTCCTACCAATATCAGACAGTTTAATGTGTATCATAAAGATAAAATTGTTGCAGGAACTACTGTTTTCGAAACTGAAACTGTAGCGCATTGCCAATACATTTCTAAATATGAAGAGGAAGAAGACCTGGGGAGTTTAGACTTTTTGTATCATTTTTTAATTACCGAGACATTTGCCGATAAACGATTTTTTGATTTCGGAATTTCCAATGAATCGCAAGGGAAAAAATTGAATGAAGGCTTATCGTATTGGAAAGAAAGTTTTGGAGCCAGTACCATGGTGCACGATTTTTACGAAGTACAAACCGCAAATTATGTGAAGCTGGATTCCTTTTTTTCAAAATCAAAAAACAGACTGACTCAATGATTCCATTTCTTGATTTAAAAAAAGTAAACGAGCCTTATGAAACCGCTTTTCAAGAAAAATTGAAATCGGTTTTAGAAACGGGTTGGTATATTTTAGGGAATGAAGTCAAAGAATTTGAAGCCAATTTTGCCAAGTATTGCGGAACAGACTATTGCATCGGGACAGGAAATGGTTTTGACGCTTTAGTTTTGATTTTTAAAGGCTACATACAATTAGGAAAATTACAAAAAGGGGACGAAGTTATTGTTCCTGCAAACACATACATTGCCAGTATTCTGGCTATTTTACAAGCAGATTTAATTCCTGTTTTGGTCGAGCCAAAGCTGGAAACCTACAATATCAACCCCAGTTTAATTTCAGAAAAAATCACCTCAAAAACAAAAGCAATTTTAGTGGTTCATCTTTACGGACAATTGGCTGAAATGGATAAGATAAATAAAATTGCTGTTGCAAATGATTTACTGGTTATTGAAGATGCGGCTCAGGCTCATGGAGCAATCAGAAATCAAGAATCAACACCCAAGACCGCAGGTCGAACTGACGAAGTAATCAGCAATCAAAAATCAAGCGTAGCGTATAGTTTTTATCCCGGGAAAAATTTAGGGACATTAGGAGATGCTGGCGCTGTTACAACAAATGATTTGGAATTAGCCAAAGTGATTCAATCGCTTAGAAATTATGGTTCAGAAACGAAATATCATAATGATCACATTGGTATAAATTCTAGATTAGACGAATTGCAAGCCGCTTTCCTGAATGTAAAATTACCCAATTTAGACGCTGATAATGAAAAGCGAAGAGTAATTGCTAAACGCTATTTATCTGAAATTAATAATGATAAAATAATTCTTCCAACAGTAGCATCGCAAGGAACGAAGCAATCCAATCATGTTTTTCATTTGTTTGTGATTCGAATAAAAAACAGACTTGATTTACAGAACTATTTACATGAAAATGGAATAGAAACGGTTATCCATTATCCAATTCCCCCTCACAAGCAAAAGGCTTTATCATTTTGGAACCATTTGTCTTTTCCAATCACCGAAAAAATTCATAATGAAGTATTAAGTTTGCCTATGAGTCCCGTTTTGACAATGGATGAAGTGAGTTGTGTTGTGAAAATTTTAAATAAGTATTAAGTTGGAATTTATTAAAAAAATAACCAAAACTCAACTGTTTAAAATTTCATCTTTAAATAGTTTAAGTGTTATTCTAAAAATTGGAGTTGGATTAATAACTTCAAAATTATTAGCTGTATTTGTAGGGCCAAGTGGAATGGCTTTGGTGGGAAATCTTAGAAATTTTTTAACCTCGTTAGAAAGTATTTCGACTTTAGGATTTCAAAACGGAATTATAAAATACGTTGCTGAAAACGAAAAAAATGAAAATCAGCTTAAGAAGATAGTTGTAACGGTTTTTATCAGTTTGTCAGGTATTGCTATTGTTTTAAGTTGTGTTTTGTATTTTTTTGCCACATTTTGGAATAAAGAAATATTTGGAGGTAATTTTGACTATCCGTTTGTTTTTAGGGCGTTAGGATTGGCTTTGCCTTGGTATGCAATTTCTGTTTTTTTGCTTTCGATAATTAACGGTTTAGGGCAATTCAAAAGAGTGATTTGGATTAATATAATAGGAAATGCAGTTGGGTTATTGGTGTCAATTAGTATGATTGTCAATTATAAAACGTTGGGTGCTTTACTTTCGTTGGTGATTACACCAGCATTGTTATTTTTCGTGACATTTTATTTTATAAACAAGGAAATCAATTTTTTCAAAACAATTCGGTTTCATCAATTTGATTTTAAAATCATAAAGAATTTGTCATCGTATTCTTTGATGGCTTTGGTTTCATCGGTTTTGGGACCTTTGGTTTTTTTAGCCATCAGAAAAAATGTAATTGCAATTGTTGGATTAGAACAAGCTGGTTTTTGGGAAACAATAACCCGAATTTCAACTTATTATATGTTGTTTGTCACCACAATTTTGAGTGTTTATTTTTTGCCAAAATTGGTTGTTGCCAAGAATAATCTGGAGACTAAAAAAGTGTTTTGGAGTTTTTATAAAATGATTTTGCCCGTTTTTATAATTGTATTATCGGTAATTTATTTTTTGCGATTTTTTATTGTTAATTTGCTTTTTACTAATGCATTTCTTCCAGTTACGACTTTGTTTTTTTGGCAGTTGGTAGGCGATGTTTTAAAGGTGGCTTCCTTAATTTTAGGATATCAATTTTTTGCAAAAAAGTTAACAATAGCCTTTATAATCTCAGAGTTATTTTCTCTTGCAGTTTTGTATTTTTCAAGTCTTTATTTTATTAATGAATTTGGAATTCAAGGAATAGTAATGGCACAAGCTTTTGATAATTTTATTTATTTGTTAGTGTTGTGTGTTTATTTTAGAAAGAGTTTGGTTTAGTTTTTAATCAATTAAATTTTGTTTCTCAAAGATAATAAAAATCTAAGGCTAAGATTCTTAAATAATAAACCATAGTTGTTGTTTCTCAAACAATGTTTGATTTCAAAATGTATTCTTTTCTGGATTGCCAAATCTTCCTCTTTTGTCCTATTTAAATTGATTACTTTTTTTAATATCAAATAGGTGGAGTGATTAATTTTTCTGGCTCTTGCATCATTTTTCTTAAAAAAATCGGTTCCTAAAGAATTGGTGACAATCCTTTTCTGCATTAGAACTTCATCGATAAAATCAAAATCATAAATTCGGGAAGCGCGTATCCAAAAATCCAAATCCTCGTAAGCCAGCGTTTCATCATAACCATTTAAATGATCAAAAACAGTTTTTTTTACCATTGATGAAACGGAACAAATGCTGTCTCCGCCGGAAAGAACTGACATATAGATATCACCTGTTGTTCTTTTTTTAATCACTTTTTTAGAATTATCTACAGGGAAATAATAAGATTGAAATTCGCCTTTTTCAGTAATTAATGCTACATTTCCATATACAATTCCAAGGTTTTTGTAGATTGTATTTTTGAAAGCATTTATTTGTGAAGTAACGCAATTGGACATTAAAACATCATCTGCAGCCAAGTCAATGATGTATTCTCCTTTGGCTTTTTTTAGTGCTTTGTTAAACGATTTTGTGTTTCCTAAGTTAGTTTCGTTTGCAATAAATAAAATTTTGGGATAGTCAACAAGCCATTTTTCAATTACCATTTTAGAATTATCTGTGCTGTAATCGTCAACAATGATAAGCTGCACAGATGGGTAATTCTGATTCATTGCAGAAAATAAACTCTCCAAGACATAATCTTTCTGGTTGTAACATAAGCAAATAATGGTAACCAATGGATTGTCTTGCATATTTTTTTAAAAGAGTTATATTTGATACGAAAATAAGAAATCGATATTGATATTGTCCAACAAAAAATATAAAATTGCTTTAATTGGCTACCGTCTGAGTGGAGGTGGTAGTGACAAGGTTATGGCAACATTATCCATTTTTTTTGAAAAAATGGGAATTGAAGTTCACAATATAATTGTTTTAGATGAAGTTTCATTTCCGTATTCAGGAAAGCTTGTTAATTTGGGATTATTGAAAAATAAGAGCAACGGATTAGTTAACAAGTGTAAGCGGTTTATAGCAATGCGTAGACATTTGAAAGCTAATGATTTTGATTACATCATAGATTTTCGTTTTCGAACTAAATTTATTCAAGAATTAATTTTAGCAAGATTGATTTATAATACAAAAACAATATTTACAGTTCATAGTTTTTTGATAGATCATTATATGCCTAATAATTCTTGGTTGACAAGATTAATCTACAATCATTGTTATGCCAATGTGGCCATTGTTAATAGCATGAAGGAACTAATTGTAAATAAGCATAATTTAAAAAATGTTGTGACTATTTTTAATCCTATTAATCTGGATGAAGCGAATGAAAAGTGCAAAGAAGCATTAGACATTAATTTTGATTACATCATTGCAATAGGTCAATATGAGAATCCCATAAAGCAATTTGATAAGTTAATTTTGAGTTATGCGAATTCGATTCTACCCGATAAACAAATTCATCTTGTAATTTTAGGAAATGGGCAGAGAGCACTTTTAGAAAAAACAGCAAAAGATAACAAGGTGGAGAATTTTGTTCATTTTTTAGGATACCAAAACAATCCTTTTAAATACCTGAAACAATCCAGATTTTTAGTTCTTAGCAGTAAAAATGAAGGTTTGCCGAATGTGATTTTGGAATCTTTAGCATGTAGTACTCCAGTTGTAGCATTTGATTGTCCTTCTGGACCAAAAGAAACTATAATTAATTTAAAAAATGGAATTTTAGTGGAAGATCAAAATTTGCAAAAACTTACAGAAGCAATGAATTTATTGGTGTCAGATGAAGCTTTATATCGATATTGCAAACAGAACGCACAGGAAAGCGTTACGCCATTTTTGTTAGATACAATAGGTCAAAAATGGTTAGATTTAATGGAAATTAGTTTATAATAGAATTTATGACAACATTAAAAGATATACAATCACTTAAAATCCCAGTTGTAGAGGATACACGCGGGAATTTGGCATTTATTCAAAATGATGTTTTGCCATTTGAATTTAAGCGTGTTTATTATCTTTTTGACGTGCCCAGCAATTCCTTTCGAGGAAGTCATTCTCATATAAATCAAAGTGAAGTTCTAATTGCTTTGAGCGGAAGTTTTGAAGTTGTTCTAAATGACGGATTCGAAAAAAAATCATTTCTTTTGAATAAACCAAATATTGGATTGTACATTCCAACGGGAATGTGGCGCGAGTTGGAAAATTTTTCATCCGGAGCAGTTTGTTTAGTTTTTGCATCTGATATTTATAATGAAGACGATTATATCAGGGATTTTGATCAATTTTTGAAATCAAAAATATGAAACTACTCTATATAGTTCCAAGTATAAATCATGAAGGAGGAGTTGCCAGAGTACTCTCTATAAAAACAAATTATCTTATTGAAAAATTTGAATATCAAATCCATATTCTGACTCAAAACAAGGGGAGTTTTCCTTTATTCTATTCCTTTAATGAAAATATTGTATTTCATGATTTGATTTTGAAAGGTAACGTTTTTAAGTTTTTTAATACCTATCGGACTTCATTAAAAAAAAATGTTGAAGCTATAAAGCCAGATGTTATTATAGTTTGTGATAATGGTCTTAAAGCATACACGATTCCTTTTATACTCAAAAAAAATATTCCAATTATCCTTGAATGTCATGGTTCTAAATATATTGAGGAACGTAAATCAGCGCATGTTTTTTTTCAAAAATTAAAATATAAACTAAAAAACTTCGGAGCTAAAAGATATACTAACCTGATTGCATTGTCGAATGAAAGTTTGGAAGAATGGAATGTGAAAAATGGTGCTGTAATTTCTAATCCATGCTGGTTGCAAACGGATATTCCAGCAGAATTAAAATCTAAAAAAGTAATTGTTGTAGCTAGAAATTCTTATGAAAAAGGGTTGGACAGATTACTCTTTATTTGGGAAAAAGTGTTGCAAAAACATCCGAATTGGATTTTAGATATTTATGGGAAAGAAATTGATGCTCTTGAAATACAGGCGGTTAAATTTGGAATTGAATTAAAAGTCAATTTTAATCAATCTATAAAAAATATCCACGAGAAATATTTAGAATCTTCTATCTATGTAATGACTTCTCGTACCGAAGGTTTTCCAATGGTGTTAATAGAAGCAATGGCTTCGGGTTTACCATGTATTGCGTATGATTGTCCTTGTGGGCCAAGAGCGATCATAAAAGACAATGTAAATGGATTTTTAATCGAAGATGGGAATGTCGATTTGTTTGTTGAAAAACTAAATCTTTTGATTGAAGATAAAGATTTAAGAAAACGGTTAGGCAAAAAAGCTCAAGAAAGTGTTACTGTTTATGATTTAGATGAGATTATGAAACAATGGAAAATCCTTTTTGAAAGTTTAGTAATAGGAGAATAATTATTTTGATTTAATAGAACAAAAATAGCCTAATTTATAGATGTCAAATAGTAAGATAGAAGGGGTTTCTGAAAGTAAATTTGAGGTGATTTTATCTTCTGATTTTTTAAAAATTATAGCCATCATTTTGACAAGTCTTAGTCTTTTTAATAATTTATAAGCCGAAATTATTTTACTCTCAATAGAAGGCGAAATCTCAGAATCAAGGATAAAAGCTAAGTTTTCCTGAGCGATTTTGGTCTTGTTTAAAAAAAACAATGAGGTTTCTAAATTGAGATGGAAAGTAGGATTGTCTATATGGGAAACCTTATTTTTTTTTGCTCCTAATACGGTAAGAAAACATAAATCTTCATAGCCATATTTTATTATTGCCGAATCAAAAGGGTTTTGTATAAAAATTTCTTTTTTTATTAATAAATTAGAAGTCAATGCGCGACTGTTTGGTTTTTTGTTTCGTTGTTCCACTGAAAGTGCTTCTCTTTTATTACCGTAAACCCAACGGAGCAGTTTTTCTTTTTGTGGTTTTTTAGTTTCGTAAATGATACCTCCAAAAACAACTGCGGAATCATTATTTTTGATTATATCTAAGTAATTTTTGATGAATTTTTTACTTTTTGGAAATGTATCACAATCTAAAATAAGCAACCAATTAAATGACGATTTTTTAGCAAGTAAATTGATGTTTTTTCCTCTACCAATGTTAGAATTATTTGATGAAAATTTACAATTTTCCAGACTGTTAATGTTTTGGTTTTTAGTTAGAAATTCATTTGAACGATCATCCTGACACAAAATCTCAAAATCTATACCGCAATCCGTACATTGTCGATGCAATTCCAATACTAAAGGAAAAGCATTGTAATTGTATATTGGAACAAGAATAGAAAGCATTATGCAGTTCGCTGCTGAACTACTTCAAAAATTCTTTCATCTTCACATTTCAATGTTTTCGAAGGAAATTTCATTAATAAAGCATAATCGTGAGTAGCCATAATAATGGTTTTTCCGTTGGCATTGATGTTTTTTAATACTTCCAATACTTCTGCGCTGGTTTGAGGATCAAGGTTTCCTGTTGGTTCATCAGCAAGGATAAGTTCAGGATCATTAAGTAAAGCTCGTGCGATTGCCACACGTTGTTGTTCACCACCAGAAAGTTGATGAGGCATTTTATTGCCAAATTCTTTCATGCCTACTTTATCTAAAACTTCGTCAATTTTTCGTTGCATTTCGTCATTGTCAATCCAGCCTGTAGCTTTGAGAACAAATAGCATATTGTCTTTTACAGTTCTGTCCGGCAGTAATTTGAAATCTTGAAAAACGATTCCAATCTTTCTTCTTAAAAATGGAATGTCATCTTCTTTCAAAGCCGCCAAATCAAAATCTACGATATTTCCTTCTCCTTCAGTCAAAGGTAAATCACCATATAAAGTTTTCATTAAACTACTTTTTCCGGAACCTGTTTTTCCAATGATGTAAAGAAATTCACCATGTTTTACATCTAAGTTTACGTGGGATAAAATAGATTTACCTTCTTGATAAATGTTTACATTTTTTAAAGACAGTACGGATTGTGACATAATTAGCGTTTGTTTATGGGGTAAAAGTAATAAGATAACGCTTCTATTCAAAATAAATTCTATTCAATTAAATAGAATTCTGATAATTATAATTTATGCAAGTAAATCTAGAAGTTTGAGGCGATGAATATTGTAGCAATGAAAGTTAAATTTTACGGTGTTAAGAAAAATGTTCATAATAAAAGCGAATAGCGATTCGTTATAGAGTTCAGAATATGATACATTTGAATTATTAAAATAAAATCACAATGCGTAAAATTTCCTGGCCCTCATTCTTTCTTCTTTTTATTATAACTACCACAGTTTTTGCACAAAAATCAACTATTTATACTAGCGATTCAAAAGATTTTAATAAAGCGGTTGCTTTGTTTAAAGATGGGCAATATGCATCGGCACAAATTATTTTTAATAAAGTAAAAGAAACGGCAATTACTGAAGAACTGCAATCAGATTGTGCGTATTATGCTGCTAATTGTGCTATTCGAACCAATCAAACGAACGCTGATGAGTTGATGGAACGATTTGTTTCGGATTATCCAACGAGCGTAAAACAGAATCAGGCGTATATAGAAGTAGCTCATTATCATTTTGATCAAGGGAATTATCCGCAAGCCTTACAATGGTTTGATAAAGTGGATGAAAGCCAATTGAGTGCTAGCGACCGAGATAAATTTAACTTCCAAAAAGGCTATAGTTTTTTTAATGGCAAAAAGAAAAAAGAAGCAACAGTCTATTTGAATAAAGTGGTCAATTCTGCTGAATATGGTTCTCAGGCTAAATATTACTTAGGATTCATGGCTTATGAAGGAGACGATTACAAACAAGCCACGAAATATTTTGATGAAGTTTCAGGCGAAGAAAAATACAAAGAGAAGCTTTCGTATTACCAAGCCGATATGAATTTCAAATTAGGAAATTTTCAAAAAGCAATTGATTTGGGTGAAAAAGCAATGGCTAAATCAAATCCTGCTGAAAAATCAGAATTGAATAAAATTATTGGCGAAAGCTATTTTAATTTAAAAAAATACGACACTGCAATTCCATATTTAGTAGCCTATAAAGGGAAAAAAGGAAAATGGAGTAATACCGATTTTTACCAATTAGGCTATGCGTATTACAAACAAAAAGACTACGAAAACGCGATTTCTCAGTTTAATAAAATTATAGGAGGGAAAGATTTTGTGGCTCAAAATGCGTATTATCATTTGGGAGAAAGTTACCTGAATACCGATAAGAAACAACAAGCTTTGAATGCGTTTAAAAATGCTTCTGAAATGAATTTTGATGCTGCTATTCAAGAAGATGCGAGTTTGAATTATGCGAAATTGAGTTATGAATTAGGGAATTCCTATCAGAGTGTGCCAGCAGTTTTGCAAGCTTTTTTGAAAAAATATCCAGATAATGCCAGCCGTTCGGAGATTGAGAAATTATTGATTGATTCGTATATTTCTTCTAAAAACTACAAAGAAGCCTTAGTTTTATTGGAAAGAAATAAAACACCCGAAAATAAATTAGCCTACCAAAAAGTGCTTTTTTACAGAGGTTTGGAATTATATACTGATGGGAATTATGAAGAAGCATTGAAAATGTTTTCAAAATCTATTAACGAACAAAGAGATGCTGTTTTTACTGCTAGAGCCACTTTCTGGAAGGGAGAAACAGAATATGTTTTGGATGATTTCAAAAGTGCTTTGTCGAGTTTTAAACAATTTGTAGCTTCATCTCAAGCCGCAACAACACCGGAATATAAGAACAGTAATTACAATATTGCCTACACGTATTTCAAATTGAAAGAGTACGACCAAGCTGGGAATTATTTTCAAAGTCAAATAGAAAAAGTGAAAGACGATAAAGTGCGTTTGAATGATTCTTATTTGCGTTTAGCGGATTGTCGTTTTGTAACTTCAAAATACGGACCAGCGATGGATGCGTATGTTAAAGTGATTGAATCCAAAAGTGTAGATGCTGATTATGCGTATTTTCAAAAAGCAATTTGTTACGGATTTATTGCTAAAAATGATAAGAAAATCGAGGAGTTAAACGCTTTTTTACAATTGTATCCAAAATCAGAATACAGAGACGATGCTCTTTTTGAACTTGGAAATACGTATGTAGCCGAGAATAAAACGGATCTTGCGGTAAAAACATACGACCGATTAAATACGGAATTCAAAAGAGGTTCTTTTACTTCCAGAGCAATTTTACGTCAAGGTTTAGTGTATTATAATTCAGATAAAGACGAACAAGCATTGGTGAAATTTAAAAAAGTAGCCGCTGATTTTCCTAAAACTCCGGAAGCATTGGAAGCTGTTGCAACTGCTCGTTTGATTTATGTAGATAGCGGAAGAGTGGATGAATATGCGAATTGGGTTCGTACTTTGGATTTTGTCGCAGTTACTGATGCGGAACTTGATAATGATACCTATGAAGCTGCTGAAAAACAATTTCAACAGAATAACACAAAACAGGCGATTGCAGGATTTAGTGGTTATGTTTCTAAATTTCCACGAGGGATTCATGCTTTGCAGGCTAATTATTACTTAGCCCAATCTTATTTTTCAGATGGGTCAGAAAGCAAGTCTATTCCTAATTATGAATTTGTAATTGCACAATCCAGAAGCGAATATACAGAACAATCTTTGTCGAGATTGGCTCAAATTTTTCTTAAAAATAAAGACTATGATAAAGCAATACCGGTATTATCTCGTTTAGAAACTGAAGCTGACATTTCTCAGAATAAAACATTTGCGCAATCGAATTTGATGAAGTCGTTTTATGAGAAGAAAGATTATCCAAATTCAGTTATTTACGCTGAGAAGGTTTTAATGAATCCTAAAACGGATGATAATGTAAAAAGTGATGCGCAAATTATAATCGCCCGAGCCGCAATTCAGACGGGTGATGAAGCAAAAGCCCGAACTGCTTACGCAAAACTAATGACGATTGCCAAAGGAGAACTAGCTGCCGAAGCATTGTATTATGACGCTTATTTTAAAAACAAGGATGGAAAATTTGAAGTGTCAAATGTTGCGGTTCAAAAATTAGCGAAGAATTATTCGAGTTATAAATATTTTGGAGCCAAAGGATTAGTCTTGATGGCGAAAAACTTCTACGGATTGAAAGACAGTTATCAAGCAACTTATATTTTAGAAAATGTGATTCAAAATTTCACTGATTTTCCAGATGTTGTTTCAGAAGCGCAAACAGAATTAGACGCTATTAAATCTGAAGAATCTAAAACAAATTCATCTATTATCAAATAACGTAGTTGGAAATAGGATTTAGAAAATAAAAAAAAACGGCATATAATTTAAAATAATTGAAAGCCAAAAAACATACGGAATGAATATACCTTTTTACATCGTTGATGTTTTTGCAGAGAAAAAATACGCAGGCAATCAACTGGCTGTTTTTTTAGGAGCTGATGAATTAAGTGCTGAAGAGATGCAGAAAATTGCCCGTGAAATCAACTTTGCGGAAAGCACCTTTATAACTAAGCTTGAGCCAGAAAATAACGTTGCAGAAATCAGAATTTTTACTCCAGAGCATGAAATGAAGTTTGCTGGACATCCAATCATAGGAACTTCTTGGGTTTTAATGAATAGGATATTTGAAAATCAACCTGAAAAGATTACGTTGTCAGTTCCAATCGGCGAAATTCCTATTCATCAATCGGGAGATTTGGTATGGTTGCAGGCGGCTCAACCCCAGTTTTTGGATACTTTTTCAGCAGAATATTTTTTAACCTTCAGCAATTTAAGCCGTGCTGATTTTGATATTGAATTTCCCATTCAAGAGGTTACTACAGGAAGTGCTTTTGTGATTGTTCCTCTTAAAAATAAAAAAGCATTGGAGAATTTAATTCTTGACAAGGTTAAAATGAATGAATGGTTGCATGGGCATTGTAAAACAAATCATAGAGCCTTGTATTTTTATTGTTTAGAAGAAACAAAGCTCATCAGTAGAATGTTGTATGTGGAAGAGAATCAGCTTAAAGAAGATGCTGCTACTGGTAGTGCCAGTACTTGTTTACAAGCTTTTCTTTTAAAATATCATTCACCGGATATTCAGATTGTCAATCATCAGGGAGATTTTATTAATAGATCATCTCGAATTTATTTTGATGGAAAATTTGCTGAAAATCATTTTGATATAAAGATTGGTGGGAAGACGCAATTTATTGCAAAAGGCGAATGGGAAGTTTAATTACTAGGTTAGGGTTTAGAATTAAGAAGTAAAAAGGTTAGAGGATAGAAGTAAAAAAAAATAAAACATGACATTTAAAAATAAAGCAATATCGTTTATAAATAATATATTAACGTTCTCGGCTCCCTCCCCTTCGGGGAGGGTTGGGGTGGGGATTCTATTTCTTTTACTTTCTCAATTTTCGTTTGCACAAAAAAAAGAACAAATTGGAACAGAAACAGTAAATGTTGTGAAGCCTTATACACCAACAATTTCGGATGCTTTCAAAGTAAAAGAAACGCCTGCACTTGAAGAGGAAGGGAATGCTAAAAAAGAAACGATAAAATACACCATTTTCTCTTTTCCGGTGGCATCGACTTTTACTCCATCTAAAGGGAAAGCAGAAGGAGTGGAGAAAGAAAAACAGGAACATTTATTTAAAAATTATGCCACTTTTGGCGTGGGGAATTACGGAACCTTCATTGGGGAATTATTTGTAAATCACGATTTGAATAGTACAGATTATGTTAGCGGAATGTTTCGTCATCATTCGTCACAAGGCGGTATAAAAAGTGTAGCATTAGATGATCGTTTTTATGATACTGCGATTGATTTAACGTACGGATCCAATCAAAAAAATGTGTCATGGAATTTAGATTTGGGTTATCAAAATCAAATTTATAATTGGTATGGTTTACCAGCTGGTTTCGGTACTACTTTGACACCTCAGGATAGGAGGGTGTTGATTAATGGAATCAATCCACAACAAACCTATAATACAATCTCGCTTGGTGGAAAAATAGATTTTAACGAGAGTATTTTAAATAAAATGAGTGTTAAATTTAATCATTTTTCGGATGTTTATGGATCTTCTGAAAATAGATTTTATGTGAAACCAACAGTGCAGTTTGATGTGATGGAAAGCGCAGTGAAAACAGATTTAATTGTTGATTATGTTGGCGGAAGCTTCAAGAAAGATTATTCGAATACGAACACACAACCTGTGAAATATGGTTTTACTAATTTTGGTATTGCGCCAAGTTTTGTAATGCAAAAAGAGGATTGGACACTGAATATTGGAGCGGCTGTGTTTTATAGTTTGGACAATCAAAACAGCAATAATAAATTTTTAGTTTATCCAAAATTCAATGCTTCTTACAAAGTAGTTGGCGATTTGATGATTTTCTACGCAGGAGCCGAAGGAAATCTGGAACAGAATTCTTATATGGATTTTGTCAATGAAAATCCGTTTCTATCGCCAACATTAAATATTGCGCCAACAGATAAGCAATATGATATTTTTGCAGGATTAAAAGGAAAATTGACTAACAACGTGAGTTATAATATTAAAGGTTCGTATGTGAATGAAAGAAATAAAGCGTTGTTTAAAAGCAATGATTATAATGAAAATGCTGCAAATCAGGACTACGCTTTTGGGAATTCCTTTCAAGTGGTTTATGACGATATGAGAACACTAAGTTTTTATGGGGAATTAAAAGCTGATTTTTCAGAAAGTGTATCTTTTGGAATCAACGGGACTTTTAATAGTTATACCAATGATTTTCAAAGTGAAGCTTGGAATTTGCCAACTGTAAAATTAAATTCAAACATTAATTTTAATATTACGCCAAAATGGTTCGCTGGTGCAAATGTGTTTTATGTAGGGGAACGAAAAGATCAAAAGCTGAATACTGATGTAGTATATGTAGTTCAACCAGGTCCTTTTACTTTACCTTCCTATTTTGATGTGAATGCAAATGTTGGATTCAAATACAGCGACCGATTGACAGCCTTTTTAAAAGCCAATAATATTACCAATAAAGCCTATGAAAAATGGTTGAATTATCCAGTTCAAGGTTTTCAAGTGATTTTAGGAGCGAACTATAAATTTGATTTTTAGTCCCCACCCCAGCCCTCCCCGAAGGGGAGGGAGCCGAAACGCAACAACAATAATTACTTTTGTATTAAAAAACTTCGCGGCTTAGCGCCTTAGTGGCAAAATCCTATGACTTTCAAACAAAAAATACATACCCATTATCTGCAATTAGTTCAGGATCGAATTGACGTTTTCAAAGACATGATAGTTGCACTTACCGAAGATTCTAAGAACGATGCCAAAGGTTCTGCGGGAGATAAACACGAAACGGCCTTGTCTATGATGCATATTGAGCAAGAGAAACTCAATACAAAACTTAGAGAAGTATTGACTCAAAAAGCTGTTTTAGACAAAATTGATGCCACTACAATTGCCGAAACAATTATTGTTGGCAGTTTAGTAAAGGCAAACGGGATTTATTTATACCTGAGTGTGGCGCTTCCCAAAATTAGTGTTGAAGGAATCAATATTATTGCATTATCACCACAATCGCCTTTAGGGAATAAACTAATGGGAAATACAATTGGGTTTACCTTCGAAATTAATACTACAAAGTATTTGATTGAAGAGATTCTGTAAATACTTTCATTTAACATGTTTTAGTTGCGTTAGATTTTAATAAAGCTGTTTTGATTGGGATCAAATTAAAGTTTTCAACTTCAAAAACTGTTTTTGTTGTTTTTTAATTACATTTTAATTGTAAAATGCAGTATTTGTTTTTAATTTATAACTAAAATTGCTATTTGTGTTTTATGAATGTAACTGTTATCGCATCTTTGCCCTATCAAAATAAATAAAACAATAAAAATATATAGTTATGTGCGGAATAGTATGTGCCTTTGATTTAAAACAAAAAGCGGAAGTTTTAAGACCACAAGTATTAGAAATGTCTAAAATTATCCGTCACCGTGGACCGGACTGGAGTGGAATTTTTAGTAATGAAAAAGCTATTTTGTCTCATGAGCGTTTGGCAATTGTTGATCCAGCTTCAGGGAAACAACCTTTATTTAGTGAAGATAAACAACTTGTTTTAGCAGCAAATGGTGAAATCTATAACCACAGAGAATTGCGTAAACAATTTGAAGGAAAATATAACTTTCAAACGGAAAGTGACTGTGAAGTTATTTTAGCACTTTACAAAGAAAAAGGACCTCATTTTATAGATGAAATGAACGGAATTTTTGGATTTGCTATTTATGATGTAGAAAAAGATGAGTATTTTGTTGCTCGTGACCATATGGGAATTATTCCATTATACATTGGTTGGGATCAACACGGTACTTTTTATGTAGCTTCAGAATTGAAAGCACTAGAAGGATATTGTACCAAAATACAATTGTTTCCTCCAGGACACTATCTGTCTAGTAAAGACGGAGAATTTGTACAATGGTACAAAAGAGAATGGGTTGATTATGATGCCGTAAAAGACAACGTAACCAGCATAGACGAAATTAAAGTTGCGCTAGAAGCAGCGGTTCACAGACAATTGATGAGTGATGTGCCTTATGGAGTATTGCTTTCTGGAGGTTTAGATTCTTCTATTACTTCGGCTGTAGCCAAAAAATATGCGCAAAAACGTATTGAATCTGGTGATGTTGCTGATGCTTGGTATCCTCAATTGCACTCTTTTTCGGTAGGATTAGATGGTTCTCCAGATTTAGCGGCAGCTCAAATAGTTGCAGATCATATTGGAACCATTCACCACGAAATTAAATTCACTATTCAAGAAGGATTAGATGCCGTTCGCGATGTGATTTATAGTCTGGAAACTTATGATGTGACTACTGTTAGAGCATCAACACCTATGTGGTTAATGGCGAGAGTTATTAAATCAATGGGTATTAAAATGGTCTTGTCAGGTGAAGGAGCGGATGAACTTTTTGGAGGGTACTTGTATTTTCACAAAGCGCCAAACGCAAGAGAATTTCATGAAGAGAACGTACGTAAGTTAGGTAAATTACACATGTACGATTGTTTGCGTGCTAACAAAAGTTTAGCTGCTTGGGGTATTGAAGGACGCGTTCCGTTTTTGGATAAAGAATTTATGGATGTGGCAATGCGAATCAACCCACAAGATAAAATGATAAACAAAGAACATCCAATGGAAAAATGGGTAGTTCGTAAAGCTTTTGAAGATATGCTTCCAGCAAGTGTGGCATGGAGACAAAAAGAACAATTTAGTGATGGTGTTGGTTATAGTTGGATTGATTCTTTGAAAGTTGTGGTTGCTGAGGCGGTTTCAGATGAGCAATTAGCAAATGCTAAATATAGATTTCCATTGCAAACACCAACTTCTAAAGAAGAATACTATTATCGTTCTATTTTTCACGATCATTTTCCAAGTGATGCTGCAGCTTTATGTGTTCCACAAGAAGCAAGTGTAGCGTGTAGTACAAAAATTGCTTTAGAGTGGGATGAAGCATTCAAAAACATGAATGATCCTTCAGGAAGAGCGGTTGCTAGTGTACATGATGATGCATACGTAAAAGCATAAGCACAATTTAATTAAGATTTTATAAATAGACTAAGACGTTCTCCATTTTGAGGGCGTCTTTTTTTTTGTTTCATAGCTGAGCGCATTTATTCGAAAATATAGAATTACTAAAAACTTTATAATTGGTCATTGTCTAAAATAATTGGTTACAGTTTTTTATATTAGCCTATCTAAACATCACATTATGAAACGTTATATTCTAGTTTTTGCTTTATTTTCACTTGTTTCTTGTCTCAAAAAAAATAAAACTACAGTTGATGTAATTATTTCGGATGCTACTATTTATAAAGTTGATAAAACATTTGGCACTGCAACTGCTATGGCTGTTAGTAACGGTAAAATTGTGGCTATTGGGACTAATGATGAAATCACAAATAAATATGAATCTGAGCAGAATATTGATGCTAAAGGGAAATTCATTTACCCCGGCTTGTTTGATGCGCATTGTCATTTTTACAGTTTTGGACTTAGTCTGCAGGAAGTTGATTTACGCGGTACCAAAAATATGAGTGAAGTAATAACACGTATAAAGATTTTTCAAAAAGAAAAAAAACCGGAGTTTATCGTTGGTAATGGTTGGGATCAAAATGATTGGGAAGTTAAAAAGTTTCCGACAAAAGCAGATTTAGATGCGGAGTTTCCAAACATTCCTGTTATGTTAAATAGAGTTGATGGTCATGCAATACTTGTGAATAGTAAAGCTTTGAAGTTAGCAGGAATTACAAAAGATACAAAAGCTGTTGGTGGTCAGATTGAAATGATAAATGGAGAACCAACCGGAATCATAATAGATAATCCAATGGATTTGGTTTTTAAAATAATTCCAAAACCAAGTCGTAAAATACAAATTGCAGCTTTATTGGATGCAGAAAAAGTAATGTTTGATTATGGGTTGACAACAGTAAATGATGCAGGTTTAGATCCGGATATTATTAACTTAATCGACAGTTTGCAAAAAGCAAAAGTGATGAAACTTAATGTGTATGCTATGATCACGGCAAATCAAAAAAACATCGATTTATATCTAAAAAAAGGAATTTATAAAACGGATAATTTAGATGTACGTTCCTTTAAAATGTATGGCGATGGTGCTTTGGGTTCTCGTGGCGCTTGTTTGCACAAAGGCTATTCTGATATGCCAAAACAATTTGGAGCGTTGCTTTCTCCTATTTCAGACTTAAAAGCTATCGCAAAACAAATTGCAGCTTCTCCTTTTCAATTGAATTCACATGCCATAGGTGATTCGGCAAATACGGTTTTATTAAAAATTTATAAGGAAGTTTTAGCTGGTAAAAAAGACCGAAGATGGAAGATTGAACACGCTCAGGTTTTGCGCGAAGAAGATTTTGATTATTTTAAATTGGGAATCATTCCTTCGGTACAACCTGCGCATGCCACTTCAGATATGTATTGGGCGGAAGAAAGATTAGGAAAAAAAAGAATAAAAAATGCTTATGCTTATAAAAAATTACTTCAAAAAGCTGGAATTGTAGCTCTTGGGACTGATTTCCCTGTAGAAGAAGTGAACCCAATGCTGACATTTCACGCTGCAGTGGCAAGAAAAGACAGTAAGAACTATCCAAAGGGAGGTTTTCAAATGGAAAATGCATTGAGTAGAGAAGAGACTTTAAAGGGAATGACAATTTGGGCAGCTTATTCAAATTTCGAAGAAAAGGAAAAAGGAAGTTTAGAAGTTGGTAAATGGGCTGATTTTGTAGTTTATGATAAAGATTTAATGAAGATTAATGAGAATCAAATCGTTAAAATGAAGGCTTCCAGCACTTATTTGAAAGGGTATAAAGTGAAATGAATTGTTGTTTAAAGTGCTTGTTTACAATTTATAACGTAAAACTTTAGTTTTTAAACTTATAAATTACATTTTATGTGTAAATAGGTTTATTTTGTTTTAATTTTAAACTAAAATATCGCTTTGTGTTTTATATTTGTAACTGTTACTTCATATTTGTCTTAGTGAAATAAGCAAAAAAATAAAATCATATATTATGTGCGGAATATTGGCCATTATTGGAAAAGGAAAAGATGAAAAACTAGTAAGAGAGCTTTCTAAAAGAATGGGACACCGTGGTCCTGATGAAAGTGATTTGCATGTTATGGGGAAAGGCTCTATTTTAAGTCATGAACGTTTGTCAATCGTTGATTTGCATTCAGGAAAACAACCGATACAGGGCACAAAAACGGCTTATATGATTCATAATGGCGAAATATACAATCATCAAGATTTGAGAGATGGTGTTTTGAAAGAACACACTTTTAGAACTAAATCAGATTCAGAGGTTATTGTTCATTTGTATGAAGAATTTGGATATGATTTTTGTAATATGCTTGATGGGGACTGGGCTTTTGTTATAGTTGACGGCGATGATTTTATTGCAGGTAGAGACCCAATGGGAGTAAAACCATTATATTACGGTTTAGACGAAAGGGGAAGAATTTACTTTTCATCTGAAATGAAACCTATTGCGGATCAATGTAAAACATTCTCAACATTTCCTCCGGGACACTATTACACTCAAAAAACAGGTTTTGTAAAATACTACCAACCAGAATATGAAGATTATTTAAAAGCTGACCAAGATTTAGATTTAGCTTTAATTAGAGAGACTTTGACTGAAGCGACTCGCAAGCGTTTGATGAGTGATGTGTCAATTGGGGTATTGCTTTCAGGAGGATTAGATTCTTCTTTGACATCGGCAATTGCTTCTAGATTATTGGCGGAAAGCGGTAAAAAATTACATTCTTTTTCTATTGGATTAGATGTTGATGCGCCAGATGCTGTGGCAGCGAGAAAAGTGGCGGAGTATTTAGGTACAGAACACCACGAAATTCACTTTACAATTGAAGAAGGTATAGAAATATTGGATAAACTGATTTGGCATCTTGAAACCTATGATGTGACTTCGATTAGAGCAAGCACACCAATGTATTTCTTGTCGAAAGCGATTACAGATATGGGGATAAAAGTAGTGCTTTCAGGAGAAGGAGCTGATGAGATTTTTGGAGGGTATTTATATTTTAGAAATGCACCATCAGCAGAAGATTTCCAAAAAGAAACGATTGAAAGAGTTCAAAAATTATTTACTGCCGATTTATTAAGAGCAGATAAATCAACTATGGCTCACGGATTAGAGGCAAGAGTTCCGTTTTTAGACAAAGCTTTTCTTGATGTGGCGGTTCGTATTAAAGCGGAAGAAAAGATGCCTAAAACGTACGATGGAAAAGAAAAATACATTCTAAGAAAAGCATTTGATACGCCTGACAATCCTTATCTTCCTACTGCTGTTTTATGGAGACAAAAAGAACAGTTTTCTGATGGGGTAGGGTACAACTGGATTGATGAATTGATTGAATATTGTTCTTCGCAAGTAACTGACGGACAATTAGCTGGTGCGGCAACTGAATTTGTTTACAATACGCCAACTACAAAAGAAGCGTATTTTTACAGATCAATATTTAATAAATATTATCCTCAGGTAAGTGCGGCTCAAACCGTTAGAAAATGGATTCCAAAATGGCAGGAAAACCAAGATCCAAGCGGAAGAGCTAATGCTGCTCACGTTCAGGCGGATACTGAAATTGCAAGAACTGGAATTAAGGTATAAAAATATTAGATTTCACTTAAATAAGAACGCTCTCCATTTTGAGGGCGTTTTTTTATGTTAAAAAATCAACATAATGTTAATAACTTAACTGCTTAAAAAGTGATTTTAACGGTAATATAATTTGCGTTTTTATATATTTGCGTGTTAGACAAAAATTACATTTTTTTAGAATAAAATATATGAGCGAAGAAATCAAGAAGGACAATTATTCAGCAGATAGTATTCAAGCATTAGAGGGAATGGAGCACGTAAGAATGCGTCCATCAATGTATATTGGAGATGTGGGTGTTCGAGGACTCCATCATTTAGTTTATGAAGTGGTAGATAACTCTATCGATGAAGCAATGGGAGGCCATTGTGATACGATTATAGTTGATATAAATGAAGACGGGTCAGTTTCTGTTGAGGATAATGGACGTGGTATTCCAGTAGGAATTCATAAAAAAGAAGGAGTTTCGGCGCTTGAGGTTGTAATGACTAAAATTGGTGCCGGAGGAAAATTTGATAAAGATTCTTATAAAGTTTCTGGAGGACTTCACGGTGTTGGGGTTTCGGTGGTAAATGCATTGTCAAACCATTTGAGAGCTACCGTTCATAGTAGTGATGGAAAAGTATATGAGCAAGAATATGAAAAGGGAAAAGCGCTATATCCAGTTAAACAAATTGGGGAAACTACAAAAAGAGGAACAATCGTTACTTTTTATCCGGATCCAAGTATTTTTACGCAAACAATTGAATATTCTTATGATACTTTGTCCGCTCGTATGCGTGAATTGTCATACTTGAATAAAGGAATTACAATCACATTTACAGATAAAAGAGAACTAGATAAAGACGGGAATTTTGTATCAGAAGTTTTCCATTCTGATGAAGGTTTAAAAGAATACATCCGTTATTTAGATGGGAACCGTGAGCCGATTATTGCACACGTTATTTCTATGGATAACGAAAAAGGAGAAATTCCTGTTGAGGTGGCATTGATTTACAATACAAGTTACACGGAAAATATTTTTTCTTATGTAAATAATATTAATACTCACGAAGGAGGGACACACTTGCAAGGTTTTAGAACTGGTCTTACCAGATCGTTAAAGAAATATGCAGATGCTTCGGGAATGTTAGACAAACTGAAATTTGATATTTCTGGAGATGACTTTCGTGAAGGATTGACAGCTATTATTTCTGTAAAAGTTGCTGAGCCTCAATTTGAAGGGCAAACCAAAACTAAACTTGGAAACAGAGAAGTTGTTTCGCCTGTAAGTCAAGCGGTGAGTGAAATGATTGAAAATTATTTGGAAGAAAATCCAAATGATGCTCGTATAATTGTTCAAAAAGTAATTCTTGCAGCACAAGCGCGTCACGCGGCCAAAAAAGCGCGTGAAATGGTACAACGCAAAACCGTAATGGGTGGAGGTGGATTACCAGGGAAACTTTCTGATTGTTCTGAACAAGATCCTGCAAAGTGTGAAGTATATCTTGTCGAGGGAGATTCGGCAGGTGGAACTGCAAAACAAGGTCGTGATCGTGCGTTTCAAGCTATTTTACCATTACGTGGTAAGATTTTGAATGTAGAAAAAGCAATGCATCACAAAGTTTTTGAAAACGAAGAGATTCGAAATATTTTTACTGCTCTTGGAGTTACAATTGGAACTGCAGAAGATAGTAAAGCATTGAATATTGAAAAATTACGTTACCATAAAGTAATTATTATGTGTGATGCCGATGTCGATGGTAGTCACATTTCTACTTTAATCTTGACGTTCTTCTTTAGATTTATGAAGGAATTAATCGAAGAAGGCCACGTATATATTGCAGCACCACCTTTGTATTTAGTTAAAAAAGGAAACAAAAAAGAATACGCTTGGAATGATGTACAACGTGATCAAGCGAATGAAAGAATGGGCGGAAGCGCAGGAATTCAGCGTTATAAAGGTCTTGGAGAGATGAATGCGGAGCAATTATGGGAAACTACAATGGATCCAGGATTTAGAACTTTACGACAGGTAACTATTGACAGTTTGGCGGAAGCCGATAGAGTATTCTCTATGTTAATGGGTGACGAAGTACCACCAAGAAGAGAATTCATTGAGAAAAATGCAGTTTACGCTAATATAGACGCTTAATTAAAAAGTTTATTCGTTGATTTGGTTATTTGTTTAATCGATTCAACGGCTAAACAAATAACCGAATAAACATAAAAATATGAAAGTTACCATTGTAGGAGCAGGGAATGTAGGTGCAACCTGTGCAGATGTAATTTCTTATAGAGGAATTGCTAGCGAAGTAGTATTATTGGATATCAGAGAAGGTTTTGCGGAAGGTAAAGCTTTGGATATTATGCAATGTGCTACAAATACAGGTTTTAATACCAAAGTATCAGGTGTTACTAACGATTATTCTAAAACAGCAGGAAGCGATGTAGTGGTAATTACGTCCGGAATTCCTAGAAAACCAGGAATGACTCGTGAAGAACTAATAGGTATCAACGCAGGAATCGTGAAAACGGTTGCTGAAAATGTATTGAAACATTCGCCAGATACTATTATAGTGGTAGTTTCTAACCCTATGGATACAATGACTTATTTGGCTTTGAAATCTACAGGATTGCCAAAAAACAGAATTATAGGTATGGGTGGAGCATTGGATAGCTCTCGTTTTAGAACGTATTTGTCTTTGGCTTTAGACAAACCTGCAAATGATATTTCGGCAATGGTGATAGGTGGTCATGGTGATACTACTATGATTCCTTTAACACGTTTGGCATCTTATAATGGAATTCCGGTAACTGAGTTTCTTTCTGAGGAAGTTCTGCAAAAGGTAGCTGCTGATACTATGGTAGGTGGGGCTACACTTACAGGTCTTTTAGGGACTTCGGCTTGGTATGCTCCTGGAGCTTCAGTTGCTTATTTGGTAGATAGTATTTTGAATGATCAAAAGAAAATGATCGCTTGTTCTGTTTTTGTCGAAGGAGAATATGGTCAAAATGATATCTGTATAGGTGTACCTTGTATTATTGGTAAAAATGGAGTAGAAGAAATTCTTGACATTGCACTAAATGAGCAAGAAGAAGCATTGTTTGCTAAAAGTGCTGATGCTGTTAGACAAATGAATGATGCCTTAAAATCGATTTTAGCATAATATTTTAATTATAAAAGAGAGAAGACTGCACTTTAGCAGTCTTTTTTTTGAGATTAATCAATAAATAAATTGGTTAATCTTAACGTTAATTATATATTTGCTCGGTTTAAAAAAATTGATGTAATTCCTGATATTCTTTTTTGGTTTCAAAAATTGATGGCAAGTCTTACTCTATAAGGTTTAAAGCAAAAATAAATAAATAAAAAATAATTAATTTTTAGTAATAATGCAGAATAAAGGACTTATTAAATTTTTCGCAATTCTATTTGCATTGGTAAGTATTTACCAACTTTCTTTCACTTTTGTCGCAAGTAAAGTAAAAAACGATGCAAAATCTTTTGCTAATGGGAATACTGAGAAAGAAGTTAAATATTTAGATTCTATCGGTAAAGAAAAAGTATTTAATCTTGGATTTACTGATTTTACTTTTAATGAAGTAAGTGATAAGCAAATTAATAAAGGTCTTGACTTAGAAGGAGGTATTAATGTAATACTTCAAATCTCTGTTAAAGATATATTGAAAGGATTATCCAACAATTCTAAAAATCCAGTTTTCAATA
The DNA here is from genome assembly GCF_048158645.1 of Flavobacterium cryoconiti. Classification (NCBI taxonomy): domain Bacteria; kingdom Pseudomonadati; phylum Bacteroidota; class Flavobacteriia; order Flavobacteriales; family Flavobacteriaceae; genus Flavobacterium; species Flavobacterium cryoconiti. Next base: position 20,851 of record NZ_JBLNKW010000009.1, on the reverse strand, counting down.
AATCTTTGGCTGATGCTACTGCAGATTTACAAGGAAATAAATCGTATTTAGACAAGTTCTTTGATGCTTTTGAAGCAAATTCAAAAGGAACTGTAAAATTAGCTTCTCCTGATATTTTTGCAAACAGAAGTTTGCAAGGTGAAGGTGGAGTAGATTTTCAGATGACTGATGCGCAAGTTCAAAAAGTAATCAAAAGAAAAGTTGATGAATCTGTAGAAAGTGCTTTCGGTGTATTAAGAAAGCGTATCGATAAATTTGGTGTAACACAACCGAATATTCAAAAATTAGGAGAATCTGGAAGAATTCTAGTTGAACTTCCTGGTGCTAAAGATGTTGACAGAATAAAAAAATTATTACAAAGTACTGCTCAATTAGAGTTTTGGGAAACGTATAAAATTGATGAAATTGGTAATTTTTTAATGGCTGCAAATGAGTCATTGAAAAAAACTGAAATTAATAAAGTTGAGGTTAAAACTGTTGCGAAAGATTCTTTGAGTGCTTTGTTAACAGATGGAAAAGATTCGGCAGCAACTAAAAAAGGAAATAATCCTTTATTGGATAAAATGATAGGTCAAGGTGGTGGACCAGTTTTAGGTCTTTTCTCACCAAAAGATACTGCTGTTGTAAATGGATATTTAAAAAGAGCAGACATCAGAGTTCTATTGACAGGAGATCAACGTTATGCTAAATTTGTTTGGGGTATTCCTTCAGCTATTAAAGATGCAAAAGGGAAAGATGTTGATGCGGTAGAATTATATGCTTTAAAAGGAAATAGAGATAATATTCCTGCAATGGCAGGTGGTGTAGTTACTGATGCAAAAGATACTTTTGATCAATCAGGAAAACCAGCTGTTTCTATGCAAATGAATAACCAAGGAGCAAAAGTTTGGGAAGAACTGACAGGTAGAGCTTATACACAAAAAAGCAATATCGCTATTGTTTTGGATGATATTGTATATTCTGCGCCAGGAGTTTCTAGTGGTCCAATTGCTGGAGGTAGATCTGAAATTTCAGGAACTTTTGATGTAACTCAAACTAAAGATTTAGCAAATGTTTTAAGAGCAGGTAAATTACCAGCTGCAGCAGATATAGTTCAATCAGAGGTAGTAGGACCATCCTTAGGTCAAGAAGCAATTGATAATGGAACAACTTCTGCACTTGTAGGATTACTTTTAGTATCACTTTGGATGATTGTTTATTATGGGAAAGCAGGTTGGTATGCAAATATTGCATTGGCAGTTAACTTATTATTCTTATTCGGTATTTTAGCAAGTTTAGGTGCTGTATTGACATTACCAGGTATTGCCGGTATCGTTTTAACGATGGGTACTGCAGTTGATGCGAATATCATCATCTATGAAAGAGCAAAAGAAGAATTACGAGCAGGAAAAACATTGGGTGAAGCGGTAATTGCTTCTTACAGTTGGAAAGGTGCTATGCGTTCTATTGTAGATGCAAACGTTACGCATATTTTAATTGGTACAGTATTGTTTATTTTTGGTTCAGGACCAATCAAAGGTTTCGCAACAACGTTACTTATCGGTATTATAACTTCATTATTTACTTCAATCTTTATTGCAAGAATTTTTATAGACAAGAATATCGCTGGTAAAAATGATTTGTCATTTGTAACTAATTTTTCTAAAAACTTCTTTACTAACTTTCATTTTGATTTCTTAGGTGTAAAAAAATGGACTTATGCTTTTTCTTCAATTGTAGTTATTGTTAGTTTTGTTTCTTTATTTACAAATGGTTTAGATCAAGGTGTAGATTTTGTAGGGGGTAGAACTTTTCAGGTGCGTTTTGAAAAACCAGTTAGTGCTGAAATAGTAAAAGCGGAATTAGCCAAAGTATTTGAAGGAAGTGCTGAAGTAAAAATATTTGGTAATGATAACCAATTAAAAATTACTACTAAATATAAAGTAGAAGAACACGGAACTCAAGCTGATCAAGAAGTAAATAAGTTATTGTATAATAATTTAAAACAACATTTCTCTACAGGTTTAACGTATGATAAATTTGTAAATGCATACGAGGGTAAAAAATCAGGTATTATGCTAGCTTCAAAAGTTGGGCCAACTGTAGCAGAAGATATTAAAACGAATGCATATTGGGCTGTTCTTGGAGCAATGTTAATTGTATTTTTATATTTGTTTATTAGTTTTAGAAAATGGCAATATGGTTTAGGAGCGATTGCTGCTGTAGCGCATGATGTTATCTTCGTATTAGGAATTTATTCTTTGTGTTATAAATTTATGCCTTTCGGTATGGAAATCGACCAACATTTTATTGCTGCGATTCTTACTGTTATTGGGTATTCTATGAATGATACCGTTATTGTATTTGACAGAGTTCGTGAATTCTTAGACGGAAAAACTAAAGGTAATTTTGGAGAAATTGTAAACAAATCAATTAATTCAACAATGTCCAGAACAATCAATACGTCATTAACAATGATTGGTGTATTATTAATCATGTTTGTTTTTGGTGGTGAATCAATCAGAGGATTCATCTTTGCAATGCTAGTAGGTATTATTGTAGGAACATATTCATCATTGTTTATCGCTACACCAGTATTGGTAGATACGATTTCAAGAGAAGATAAAAAATTAATCGAAAAGCAACATTCAGAAGTTTAAGATTTATTTTAATCATAGTTAAGGAAAAGATCCAACGAAAGTTGGATCTTTTTTTTGTGATAAATATTAGTATTTATTCAATTATAATAGTTAATTTTAGTATTGGTATTTAATTTAATCTCTTTTAAATGAATTGATTATGGGTAGAAAAATACTTTTCACACTGTTATTGTTTTTTTTATTTCATGCTTCTTTTTCTCAAAAAAATAAGAATGATTTAGTGATGGGGTTTTTGTATGGTTTTGGACATGAATTTAAAAATAAGAACTACACTTTTGATAATCAGTTTTATAAAATACATATTGGTTGTGTAATTAAAAAAACTAAAAGATATACATGGGAATTAGTAGTTGAGCCAGAGATTAATTTTGGAGAACATAAACTTATTAATCCTTTTTTTATTACTTCTGATGATCCTGATTATATAATGAAACGGGAATATTATTCCAAAACGAATAATGTCAATCAATACATTTTAAATTTAGGTATTCTGATAAGAAAGCCAATTTCTAATACACTTAGTATTTTTATTTTAGGAAGCACTGGTCCATTGATATCTAATGCAGAAACCGAACGTTTGGCTAAAGGATTTGCTTTATCAAATACTTTAGCTGTAGGTATTGATTTAGAAATTAACAAATTTATTTTTGAAATTAGGCCTAGTTTTCGCCATGTTTCCAATGCAGGCTTAAACAGTCCAAACTTGGGTTTTAATACTACTAATATTGAATTTGGTATTTTCTATAATTTATGAACTTTTTTTTTACAATTAATTTCAATAAAACTTTATTTTTAATATATTTACCTTAATCCAATCTATTTTAAAAATTTGAACAGTGAAAAAGGGTATAATTTTATTAGTCTTTGTTTGTTTTGCTGATTTGTTTCTTGGTTCCAGTATTTTTGGTCAAACTCCACCTCCAACTCCAAATCCGCAATATCTGTATTATTGTTTGAATGAAACTGCAACTCCTTTATCTGCAGTACCTTCTGGAGGAGGGACTTTAAGATGGTATACAGCAGTTACAGGAGGGGCATTTTCAATCACTGCTCCAACTCCTTCGACAGCTACAGCTGCAACTGGAGGTAGTCCGATTACTTATTATGTAACGCAGTTAGTAAGTGGAGTTGAAAGTACTCCTAGAACTCCAATATATGTATACGTCAATCAACAATTAGATTTATACTGCCAAACAGTAACACCAAATTCTATTAAATTTGACTTTGCAAATACAGGACAATCTAGTTTTACCTATAGTTATACAATAGATGGTGGATTACCTATTACAGGTACACATAATGCTCCTTCTAACTTTACAGTAGCAGGGTTGAATGAAAAGCAAACAGTAGTATTCACTCTTACGGCAATTGGTGCAAAACCTTGTGTGACTTCCCAAACAGAAAGTTGCACTACAATATGTTCTCCAGCCAGTATTGTAACTCCAAATTTTACCGCGATTGCTCCTTTTTGTTCAGGAACTGTAGCTCCTACCTTAGGTCCTATATCTCCTAATAATATAACAGGTACTTGGTCTCCAGCTATTGTCAGTAACACAACAAGTGGTAATTATGTGTTTACACCAGATCCTGTATTATTTCCTTGTGCTACAACACAAACTTTGAATGTAACGGTTACACCATTAGCTACACCAACCTTCACTGGAATTCCAACTACTGTTTGTCAGAATGCAACACCGCCAATTTTGCCTTTAAATTCAAATAATACAACGGCTATTTCTGGTACTTGGAGTCCAGCTTCAGTTAATACAGCAGTTTTGGGTCCGGTTACTTATAGTTTTACCCCTAATGCTGGCCAATGTACTTCATTGACGCTATCTACTGTCACAATAAATATTGTGCCTGTTGTAACACCTAATTTCGCAAATATTCCTCCTTTTTGTTTTGGTTCTACAGCTCCACTTTTAACCAATACATCACCCAATGGGATAATTGGAACTTGGTCTCCGGTAAATATTAATAATGTAGCTAATGGTACTTATGTATTTACACCCAACGCGAATCAATGTGCAACAACTCAAACTTTGAACGTAGTTGTAATACCAAAAACGACACCAAATTTTGTAGCGATTCCTTCATTCTGCTCAGGATCTACCGCGCCGTCCTTAGCTTCCACTTCTCCAAATGGAATAAGTGGGACTTGGTCACCAGCAACAATTAGTAATACTACAAGCGGAAGTTATGTTTTTACGCCAAATACAACGGAATGTGCCACAACTCAAACTTTATCTGTAGTTGTAAATCCTTTAATTCAGCCCAGTTTTACTGATTTGTCAATTTGTTCCGGTAATGCAGTTCCTATTTTGAAAAATATATCGCCAAATGGAATTACAGGAACCTGGGTGCCATCAGTCATTAATAATACTACAAGTGGAGCTTATGTATTTACTCCAAATCCGAATCAATGTGCGACTTCAAAAACGATAAATGTGACCGTTAATCAATCCACTCTTGTTAATGTAGATTGGACAGTTACAGAGGCGTTTTCCAAAAATCAAATTGTTACGATTAATGCTACTGTAGCTGGCGACTATTTGTATCAATTGGATGACGGACCATTTCAAGAAAGTCCTATTTTTGAATATGTTTCTTTAGGTACGCATTCCATTACTGTTCAAGATAAAAATGGTTGTAGTCCTCCAATAACAAGAAATAATGTTTTGGTAATTGATTATCCTAAATTTTTCACTCCTAATAATGATAACTATAACGACACTTGGAATATTTTTAGCTTAGCAGATCAATCCAATTCTAAAATTCTAATATTTGATCGCTATGGTAAACTTTTGAAGGAATTAAGACCAAATGGTTTAGGTTGGGACGGAACTTATATTGGACAACCAATGCCTGCGAATGATTACTGGTTTACTGTCGAATACACAGAACAAGATGTGCTTAAAAAATTTAAATCTCATTTTTCTTTAAAAAGATAAAACAAAAAAGCTTCCAAATATTGGAAGCTTTTTTGTTTTAGTGATATTGTTTAAGGCTTAATGTTCTACTTTAACAGGCTTTTCGGCTGTAAAAACAAAATACAATCCTATTAGGATAAAAGGAATGCTTAGCCATTGTCCTGTTGAAAGTAAACCCAGTTCATTTTCAAAACCGCCTTGACTCTCTTTTACAGATTCTACAACAATACGTACTGTAAATAGCAGCACTAGAAACATTCCAAATAAATAACCGGATTTAAGTCTTGCTTCTGTTTTCCAATACATGAAAAATAATATGGCAAATACAAAAATATAACAAAACGCTTCATATAATTGTGTAGGATGCTTTGCGGGAACTTGTTCTAACAACGCTGAAAATTTTGGGTCTGTAGCTATAGCGTGGTAAGCAGCTTTTGGATTTGGTATTTGAGTTGCATTTACTGCGTCAGCAGGACTAAATTTATCGCGTAGAAAACGTATTCCAAATACTGATGTAGTTTCTTTTCCTACAATTTCCGAATTGAAAAAATTTCCTAGTCTCACAAATATTGCTCCACTCGCAACAGGGACTACTACTCTATCTAAAATCCACAATTGAGGTCTTTTTAATATGTTTTTGCTGTAAAAATACATAGCAATTATGATTGATATTGCAGCTCCGTGACTCGCTAAACCCTGAAAACCGGTGAATTCAAATTTAGGGGAAAATCGAAATGGTAAGAATATTTCCAGTAAATGATTGCGAAAATATTCCCAATCATAAAATAAAACATGACCTAATCGCGCTCCAATCAATGTTGCAAGAACAGTCCATATAAAAAGAGAATCCAATTTTTCTATGGATTCGCCTTCACGTTCAAAAATATTTTTCATGATGTACCAGCCTAATCCAAAAGCAACTACAAACATCAGGCTATAATAGCGTATTACAAAAAAGCCTAAATCAATTCCTTCTGATGGATTCCAAACTATGTTCAAAGCGTGTGTCATTTAATATTGTTTTTTATGAATTGTAAAAATATATATTTAAAGTAAAAATAGTACTTATATAAAGTTAATGTTTATGATTGCATTTTTTTTCAGGAACAGGATCGTAACCACTTTTCCCCCAAGGATGGCAGCTTAAAATTCTTTTGATACCTAAAAAACCTCCATAAAGTAATCCGTGTGTTTGTAGTGCCCCAATCATATAAGAAGAACAGGTAGGTTCAAATCTACAGGCTGAAGGGGTATAGGGAGATATTGCGGTTTGATAAAACCGAACAAGAACTACAAATGGAAAAATTAGGATTCTTGAAAGCATGATTCTGGTTTTCGGATTTAAAACTTCAACATTCAATATCAATTTTTTAATCTGTACTCTGGAACCTGTTTTTTAAATGCTAAATGTAGTTCCTTCTTTTCCATCTTTCAATTGAATACCTAAAGCAATCAATTGGTCCCGAATCTGGTCAGATAAAGCGAAATTTTTATTGTCTCTGGCTTGTTTTCGCATTTCAATCAACATATTTACCGTGCCTTCTAATTTATCATTATTACTATCAGAAATTTTCTCATCCTCTAATCCTAGAACATCAAATACAAAACCATTAATAGCAGCTGTGAATGTTTTTAAGTCTTCGGTAGTTAGAGTTTCTTTTCCTTCTTTTAATAAATTGATAAAACGAACGCCTTCAAATAATTGTGCAATTAGAATAGGGGTGTTAAAATCATCATTCATAGCATCATAACAGGACTGTTTCCAAGCAGCAATGTCGATTGTAGAGTTTGGACTGGCGTTTAAATCTTTTGAAGCATCTATCGCCTCCATTAGTCTCTTGTATCCTTTTTCAGCTGCAACAATAGCATCATCTGAGAAATCAAGAATACTTCTATAATGGGCTTGAAGCATAAAGAAACGCGCTACTGATGCCGAAAAAGCTTTACTTAAAATAGTATTTTCTCCGGTCAATATTTCTCTTGGTAAAATATTATTCCCGGTAGATTTAGCCATTTTTTTGCCGTTTAGCGTCAGCATATTGGCATGCATCCAATAATTTACAGGAGTTTGCCCGGTACAAGCTTCATTTTGAGCAATTTCACATTCATGATGTGGGAATTTTAAGTCCATTCCACCTCCGTGAATATCAAAATGATTGCCTAAGTATTTAGTGCTCATAGCGGTACATTCAAGGTGCCATCCTGGGAAACCATCGCTCCAAGGCGAAGGCCAACGCATAATATGTTGTGGTTCAGCTTTTTTCCAAAGCGCAAAATCTTGCGGATTTCTTTTGTCGCTTTGGCCGTCAAGATCTCTGGTGTTAGCAAGCATGTCTTCAATATTTCGACCACTTAATCTGCCATAATGGTTGGTTTCATTGAATTTTACCACATCAAAATAAACAGATCCATTGGCTTCATAGCCAATTCCTTTGTCAATAATAGTCTTGATAATTTCGATTTGTTCAATGATATGACCTGTTGCCGTTGGTTCAATACTTGGTGGCAAAAAGTTAAAGGCATTCAAAATATCATGGAAATCAACTGTGTAACGCTGTACTACTTCCATCGGTTCCAATTGCTCCAAACGTGCTTTTTTAGCAATTTTATCCTCACCTTCATCTACATCATCCACAATATGACCTACATCAGTAATATTACGAACGTAACGAACTTTATAATCCAAATGCAAAAAATACCTAAATATGACATCAAAAGACATGAATGTTCTCACATTACCCAGATGTACATTGCTGTAAACCGTGGGTCCGCAAACATACATTCCAACATTGCCTTCATGAATAGGTGTAAATGTTTCTTTTTCTCCCGAAAGAGAATTGTATATTTTTAGAGTTTGACTTTTATATAATGGCATTTGTATTTTTTTTGGAGCTTTTTCCCGCTGTTCGCTATATCTTTTTATGGCTAAAAAAGCCATAAAAAGGATGCCGCTTCCATCAGGGCTAGGGCTTTATCGGTTAAATAGAATTATTTGTATTTTAGAACTTTGTCTCTAATTTAATATAATCCAAAAACTCTCTCTTAGTTTGAACATCTTTAAATTTTCCTCCAAATTCTGAGGTTACTGTGCTACTTTCAATATCGCTGATTCCTCTTGAATTCACGCAAAGGTGTTTAGCGTCAATTACACAAGCTACATCTTCAGTACCTAATGCCATTTGTAATTCTTGAACGATTTGCATTGTCAAACGTTCTTGTACCTGCGGTCTTTTGGAATAATATTCTACAATTCTATTCATTTTAGAAAGCCCAATAACTCTTCCATTAGAAATATAAGCCACATGAGCTCTTCCTATAATGGGTAATAAATGATGTTCACAAGTAGAGTAAAGAGTAATGTTTTTTTCGACTAACATTTCACCGTATTTGTAATTGTTGTCAAAAGTAGATGCTTTTGGCTTTTTAGTAGGATTCAATCCTCCAAAGATTTCTTTTACAAACATTTTAGCAACACGATTTGGAGTCCCTTTCATGCTGTCATCCGTCAAATCCATTCCAAGGGTAATCAGAATATTTTCAACGTCTTTTTTAATTTTTTCTATTTTTTCTTCATCTGAAATAGCAAATGCATCTTCTCTTAATGGATTTTTTGCACTGGTACTAATGTGATTGTTTCCTATCTCGTCTTGAAATTCTTCGTTATTTATCATCAAAAAGGTACTATTATATTGGGTATGTAAATTTAAGCGGTAAAGATAATTAATAAAAACTAAAGAATTTCTATCGTTTATACTATTTAATGATGACTTTATAGCCATAATCGACAAAGTAGGATTTTCTAATTGCTTCAAAAAAACAAAGGCAATAACTTTTTGGTTACTGCCTTTTGTAAAGTATTTGAAATCTTTTGGTTATCAATACGATAACAAAGATGTTTTTTTGATTTGTAATTATTCTACTTCAATTAATTTTTTCAATCGAGTTGAATTATAAACTGGAATTGCTTCTTTTAGAATGCGAACGGCGCTAATTAAATCTTCTTTTTTAAGAACATAAGCAATACGCACTTGGTTTAATCCCATTCCTGGAGTCGAATAAAAACCGGCAGCAGGAGCAACCATAACAGTTTCACCATTCAAATCATAGCTTTCTAAAAGCCATTGTGCAAAATCATCTGTATTGTCAACAGGAAGTTGTGCAATACAATAAAAAGCAGCTTTAGGTTTGGTAACGATTACACCTTCGATTTTATTTAATTCGGAAATTAAGGTATCTCTACGTTCTTTATATTCTGTAATTACTTCATCAAAATAACTTTGAGGAGTATCGATGGCTGCTTCGCAAGCTATCTGTTCAATTGTTGGAGGGCACAGACGTGCTTGTGCAAATTTCATCGCTGCTGAAATTACCTCTTTATTTTTTGTAACCATACATCCAATTCGAGCTCCACACATGCTGTAGCGTTTAGATACAGAATCGATCATGATGACATTTTGTTCCAGTCCTTCAAGATTCATTACAGAATAATGAATGTCTTCATCATATATAAATTCTCGGTATACTTCATCAGCAATCAAGAACAAATCGTATTGTTTAGCTAGTTTACCCAATTGCAAAATTTCTGATTCGGAATACAAATAACCGGTAGGGTTGCTTGGATTGCAAATTAAAATTGCTTTGGTCTTTGGAGTAATTAGTTTTTCAAATTCTTCAATTGGAGGCAATGTAAAACCACTTTCAAAAACAGAATTTACTGGAACTACTGTAGCGCCGGATTCTGCCGAAAAAGCACTGTAATTAGCATAAAATGGTTCTGGAATAATGATTTCATCTCCCTGATCCATAATACTTCCTAAAGCAAATAAAAGTGCCTCAGACCCACCAGTAGTTATCATGATGTCTTCAAAAGAAACTTTTACATCCTGATTGGTATAAAATTGTGCTAATTTTTTTCTATAACTTTCATAACCAGCAGAAGGACCGTATTCAATAATACTTAAATCAATATTTTTAATTGCTTTAATGGCGACTTCTGGACTTTTTATATCGGGTTGACCTATATTCAAATGGTATACTTTATGACCCTTTTTTTTAGCCATTTCAGCAAAAGGAGCCAATTTTCGTATTGGTGATTCGGGCATTTGTTTGCCTCTGTTAGATATATTTGGCATGTTTAAAATTATTGAAATGCAAATTTGCAATTTTTTTTTCAAACTTACTGTAATTAATAAGTCTATTTGGTATCAAAAACGCACTATTATGTTGTATTTTTAGTAACTTTATACAAACAATTCTTAATGAAAAAGGTAATTATTTTATTTTTTCTCCTTTTCAGTACCTTGACTATTTTAGCACAAGATGGTTTTCAGTTTAGTAAAAAGGTCGATAAAGTGACTATTCCTTTCAAATTTATTAATAATTTAATTTTCATTCCTATTAAGGTCAACGGTGTAGAGCTAAATTTTTTATTGGATTCTGGTGTTGAAGAAACCATTTTGTTTAGTTTGGAAGATAAAAAAGAAATCGAATTTTCTAATGTCGAAAAAATAACTTTGCGCGGTCTAGGAAGCGAAGATGCCATCGAAGGGTTAAAATCGACTAATAATGTCTTAGAGGCAGGGGGATTGAAATCGAGTAATCATTTGTTATACATTGTTTTGGATCAGGAATTTAATTTGTCTTCTCATGTGGGAATTCCAGTAAACGGAATTATTGGATATCAGTTTTTTAGAAACAATTTGGTAGAAATTGATTATGAAAAAAGAAGAATAATTGTTCATAGTGACATTGAAAAAAACAGAAAGAAAATAGAGAGAAAATTTGAGAAAGTTGCTATTACAATTGAAAAACTAAAACCATACATCATAAATACTATAAGTATTGATTCTGTTGCGTTTCCTGCTAAATTATTAATAGATATTGGCAATAGTGATGCACTTTGGCTCTTTGAAAGTCGCTCTAAATTGATAAAAGTTCCTGTTAAAAATTTTGAAGATTATTTGGGCAAAGGATTTAGCGGCGATGTAGAAGGGAGAAGAGCAAAAATTTCAAAATTTACAATGTCGAAATTTGAATTTAATAATCCTATTGTTGCTTTCCCAGATTCCAGTTCAGTGCGAAATGTTAAAATGGTTCCTGGTAGAGTTGGCTCTGTGGGAGGTGAAATTTTAAGAAGATTCGCAGTTGTTTTTGACTATACTAATGGATTTTTGTATTTAAAGAAAAATAAAGAATATTACTCTCCTTTTAATTATAACAAAAGTGGTGTTGAGATTCAGCATCATGGTTTGCAATGGGTGCAGGAAACGGTAGCCCTCCAGACGGTTCCTACAGTAGTTTTGGATGATCCTTTTACATCAAAAACAGATAAGAAAACCAGCGATTTTAAATATAAATTCAATTTAAAACCAGTTTATGAAATTGCTAATGTTAGAAAAAATTCACCTGCAGAAAATAGTGGTTTACAAAAAGGAGACGTAATTGTTTCAATAAATAAAAATTTTGGATACAAATATTCTTTACAGGAAATTAATTCTCTTTTTAAATCTGAAGAAGAAAAATGGATTGTATTAGAAATTGAGCGAAATGGCAAAATTCTTAAATTTAGGTTTCAGCTTCAAAATATTTTATAAAAAAAAACGCTTCTTGAAATTGAGTATCAAAAAGCGCTTTGAGTTTATCTAAAAATACCTTAATTAGGTATTACTTCTCCTTTAATTTTTAAAGCAACCCTTCCTTCTTCGTAATTCACTGCGTTAGATTCTACAGTAATTGTTTTGCGGATAGGACCTGGAGCCATATTGTATTTTACTTCAATTTTTCCTGTTTTTCCGGGCTGTATAGCTGTTTTTGGTTGCGATAAAATGGTACTGCTTGCAGTCGACTGTACCGAAGTGATCACTAATGGAGCATTTCCGGTATTAGTAAATTCAAAAGCTCTTATGCCATTATCGCTTGATTTGGAAATTCTACCATAATCAATAGTATTATCTTTAGCTGCAAATTCAATTTTAGCACCAGATTGGGCAAAACCTACACTGCTTGCAAATACAATTGCTATTAAAGTTATTATTTTTTTCATTTTAATTTTTTTTGATTCGGTTAAGTAAATGTACTTTCTTTTAATTAATGCACAAATATTTATTTCTCTTTTTATAGTGTACTTAATTATTTACTTTTGTCCCAATTAGAATTACAAATATCAGACCAAATTTTAAAAGGTTATTTGTTGATTTGGTTATTTGTTTAACTGAACAAACAAACAATCGAATTTAACGATTAAACGAATCCACAATAAAATGACAATTCCTGCACAATTCGACGCCAAAACTATTGAGAATAAGTGGTATGACTACTGGATGAAGAATAATTATTTTCACTCGGAGCCAGACCATAGAACGCCATATACTATAGTAATTCCACCGCCTAATGTTACCGGGGTTTTGCATATGGGACATATGCTGAATAATACCATTCAAGATGTATTAATTAGGAGAGCGCGTCTTAAAGGTTTCAACGCTTGTTGGGTTCCGGGAACGGATCATGCTTCCATTGCTACCGAAGCTAAAGTTGTTGCAAAATTAAAAGCAGAAGGAATCAATAAAAACGATTTGACACGCGAAGAATTTTTGGCGCATGCTTGGGAATGGACTGACAAATATGGCGGTGTAATTCTGGACCAATTGAAAAAATTAGGTGCTTCTTGTGATTGGGAACGCACTAAGTTTACTATGGATCCTGATATGTCAGCATCTGTAATTCGTTCTTTTGTAGATTTATACAACAAAGGTTTGATTTATAGAGGATACCGAATGGTAAACTGGGATCCTGAAGCTAAAACTACTTTGTCTGACGAGGAAGTAATTTATGAAGAACAACAAGGGAAATTATATTTCCTAAAATATAAAATCGAAGGAAGTGAAGACTTTCTGACGATAGCTACAACACGTCCGGAAACTATTTTTGGAGATACTGCAATTTGTATTAATCCAAATGACGAACGTTTTACTCATTTGAAAGGCAAAAAAGCAATTGTGCCTATTTGCGGAAGAGTGATTCCTATTATAGAAGATGAATATGTTGATATCGAATTTGGAACAGGTTGTTTGAAAGTAACTCCTGCCCACGATATGAATGACAAAGCATTAGGGGAGAAGCATAATTTGGAAATTATTGATATTTTCAATGAAGACGCTACTTTGAATAGTTTTGGATTGCAGTATCAAGGAAAAGACCGTTTTGTGGTTCGTGAGGCAATTGCCAAAGAATTAGAAACGATTGGTGCTTTAGCAAAAACAGAAATTCATTTGAATAAAGTAGGGACTTCTGAAAGAACCAAAGCAGTAATTGAGCCTCGTTTATCAGATCAATGGTTCTTGAAAATGGAGGATTTGGTTAAACCGGCAATCAAATCTGTTTTGGTTGATGGTGAAATTAAATTGCATCCAGCACGTTTTAATAATACATACGCTCATTGGTTAAATAATATCCGTGATTGGAATATTTCCCGTCAATTGTGGTGGGGACAACAAATTCCGGCTTATTTCTATGGCGATGGAAAAGAGGATTTTGTAGTTGCTGAATCTATCGAAGAAGCTTTAGTTTTGGCTAAAGAAAGAACCAACAACTTACAACTTACAACTTCAGACTTAACCCAGGATGTTGATGCTCTTGATACTTGGTTTTCTTCTTGGCTATGGCCAATGTCCGTTTTTGGAGGAATTATGGATCCGGAAAGTGAAGATTTTAAATATTATTATCCAACGAATGATTTAGTAACGGGTCCGGATATTTTGTTTTTCTGGGTAGCGAGAATGATTATTGCAGGTTATGAATATACTGGAAAAAAACCATTTACTAATGTGTATTTGACTGGTTTGGTTCGTGACAAACAAAGACGCAAAATGTCTAAATCATTAGGTAATTCTCCTGATCCTTTGGATTTAATCGAAAAATTTGGTGCTGATGGGGTTCGTGTAGGGTTGCTTTTGAGCGCTTCTGCAGGAAACGATATTATGTTTGATGAAGAATTGTGTAATCAAGGAAAAGCATTTACCAATAAAATTTGGAATGCGTTCAAACTAATAAAAGGCTGGGAAGTTTCGGATGCAATACCGCAACCGGAATCTTCAAAAGTAGCGATTGAATGGTATGAAGCCAAATTACAACAAACGCTTTTAGAAATTGAAGATAATTTTGAAAAATACAGGATTTCCGATGCTTTGATGGGAATTTATAAATTGGTTTGGGATGATTTCTGTTCTTGGTTTCTGGAAATGATAAAACCATCATACCAACAGCCAATTGATAGCGTGACTTTTGCGAAAGCGATAGAAATGCTAGAAAATAACTTGAAATTATTGCATCCGTTTATGCCGTTCTTGACAGAGGAGATTTGGCAAATTCTTGCGGAGAGAACTACTGAGGAAGCGTTGATTGTTTCGACTTGGCCAGAAATGAAGTCTTTTAATGCCCGTTTAATTGCTGATTTCGAAAATACAATTGAAGTGATTTCTGGAATTAGAACGATTCGTAAAGACAAGAATATTCCGTTCAAAGATACTATTGAATTGAAAGTGGTGAATAATGACAAAGTTTCAACTTATTTTGATTCGGTAGTCACTAAATTAGGGAACATCACTTCGTTAGAATATGTTTCTGATAAAGTGGATGGCGCTTTGTCTTTCCGTGTAAAATCGAATGAATATTTCATTCCAATTACAGGAAATATAAATGTAGAAGAAGAAATTGCAAAACTAAATGCGGAGTTAGTATATACACAAGGTTTCTTGAAATCAGTTCAAAACAAGCTGGCGAACGAGAAATTTGTTGCTGGTGCGCCCGAGAAAGTTTTGGCAAATGAAAGACAAAAAGAAGCAGATGCTTTATCTAAAATTGAAACTATCGAACATAGTTTAGCTGGATTGAAATAAGGATTAATTAGTCAATTTATAAAATCAAAAGTCCCAATTCTGAAATTTCAGGATTGGGATTTTTTTTTGAAAAATTAAATATTTTGTTTTTTGTCACGACAAGACGCCCGAGAAAGTCAATAATTAGGTGGTAGTTACACGATAATATTTTATCGACGAACGTCATCGCAAATGTGATTTAAAGGGTATTTTTTCCTTTAAACGATTTTTGCGTATTTACTGATAAATTGTTAATATGTTTGGGACGGAATTCTCAATTACTACATTAATAAGAAAATGAAGAAAATATTTAGTCCTGCTTATAGACAAGAATATCTTAAAGGATATTCAGTTGGTTTGAATCCATTTCAGCAATTCAACAGCGTAAAAAACAATGAAGCTTTTGTTACTGGATTTACTTCCGGAAGATCAGATTATGAGCGAATGAACGGATATATTAGTAATGGAATTCCCCAACGTATTGTTACTGATAAAGTTTTGGAAGATTTTCTTGTTACAGGTTTACTTGGCTTACCTTTTGAAGCGGATGGGTATACTCCACATCAAATTAATATGATAGAAAAATGGTATCAAAGTGGTATTGAGAAATACGACCCAAATCTAAGTATTAGCCTTTTTGAAATACTTGAAGAAAATGGAATTCTAATCAATTAATATATTCTACAGTTTTACTGTTGTTTTTTTTAATAAATAGATCTTTGGTATAAATAAAAAATCCGTGGCAACACGGATTTTTTATAGCAAGTTGTTGCTGTTTAACGAAACAGAATCAAATTTTTTTTTCCGCTTTAAAAAAATGAAAGAGACAGAAAATTTTTTAGAAAAATGAAACTAAAATTTTTAAACTATAACTTGTATTTTAAGCTTACCATTACTTGACGCGGTGCAATTGGGTTCACACTGTAATTTTCGTGAACGGTATAGTTCAATTCATCAGTAATGTTAGATACTTTGCACAAAATCGATACTTTTTCCCAATCGTAACCTACAGAAGCATCAACGGTGGTGTAACCTTGTAGTGGAATATCTCGGTCTTCAATAGTAACAGTATATGTTTTTGGAGTAGTTACTGGTTTGTTTTCTGTCCATACATAACGGTCGTTCCAACCTCCTGTACGGTCGCCAATATAACTTCCGATAGCTCCAAAAGTCAGTCCTTTCAATGCGCCGCTTGGTAATTTGTAGAAAAAACTTAAATTGGCTGTATGCTTTGGAGTTCTAGCTAAAAGATCTCCTACTACAAGGCTTCCGCTTGTTCCTGAAGATTTTGAAATTTTGGTTTCATTAAAGCTATATCCAGCATTGATGTTCAAACCTAAAACTGGTCTAGCAGTAATATCTACTTCAATTCCTTTTCCTTTTGTTCCTCCAACCAATTCTTTTAAATTGGTGTTTACGTTTGGCGAAATGCCATCTGCTCCAAACTGAACTGTTTGAGCAAAATTGCTGTTTTGGATTTGATATACCGTTACATTGGTGCTCAATATTCCTTTCCAGAAATCTTTTTTTATACCAGCCTCATATTGGTCTATGATAGAAGGGTCTAATGGTTTTAAATCTACTGTTGTTCCTGTATTAGGAGTAAACGAGTTCGAGTAACTAGCAAACAAAGACAAATCTTTATTAGGTTGAATTATCAATCCTGCTTTTGGAGAGTAGGCTCTGTTTAAAGTTTTGACTCCTGTTGTAGGAGTTGCATTTTCAAGAGTAGTTGTGATAGTGTCAACTCCATTAATTTTTCCTATTACTTCTTTGGAGGTTGTAACATCACTTTCTTGCCATGACCAACGCAGTCCTGCAAGAACTTTGATGTAATTGTTAACCGAAATTAAATCTTGCGCATATACACCAAAACGTTCTGTATCTGTGGTAGCTAGTTGCGTTGCTCTAGTAGGGTATGGCACATTCAGACTTTGTGTGCTATAATCGTAATTAAAAAGATTTATAGCAGTATTTTCGGTAGTGATAGCAGTTGTACCTGTTGGGGTAGCATAAAAGCCATAAGTATAACTTGGTGCGGAAGAATTTTCATAATCAACTCCTGTGAATATTTGGTGCTTGATACTTCCTGTCTTGAAAGTTCCTTGCAAACTCAATTGATCTGCAAATATTTTTTCGGCAGCATCAGATTGTGTTAAACCACGTTTCCAATTTCCATTAACATCAATCGTGTTTAACTGTGCAGTAGATTTTTGAGTTCTCTGGTACGATTGAAAAGAAGAATTGAAACCTAATTTCCAGTTACTGTTAAAATCGTGATTGAATAGTACCGATGCACTAGATGATTTAGTGTTTCCTGTTGACCAAAGTGCACCAAAATATTTATTGCTTGGAATATCTAAAATGGTTTTTCCAAAGATTCCTGTACCAAAATCAGGAGTCCAATCAGCACTTAAATAATCTCCTTGTGCTGTAATTTGTGTCTTGTCTGAAATTTTAAACAAAACCGAAGGATTAATGTAAATACGCTCATTTTTTACAAAATCTCTAAAACTTTCTGAATTTTCGTAGGAAGCATTAAACCTATAGGCTATAGATTTGTTTATTGGTCCATAAAAATCAATCGCAGGTTTGTAAAAAGCATAGCTTCCCATTTGCATGGATAATTGACCCCCTTGGGTAAATTGTGGGGTTTTAGTAACCAAATTCAAGATTCCTCCAGGAGTTACGTTTCCAAATAATAATGCTGAACCTCCTTTTAGAAACTCTACTCTTTCTAAAGAAGATACTTCTGGGATAGAACCTGCATTAAAACGAAACCCATTTTTGAACATATTGTTGGCTGACATGTCATATCCCCTTGACCACAATGACTCTTGAGCTCCACCACGTGCAGAACCTACATAAACACCATTAGCATTTTTTATCACATCACTTAAACGAATAGCTTGTTGTTGCTCAATAATTTCAGAACCAATAACCTGTACACTTTGTGGTACATCCATTGGTTTTAAACCTGATCTTAATACAGATACAGGTTTTTTCTCTTTATTAACTGTAACAACAACTTCTTTAAGTACTCCTCCTTTTTTGTTTTTTATAGTGTCTGAAATGGTATCAAATGTTTCTGTTGTATTTGTGTTTTCCGCTGTGCTAGCTATATCTTGCGCAAAGCTATTCAAGCTAAATAATAAGGTTAATGTAGGAAGTAAAATATATTTCATGATTGTTTATTTGGAATAATTAAAAATAACAATGCAAATATATAACCCGCTTTTGATTTATCAAAACTTATTTAGACTAAATATTGATAAAAAATAAAGATGATTTTAAACTATTGATAACTAGTTTTTTATGAGTAATTAAAAATCAAAAAATAATTTAGATATTAATCCAAACTATTTTGATTTAATCTTTCAGGGTATATTTTTTATCAAAAAAAAACACATCTCCAAATGAAATGTGTTTAATGAAAAGTTGCGATTTGATAATTTTATTATACGATTATTCGTTACGAATACTAAAAAAAATAGCTGTAAATTTGTCACGAATTTTTATCTTTAAAAAAGAAAAAATAAATATTATTTATTCAAATTTAGCTGTAAAACCTAAATAAAAACTTCTTCCTACCGCAGGGATTATCCCTGGCCCAGGATATTCATCTGTTCTACGGGTAAAGTATGATTTATCAGTTAAATTATTGGCACCTAACTTAATTGCGAAATTTTTCAATTTGTAGGAAGCACTCCAGTCTAAAACAGTGTAAGCTGGAATATAACCTGCAACCGGATCTTCGCTGCTCGTTGCATTTGAAGCGTCTCCATAAGCATCTCCAACAGAATTAACCTGTAAAGTAGTCGATAATTTATTAGTGCTAAAAATTAAACCCACACGATTTATGGTTTTAGCGGCGGCTTCGACTCTTTTCCCTTTAAATTCTCCTGTGGTATATTTTGCATCTACATAGGCAAAGGAATTAAAAATACTTAAACCAAAATTAGATTGTGAATTGAAGTATTTTAGAATATTAAACTCGATATAACTTTCGATACCTTGGTGTACACTGTTGGCAATATTTTTTCTAACAGAATAATAATCCCCAGTGATAGGGTCCGTCGCTAAAGTCACGCCAATACGTTTGTTATATGCCATATAAAATCCCCCAATGTCAAAATTCAGGTAGTTTCTAATGGTACCTCTGTAGCCTAAATCACTGTTAAATCCTTTTGAATCTTTTAGGTTGGGGTCAATTTTAGAGCTAATTCCAAAAGGTTCTAATTGGCTGTAATCTATAGGGCGATAAGCTTGACTAATATTGGCATAGATACTGGTGTTTTTTCCAGGTTTTAACTCCAATCCAAGTCCTGCTAATGCAAAAGTTCTATTTCTAACTTCATCTGTAAGTTGAATGTCGCCTTCTACTTCTTTATGTCCTTTGGCTGTACTTCTTAAATATTCAAATCGAAAGCCAGGGGTAACAGTAAAGTTTTTGGAGAGTTTAAAAATGTTTTCTACAAACGGAGCTAGATTTGTGGTGCCAAAATCCAAATCATATCCCCAATCTCCTGAAATTGACAAATCAAAATCGCTATTTGTCGTTCCTTCTCCACCACCTTGACGCTTAAACCAAGCATAACTCTGGCGAACACCGCCTGCAAAAGTTGATTTTTGATTTCCTAAAGAATAATTTTGTGAAAAACGTATTTCGGTGGTACTGTTATTCATTTTTTCGATTCCCACTTCTCTGGGAACAAAAGTATTTGTAGTAAGATCAATGTCGTCAGTAGCTGCTGCACCACCGTCTTCATTTCTCCAAACTAAAGAACGGCTACTAAACAAAAAAGTCGACTTAACGCTCAAAGTGCTGTTTTCCGAAGGCGTATAATTGACGTAAGCCGTTATGATATTCCATGGACTTTTTAGCCAGTTTCTTGCTCGTGTTGATGTTTTTGGGTTTGCATTGAATAAACTATCGGTTAATCCTCCCGGCATTTTTATTTTATTTCGAAGTAAAGAATATTCAACTCCAAAATTTAATTTGTCGGAATGATTGTATTGTATTTTTCCAAATCCAGAAATTTGTGATTGCTGGCTGTTGGGTCTGTATCCTTCCATATTACGGTATTGTAAAAAGCCATAGTAGCTTATTTTTTTATAATTCCCGCCAACAGAATTGAAGGAATTATATAAGCCATAACTTCCTATGGTTTGTGAAGTAGTGAATTCAAAAGGTTTATTTTTTGGAACATCTTTAGTAACATAATTGACTAAACCACCAAACTGTGATCCAAATTGCAACGATGCTGCACCTCTAACCATTTCGATACGACTGACGGCTTCCATTGGTGGAATATAATAGGATTCATTATAACCATAAATATCAGCACTGATGTTGTAGCCGTTTTGTCTTGTGTTCATTTCGATACTTTGGGATGGATTGAGCCCACGT